>REET01000148.1 GCA_007694925.1 Phycisphaerales bacterium | reverse complement strand
GACGGCTTCGAGTTCCTCGCGCGTGCCGATCCGACGGCGCAGCAGACTCGGATCGTTCCAATCCGGGTCTTCCTTCGGGTCGTGCTCCCAGTCCCCACGCTCCCAGCGGGAGTCGTCCTGCTTCAGCGTTTTACGGTCAGCCGCGTCCATGCCGCCAGCCTACCGGTCGGCGGCTGCTCGGGTTGGGCGGATCAACACCGGTGTCGGTTGTTGCGTATTGCGGCCGATCCCGTCCCCGGGCACGCAAGGCGGCGATCGAACGGCGAGGGGCGGAGCACACCCCCGCGCGTGCGCAGCAAAGCACCCCCCGGCTGGGCCGGGGGGTGCTCGGTGGAGTTGGGTTTACCGCGAAAGGGCGATCAGCGCCTGCGGCGGAGGCCCATGAGGCCGCCGAGACCCAGCAGGGCCGCGGTGCCCGGGGCGGGCACGACCTCGTAGTGCAGGGTGCCGTTCCAGACGCGGGGGAAGAAGGAGCTGCTGCCGAAGCCGCTGGCGTCGTTGCGGGCGTTGCCGAGGCTGAGCTCCAGGTCGCTGTTGGCGAAGAACTGGTTGGCGCCGGTGCCGTTGGTGTAGTTCTGGCCAAGGCCCGTGGTGCGGATGCCCATGCCGTAGAGACCCGGCATCAGCGTGAAGCTGCTGTTGAGCACCACCGGCGTGGGGACATCGTTGCCCGCGGAACTGCCCGAGCCCGTCCCGACGAGGGTCCAGCCTGCCGAACTGTTGGTGGGGCCGTTGATGTTGCCGAAATCAGAGCCGCCGGCGATGATGTAGACCTCGAGACCGATCGGAACGCCGGCGGCACCGCGGGCGTTGATGTCGACCTGATCGAAGATCAGGCCGTCGGGGTTGACGATGTCGACATCAAAGAAGACACCCCAGCCATCAGCGCCGCCGTTGTTGCTGGTGAACAGCGTGGTGATCGAGTCGGCGGAGGCGACGCCGGCCGTCGCCAAGCACGCCACAGTTCCTGCGAGCAGACACTTCTTCATTTCTTCTCTCCTGCTAAAACAAGGCAAACCCATGGACAAATCCGCCGAAAAGCGGACAAGTCGGTTACTTGCAAAAGAGGCCCCCGACAGCCGACTGGCATGACGAGATCGGACCCCCACGGAACACACCGCAATTGCAGATTACCGGCGTTCCCGATCGAGCACAAGGAGTGGATCGCCGGTTGATGGTGATTTTGAGGTGACTAAGACGTGCCGCGGCACCACCCGAGACCGATAACGGCCGCGGCGGCTGTGCAACCGAACGGTGCGGGTGGGATTCGAACCCACGAGACCCTTTCGGGCCTGCACGATTTCAAGTCGTGTGCCTTCAACCGCTCGGCCACCGCACCCGCGGGCTGCTCGCCCGGACGCCATCCTAGCCACCGGCCGCGGGCCGGTGGCTGGAGGGTGGAGCAGGTGAGCAGGGGAGCAGGGGAGCAGGTGAGCGGCGGTCCGTCGCCCGCCCGCTCTCAGCCCAGCTCGCGCAGCTTCCTCACCCGATCCGCCACCGGCGGGTGGGTCGCGAACAGGCGGCCCACGGCGTCGCCCGTCAGCGGCTCGACGATGAACAGGTTGTTCTGCGCCGGGTTCGGCTGGCGCAGCGGGATGCGTTTGGAGTACGAGTCCAGACGCTCGAGCGCCGAGATCAGCCCGTAGGGCGAGCCGGCGATCTTCGCCCCGTCCGCGTCGGCCACATACTCCCTGGCGCGGCTGATCATGCTCTTGAGGACCGCGGCCCCCACCGCCGCGATGATGATGACGAGGAACATCACCAGCGGGTTGCCGTGCCCGCCCCGCCCCATGCCCAGCAGCAGGCCCCACTGGGCGATGAACGCGAGCACGCCCGCGACGACCGCCGAAACGGTCGAGATCAGCGTGTCGCGGTTTTTGATGTGCGCCAGCTCGTGGGCCATCACGCCCTCGATCTCCGAGGGGTTCATCAGGTCAAGAGCGCCCTGCGTGAAGCAGACCGCCGCCTTCGACGGGCTGCGCCCGGTCGCGAAGGCGTTGGGCGCGTCGTGCGGGCTGATGTACAGCCTCGGCACGCGCGGCAGCCCCGCACGCTCGCTCAGACGCACCAGCATGCGGTAGAGGTCGCCGCCGGTGTTCTCGTCGAGCTCCTTGCCCCGCATCGCGGCGATGGCGAGCTTGTCGGAGAAGAACCACGCGACGAAGTTCATCACCAGGGCCATGATGAGGAAGGGGAGCATGAACTCCCGCCCGATCATCCCGCCGACCGCGACCAAGAGGCCCGTCAGGGCGCCGAGGAGGACCACGGTCTTGATGTTGTTGACAAACGCCGTCATGGCCGAGATTCCTGTTGAACAAATCCTCTGTTGATCCGAGCAATCCGAGGGCGACCGGGGCGAGCCCCGGAGGCCGGGATTGTGTGCAGCAGAACCCGTGCCGCGCCCGGTTGCTTCCCGGCCGGTGGCAGCGATCGTCAGGTGACCGTCGGGCGTGCCGTGGGGTCAGGCTGGGGCCTACAGCCCTGCCATTCTGACCGCCGCGGCGAGCAGGACGACCGCGATGATCACCCGCACAACCCGCAGCGGGAGGTGGTGCATCAGCCCCGCGCCCAGGCGCCCGCCGAGGATCGCCATCGGCCCGATCGCGGCGATGAGGATGAGGGCGCCGTAGACCGGCTGGTCGTGGGTGTGCAGCGTGCCGGTCTTGATCGAGGCGCCGACGACCGCGGTTGCGGGCATGACCGTGAGGCTGGTGGCGACCGCGTGCTTGAGCCGCACCTTGCACATCAGTTGGAGCTGCGGGATCAGCACCGACCCGCCGCCGATCCCCAGCAGCCCGCTGATGAGCCCGGTGCTGGAGCCGCAGAAGCTCAGGCGGGCCTTGTCGATGCGTTCCTTGGGCCTGGTCTCCTCGCGGACGGGCTTGAGCGCCCGCCAGATGTTCAGCAGGCAGTAGATCGCGATGAAGACCGCCAGCCCCTGGCGCAGTCGCAGCCCCTCGACCTTGTTCGACAGCAGCACGCCGACGACCATCCCGATGAGCATCGCCGGCAGGATGACCTTCACCAGGTCCCAGCGGCTCTGCCCCGCCTGGCGGTGGCGGAGCGCCGCGGGGACCGCGACGAGGATGTTGATCCACATCGCCGCGGCCATGTACATGTGCTGCTCGGACTGGGCGGGGTCGCGGTAGCCCAGGAGGAGGGCGAGCCCGGGCAGGATGATCAGGCTGCCACCGATGCCCGCCAGCCCGCCGACGGTGCCGGCAAAGAGCCCCAGCACGCCGCAGAGAATCACTTCGAGCACCGTCATCCTTCGCCCCCGGGCGCGAGTGGCACGCCGCCGGCGGGGTCACCGGCTGGGGACAAAAACAACAACGGGGCAGGCTGCGCCATGCCCCGGAGTATTGCGGCGTGAAGAGCCCGGTTCGAGCCGGGCCGTCCGATTCGGCCGGTTCAGTTGGCGGAGATGACCTCGTTGAAGATCTGCAGGTCGCGGACATCGACGACGCCGTCGCCGTTGAGGTCGGCGGTCGGGTCGCCCCGGTTGAAGCGGTCGAGGTAGTGCTGGATCTCTGCGGGGCTGATGTTGCCGTCGCGGTTGAGATCGATCAGGCGGAGGTTCTGCATCGTGGAGATCTGGTCGCGGATGTCGTTTGCGGCGCGTTCGCGGTCTGCTGCGGAGAGCCGGCCGTCGCCGGAGGAGTCGTACTGGTTGATGAAGTCCTGCTGCATGTTCTGCATGGCGTCGCGCATCACCGGGCCCATCTGGCGGCGCTGCTCGGGGGAGAGATCGCGGAAGGAACTGACGCCCTGGTCACGCAGGAAGTCCTGCATCATCTCGCGCCGGGCCTCGCCCATCTGACGCCCGATGACGCCGGCGTAAGCCATCATCTCTTCGTTGGTGAGGGGGATCTCGCCTCCCCACGCCTGCTCCAGACGATCGCGCATCTGGTTCATGCGCCGCTCCTGGAACTCCTGCATGCGTGCGAGCTCTTCCTCGTTCAGCACGCCGTCGCCGTCGGTGTCGAATCGATCGAGCATCCAACGCTGCATGCGTTCGGCGCGCCGGAGCTGGGCTTCGAGCTGGGCGTCGAGGTCGTCTGGGTCGATCTCGCGGTTCCAAGCGTTGTCGCCGCCGCGACCGCGACGATCGCCTCGCCTGCCTGCCCGCTCCTGCGGCTCGTTTGCGTCGTTGTCGGACTCCGACGCGGCCTGCTGCGCGAGCTCGGCCATCGACGGGCCGCGGGTCAGGGGCTGCGGCCGATCTTCCGACCGCTCCGCCCCGCCGTTGACCGCTTCGGGCGCCGTCATGCGCTGGTCCAAGGCGACCGCCTCGTTCTCCGCCGCCGACCCGCCGGAACGCACGGCCGCAGAGATCGCGATCGCGCCAACGACAACCACCGCAGAACCCACCGCTATAGCAACACCGTTCATGCGAAACCTCCAGAAAGGTCGCGGCGGACCCCCGCCACCCGAGCCGAACGCGGCTCCTCAGGAGGTTATTGCATCGGATGCCGGCCCCGGATGCACAGAAAATCGCCGTTCAGGCCCCGCCTCGGTGCCCAACACCCTGACAAAGACCTTTGACGGAGCGGGCCTCAGTCCTGCAGCACCCAGTAGTACCGGTCCGAGGCGATGCGCCGGAAGAACCCGCCGTTGACATCCGTCCCGTCGATCATCGCCGAGATCTCGTTCATGTACGCGACATCCCGCGTCGGCGGCGCGCTCGCCTGGAAGTGCACCCCCACGGCGGCGTGGACGCCCGTGTCCATGTACTCGGTGTCCCAGAGGCCGCCGATCGGTGTGATCCGCTCGAAATGCTCGCGGCGGATGAACTGCTCGAGCTCTTCGGGCAACTGCCCGCTCGATCCATCAGACGGATACCGCCCCGTCCGCACGCGGTACAGCTCGCAGGCGCTGGCGAAGGTGCGGAGGTTCTCAACAAACGCGGTCCGGCGCGAATCCTCGCTGGCGGCCCCGAAGAGCGGAGTCACGATCGCCGCGAGGATCCCGAGAATGACCACGACGATCAGGATCTCGACGAGCGTGAAGCCGTGCCGAGCCGCGTCCCAATGCCTGGAAAGCCACCCTTGCCGATTGCGCACCAACGGATCCCCTTCTGCCCTGCCGCGACGGGGCTCGAGGGGATTTCGGTTTGCTCGCCCCGGATAGGCCGCACCGCCCGGCGATCTCAGAGCCGAGGGTTCCGGTTGCAACACCTCGGCAAGGCGGAAGCACGCCCCGGCCGCCGCCAAGGTCCGATCGGCCGCCGTTTCAGAAAGAACCAACCTCGGATATCCGGATGAGGGCCGGCCTCAGGTCGAGTACGGCGAATCTTTGGAGTTGTCCTTCCTCCGAACCTCGATCCTCTTGAGCGAGGCGTCGTCCATCCGCAGACCGGCCCGCCGGGCGATGAGTGCGAGCTCGACACGGTCGGTCGAGTCGAGCTTCCGCCCGATCGACTCGCGGTGCTTCTCGATCGTGCGCTCCGAGCGGTGCAGCAGCTTGGCGATGTCCGCCACGCGGAGGCCCTGGCCGATCAGAGCCAGCACCTCCAGCTCGCGGGGCGTCAGCTCCTTCAGCGGGCCGAGCTCGATGAAGCTGGTCTTCAGCTCAAGGTCGCTCTTGTCACGCGGGGGCTGGGCGCCGATCCTGACCACGCCGAGAAAGCGGTCCTCCTCATCGCCCTCGGTCGGCAGCGGGCTGTAGGTCACATAGTGGTGACGCCCACGCCAGACTCGGCGAAGCTCCATCGACCGCCCGGCCTCAAGGCACCGGCGCCCGTTCTCGACCATCTCGTCCCCGAGCGCAGGGTCGGGCAGCAGATCCTGGATCCGACGCCCGATGATCTCCGCCGGCGGACGGTCGGCATACGCCCTCGCGGCTGCCTCGTTGATGTAGAGCAACCGCCCCCCAAGGTCGATCACCGCGACACCCAGCATCGGGTCGCCCTCGACGACCTTCCAGACCGCTTCGTGCATCCGTCCGTCGGGCATGGCCGAGCCTCTCTTCCGGGTACGCGTTTGCCCGTACAGCATACAGCATGCCCCACACAAATGCGAACAGCCCGCCGACTATGTGGGGCAATCACCTACCACCACAAATCGCAACGCCGGGCCCAGCTGAAGGCCCCACCACGCGCCCGGTTCAACAATCACCCGCCATGCTCCCCCACCGCCTGACCCCCGAGATCACCCTCCGGCTCCTCCAGCCCCACCACACCGACGCGCTCTTCGACCTGACCGACCGCAACCGCGAAGACCTCCGCCGCTGGCTCCCATGGCTCGACTCGACCCGCTCGCCAGACGATACCCGCGACTTCATCCGCGCCACCCTCGACACCTTTGCACGCACCGGCGCCTTCACCTGCGGCATCTGGCACCACACCAACCTCTGCGGCGTCATCGGCTTCAACACCCTCGACCGCCAGAACCGCTCCGCCCGCATCGGCTACTGGCTCGACGCTCAGCACCGGGGCAAGGGGATCATGACCGCCTGCTGCCGCGCGCTCGTCGACCACGCGTTCAGCGAGCTGGACCTGCACCGGATCGTGATCGCCGTCGCGACCGACAACCACGCCAGCCAGGCGATCCCCGAGCGTCTCGGCTTCACCAAGGAAAGCGTCCAGCGCGACGCCGAACGCCTCTACGACCGCTTCGTCGACCACACGATCAATGTGCTGCTCAGACCCGACGCACAGGCCGGACGCTGATCGTCGCCCCTGCGCTGCTCAGCGAACCTATCGCCGCCGCGGTTGTTGGTTCTCAGCCGACGGCCTGCGGCTTGACACCGACCCCGTCGAGGCAGAAGATCGTCCTCACGCCGCCCTCCCGCGGCGTGAAGGACGCATTGTTCATCATCCCAAATTTGGAGCCGCCTCCCCCCATGGACCCTGAGGGCAGTAGTCCAACATCGAACCGAGTTCCGCACGCGCGGCAGACGGCGAACGCCGTCCGCGGTGTCGGCATCGGGTGCAAGTCCTCCGGACGCTCCGCAGGGGCCGCTCAGGCCCGCGCGGTCTAGCTCCAGCGGTCTTCCCGCCCGGCCGACGCCACGAGCGAAGGCCGCGGGGATAGACCGCATGATCCGCAAACCCATCAAATCAACTCATCCACCACGCTGGCGATGCCCGGGCTGCGCCCCCGCTCGCGCACTCGGCACAGGCGATGCGCAGTCCGATCGCGTCTGGTCGCTGCGGCGCAAGGGCGACGCCGCGGGATTCGTGCGCGAGCTCTGCGAGCTCTTGCCCGACGAGCAGTCGCGGATCCTCGACAACCGCCCCCGGTAGACCGGCCCTCACCGGGCCGCCCCGAACATCCAAACAGAGCCAGGAGGCCACGGCATGACGACATCAGAACTCATCCTCCGCATCGCGGTCGCCTTCGCCCTCGGGGCGATGATCGGCGCCGAACGCCAATGGCGCCAACGCCTGGCCGGGCTGCGCACCAACACGCTCGTCTGCGTCGGCTCCGCCCTCTTTGTCTCGCTTGCGATCATGACGCCCGACGAGCTGAGCCCGACCCGGATCGCGGCGCAGGTCGTCTCGGGCATCGGGTTCCTCGGCGCGGGCGTGATCTTCAAGGAAGGCCTCACCGTCAAGGGGCTCAACACCGCGGCCACGCTCTGGTGCTCCGCCGCGGTCGGCGTGCTCGCAGGCTCAGGCCATTTCGACGCGGCGGCGATCGGGGCCGGCGCCGTGCTCGCCGCGAACACCGTCCTCCGCCCGCTCATGAACGCCATCAACCGCCAGCCCAAAGAGTTCACCGAGGTCGAGGTCGGCTACAGGCTCAAGCTCGTCTGCAGCGAGAGCAAGGAGAACGACATGCGCGCCAAAATGCTCAGCGCGCTCGACGAGGCCGCCGTCACACTCCACGGCATCTGGAGCGAAGACACCGACGACGAAAGACACGCGCGCGTCCACGCCGACCTCGTCGCGATCGGAAGACAGGACACACAGATGGAGCGCGTGCTCCGCAAACTCAGCACCGAGCCGGGCGTGACATCGATCAGCTGGGAAGTCAGACCGAGCAACAACGCATAACCTGTCGCCTCACCCGCTCACGACCCAATTTCACACAACGCAAACACACCGCGGCTTTGTAATTGCCGCACAAAGTTTGACAGGTTCCAAGGGGTCGGATAGACTCGGCCCAACCGGCGGGCGCCGCCGGTTTTCGCACGGTATCGGAGTCTTTTCACCCAATGGACGACGCAGAGAGTCGACATTCCAAGGCCGTTCCCGCTGCAATAGCAGTGGCGGCCTGCAGAGCAGTCGCCGCGGCCGTTCCGACCGATACGCGAGCCCTCTCCCCACGCCGGGCCTGACACGCCGGCGACAGAGGCCTCGTCATCGGCCCGGACCCGCAGCGGCGGCCGAACCGATGACAGAGGGCCTCATGAGCACCATCATCAATCCATCACGAGCGCGAAGGTTCTTCCGCACGCGCAGGCTGGTCAAGCCGAGGCGGTCCGTTCCGGACCGATGAGTCCGCGCTCGCCCGCGCACAGATCGCAAAGCGTTACGCAACGCCGCACTTCCAAGCGGCGGGTGATATCCATTGCACAATCTCATTTGAAACTGCAGAGTCGGCGGTCTGTGTCGCCCCCGCGTCGCTCCCGCTACGCAATCAGCGCCATGCCCGTGACACATGAAAGGAGGCGCGTCATGACCGACGACCCCGGCCCGTCTCGATTATCCCGCAGCCGCACCGCGGCGTTTCACACCACGATCACCATGCAAGCCGCGCCGTCCGGTCCGCCATCGGCCCGGGCGCCGCCGCGCACGAGAAAACATCATGACCAACCCCAACGGGGCCTTCCCCTCGCCCGCCAGACTCCGCGAAATGCTCGCCGACGGCGAGATCCTCGAAATCCGTGACTCGATCGCAGCCGCGCACCCGCACACCGCGGCAAGACGCCTCGATGTCCTGCCCGACGAAGTCGTCTGGAACATCCTCAGACGCACCGATCGAGAGACCGCGGCCGCGGTCTTCAGCCACCTCCCGATCAGCCGCCAGGTCCGCCTTGCGCGAAAGAAGAACATCAAGGAGATCGCCGAACTCCTGCGTCACATGGCCCCCGACGACCGCGTCGATGTGCTCCAGGGCCTCGACAACACCCGGCGGGGGCAGGTCCTCGCCGAACTGCCCGAGCCCGACCGCGCCGTCACCGAGAAGCTCGCGAGTTACCCCGACGACTCGGTCGGCTCGGTAATGATCCCGATGTTCTTCGCCGTCGCGAGCTCCATGACCGTCGCCGAGGCGATCCGAAGCGTTCGCGACTCTTCCAGGCGCTCCGAGCACATCCACACCCTCTATGTCACAGACGCCGACGGCGTCCTCGTCGGTGACATCTCCCTCGTCGAGCTCCTCCGCTCCGACGCCGCCTCGAAGGTCGCCGACATCATGCACACCGGGACCGTCACCGTCAGGGTCGACGACCCGCGTAAAGACGCCGCCGAAAAGGTCAGGGGCTTCGACCTCCTGGAGGTCGCCGTGGTCGACAGCGGAAGCAGGCTTGTCGGCCTCGTCACCGTCGACGACGCGCTGGAGGTCATCGAGCAGGAAACCTCCGACACCATCTACCAGAAGGCGGGCGTCGGCGACCTCGTCCACCAGAAAGACCATGTCTTCAGCGAGAAGCTCACGCGCGGCGGGATCCTCTACCCCATCCGCGTCCGCATCCTCTACCTGCTCGTCGCTCTTGCTGGCGGCATGGCCGTCGGCGGCCTCATCGATTTCTGGGAGGACACCCTCGCGGCCGTCATCGCCGCGGCCGTCTTCATCCCAGTCATCATGGACATGGGCGGCAACACCGGCACGCAGTCCACGACGATCTTCGCACGCGGTTTCGCGCTCGGACATGTCGATCTGAAGAGATTCGTGCCGTACCTTCTCAGAGAATGCTCGATCGGACTCGTCATGGGGGCAGCACTCGGCACGATCGGCGGAGTCATCGCCTACTTCTGGCAGGGCGCGCCCAACGGTGTGCCCCAGCTCGGGTTCGCCGTCGGGTTCTCGCTCTTCGTCGTCATCACCGTCGCCGCGATGCTCGGCTTCATCCTCCCAGCGCTCATGGTCCGCCTGGGCCTCGACCACGCGCCGGGCGCCGATCCCTTCATCACCACCATCAAGGACTTCACCGGGCTCGCCCTCTACTTCTTCCTCGTCAGCACGCTCATCGCGATCGAACCCGACCCCGACCCCGAGCACGCCTCGGCGATCCTCAGCGCGGCGGCCAGCACGCTCGCCGCCCTCACCGCATAAATCTCCCCTATCAGGGGTGTTGACAAGCAACCGTAGCACAGGATACATTTTCCGTGCCCGGGACACGACCCGGGCACGAACCAACGGAGCACACCGATGACCGCAACAGCAAAGCTCGCCGCGACCTCGATCGTCGCGCTCGCCGCGGCCCCCGCACTCGCCTCCGAGTGGGCCGCCATCTTCAACCACGACGATGTCCCCGAGGGCCCGGCCCTCCGACCCATCGCCCCCGAACCACACCCCTACTCCCTCGAACGCGGACGCTTCCAGATCGAGGTCTCGCCCTTCAGCTACGCCTACAACCGGCGCGAGGGCGACGGCACGCGCGTCCGCAGCCACGCCTTCGACATCCCCGCACTCGTCAAGTACGGCGTCACCGACACCATCGACATCCAGGTCGGCGCCGACCTCTTCGTCTGGGAACGCTCACGCGAGCGGGACGAGAGCGACTGGGACACAGACAGCGGCTTCGGCGACCTCACATTCCGCGTCAAGAAAAACCTCTGGGGCAACGAAGGCGAAACACCAACCGCGCTCGCGGTCATGCCCTTCCTCATCTTCCCCACAGCCACCGGCGGCATGGGCGAGACCGGCATCCGAGGCGGCGTGATGCTTCCTTGGGAATGGGTGTTCGCGGAGGGGTGGTCGCTCGATGTAGTGCCCAGCATCGCGGCGGTCCGCAACCTCGACGACGACGGGTACGAAACCGAATTCGCCGGGCTGTTCACCGTTAACCGCGAGATCCGTGAGGGCCTCGACGCCTT
>REET01000082.1 GCA_007694925.1 Phycisphaerales bacterium | reverse complement strand
CTCACACCCTCAGAACCCCAGGCCGCTCATCCCCTGGCACACTCAACCCCAGCCGCTCCATGAGCGCCGTCATCCCCTCGACATCCGCCTCGCTGAACGCGCCGGTCTCGTAGCTGTCGCCGTCGAGCACGCCCCAGCACGAACCGTCGTTCTCAAAGAGCGGGACCACGATCTCCGAGAGATCGCGCGGGTCGCAGGCGATGTAGTTCTCGCCGAGCGTGCGCACATCGTCGATCAGGATCGGGCGGCGATCCAGATACCCCCGCCCGCACATCCCCTGCATCCCGATCGGCGAGCAGGCGGGTTTATCACGCCGCTCCAGCAGCACCATCGACTCGGCGTCGGCCTCGATCCCGTAGAAGCCGATCCACGAGACCCCGCGCCCGGGCCCGTCGCCCCCGAAGGCCTCCCAGAGCAGGTCGACCGCGAGCTTCATCGCCCGTTCTCTGGTCAGCTCGGCGGGCTCGGACGGCGCAGAAGAAAGCGAGCGCGACAGCACCGGGGTGTAGTCGCGCTCGAACTTCGGTTGTTGAGCTGTCATGGCCGGATCAGAGCGTCGCGGAGGTGTACGGCAGCAGGCCGAGGAACCTCGCACGCTTGACCGCCTGAGCGATCAGCTTCTGCTCGCGGGCCGTCGTCTGCAGGCGCTTGCGCCCGTAGATCTTGCCGTTGGGGCTCATGGCGCGACGCAGGGACTCAACGTCCTTGTAGTCGACATATTCGATGCCCTGACCCGAGGTCTTGACGAGCTTGGGCCTGGGGGGGCCTCCGAAGCGTCCGCCTCCACCGCCGGGACCACCGCTGCTGCCGCCATGTCTGGACATTTCAAACCTCTCTGCCGTCTTGGTCGTGCGGCCCGCACCGTCCGGCCCACGCTGGCCGGCCCGGCTCTGCGGGCGACGGGAGTTGCAGAGGCGAGTTTAGGCGCTCGCCACGCCCGGGTCCGTCTACCAGCGGACCTGTCCACCGCCAGAACCTTCCGAACCCTCAGAGCCGCCGGAATCCGAGGGCGGCAGAAGATCGGCGGAGCGTTCACCGCTCGAGGGCCCGCTCCGGCCGTACCCGCTGTACCCGTCGCCTTGGCCGTCGTGGGGGGGCTTCGGCCGATCGGTCAGCCGGTCGATCCCGACGACCCCCGAGCCCCGCCAGAGCAGGTACACGCAGATCGCCGTCAGGCCGGCGTTCTGCGCGATGTGGCACCACGAGGGCGGGCCCGTGCAGAGCAGCGACCGCTCCCCGAAGCACCCGCAGGTTGTCAGACTCACGCTCTCGCGGAGCATCGCCGAGCCGATCGCGCCGATGAAGGCGACGAACAGCAGCCCGGCGACCGCCGCCGCGGCCCGCGTCCAGACCCCGAGCACCAGCAGCACCGCCGCGATCGCCTCAAGCCACGGGAAGGCGAAGGTCGAGACGATCACCAGGTGGTTGGGCAGGATCTTGTACGCCGCGATCGCGTTGGCGAACTTCTGCGCCGAGGCGGGGTCCTTGAGCTTCAGCCACGCTGCGTACAGCAGCACGCCAGCCAGCAGCAGGCGGAGGATCAGCAGCACGCTTGAATCGAGCGCAACGATCGCGGGGTGGCGTTGCTTCATCGCCCGCCCCCCCCAGCGCCGGAACCGCCGCCCGTCCCCTCGGTCGGCAGGCCCGCCGCGAGCCAATCGTCCATGCCGCCCACGAAGATGTAGGTCGATTCGTACCCGAACGCCTGGAGCTGCGCCACGAGGTTCTTCGACTCGTCGCAATCGCCGCCCGAGCAGTAAACCACCACCCACGCGTCGGGCGCGACCAGCCCCAGAAACTCCTCAAACGCCGGATCCCCGCCGAGCACCATGTTCGCAGAGAGATGCATCGCCCCGGGGATCCGCGACTGCTCGAAGAGCCCCCGCCCGCTCCGCGCGTCGACGAAGACCACAGTGCCGTCGCCGGCCATGGCGAATTCGTGCAGGCAGAGCGCCTCGGCGAGCGTCAGTTCGGTCGTGAAGCTGTAGGGATCCAGCCCGTCGCAGGGGTCGCCGAGATTGAGCGTCGGCGGCTCGGTCGCCTCGGCCTGAGAAGGCGTTCCGGCGGCCCGCCGTTGCTGTTCGGTCTCTTGGGGGGCGGTTTCTCGAGACGCAGCGCGATCAGCGCGCGGAGGGAGGTCGCGGCCCGGGCGGGCCTCGGCGATCTCAAGACGCACCGGCACCGCCCACGAGTGAACCAGCGCGGCGGTTAAGCCAAGCCCCAAGATCGCCAGTATCCGAACCAACAAACGCATGCGGACTCCTGGAGCGGTTCAACACCGGATCGGAAGGGATCGGGGTCAGTCCTTCCCGCCATCCTTCTTCGAGCCGTCGTCCTGATTCGACCCGTTGCCGCTGTTCTGCCGCTGGCGTTCGCGGCGTTCGGCGAGCAACTGCTCCCGCTGGGCCTGGAGTTCGGCGCGCCGGGCCTCGCGCTCGCGCTGGGCGACTTCGGGGTCGATCACGCGCGTGTTCTCGAGCGTCTCGGCGACTGCGCCCGCGTCGGCGTCGGTGCCGCTCTGCGCGACCGGCTCGCCCGGACGGGGCGGGTTGGCGCTGCCGGCGGTCTGCAGACGCCCGGAGATCGGCACGATCACTTCCGGCTCGTCCTCACGGTCGGTCTTGAGCACCAGCCGGGTGTTGACCACGGGGCCGCCGGCCTCGATCGCTCGCCCGCGCACGATCACCGAGAACCGCGTGGGGTACTCCTCTTCCTCGTCCAAGGCGACGATCTCGACCTTCAGGCCGTCGAGCTGGGCGGGACGGATGTTCCCGTCGAGCCCGGGGAGCGGACGCTCCTCGTGCCCGACGATCTTGAAGGGCTTGCCGTCGTTGCTCATCACGCGGACCTGACGGGTGAAGCGCCCGTCGGCGCCAACCATGCCGAGGTTCAGGCGACCGGGCACCAGACGCAGGTCCCCGGTGATCTCGCCCGTCACATTCACCGAGCGCAGGGTCAGCTGCCCGTCGGGGCCCACCATGCGGACGGTGACCTGGGCGAACAGGCGGCCGATGTTCTGCTCCTCGTCGAGGGAGATCATCAGGCCCGAGCGCCGGACGATCCCGCTCTCCTCGTCGACCTCCTCGGTCGGCATCACCTCGACGCTGACGCCCTCGCCACGCGTCACGGTCGCGTGGGTGACCTCGAATTCCTCGTAGCGCCCTGCCAGCTCGATCAGCACCGCCGACGAGTTCCCGCGCCGCACCTCGCCGAACTGGGCGAGCATCGGCTCGATCTCGATCAGCGGCTGGACATCGGCCTGCACCCGCAGCCCGATGCTCGGGCTGACCGGGTCGTTGGTCATGATCGTGACATGGCGGTCCTGGGCGCCGCGACGGTTGTTGGGGTTGAAGATGACCGTGATCTCGCCGCTCTCTCCCGGCGCGTACTCGGTCTTGCTGAGTTCGGGCACGGCGCACCCGCAGGTGGTCCGCGTGTCGAGAATCTTCAGAGGCGACTCACCCCGGTTGGTGAAGGAGAAAGTCGTGCGCACATTCCGATCGTCGCTGATGCGCCCGAAGTTGTGCTCGAAGCGATCGAAGGCGATCCGGGGGGCCTCGCTCGCCGGGCGCGCTTCCTCGCTGACGCCGGGCCGCTCGGGCCCGGCCTGCTGCACACCGACCGCCATCCCGCTCGCAAAGAGCACCGCCGCCGCGCCAGCCGTCATCACCATTCGTCGCATCTTGTTCACTCCTCTCGGCGCAGGCCGAAGAGATACCGCGTCTGTCTGTGCCCCAGCCCCGCATCGGAGTCATCGACTCCCCGGGTGCCGAACACGCACCTGCCGCCGCCGATCGAAGCGCCGGGCCGCATCTTTGCACGGACGGCGCAACGCCCCGGTTCGCGGCTTGATGCACAAACAGTGTACGACGGCGGATATTCCGCAAGCCAGAGGCTGCATCGCGGCTTCAAACGCTTTCGCTCTGTAACGCCCGGCGCGAGTTATTGGACCTTTCTGCCCGACGCCGCGACCACTTCAACCCTTGAAGTCCGATCGGGTGCCCGTCGCCTCGTGCGCCTCGGCGAGCCGGTTCAGCGCGTGGGTGTAGGCGGCGGTCCGCATGGTGATGCCCTTGTCCTCTTTCAGGCCGTACACCGCCGAAAACTCTCGCGTCATGATCGTCTTGAGCTCGTCGTGGACCCGTTCTTTGTTCCAGTAGTAGCTGGACTTGTTCTGCGTCCACTCGAAGTAGCTCACCGTCACCCCGCCCGCGTTGGCCAGGATGTCGGGGATCACCAGCGTGTCGGCGTCGGCCAGGATCTCGTCGGCCTCGGGCGTGGTGGGGCCGTTGGCGAGTTCGAGGACGGTCTTCGCCTTGATGTTCGAGGCGTTGTCCCTGGTGATGACGCCTTCGAGTGCCGCGGGAACGAGGATCTCGACATCGAGCTCCAGCAGCTTGTCGGCGTCGATCTTGTCGCCCTCGTTGTGGTCGGTGACCTTGCCCGACTTGTCCTTGTTCTTGATCAGGGCGTCGACATCGAAGCCCTTGTCGTAGTGGATCGCTCCCGACGAATCGCTGACGGCGACGACCCTGTACCCCGCGCCCGAGGCGAGCTTGGCGAACTGCTGGCCCGCGTTGCCGAAGCCCTGGATCGCGATCCGGACCTCCGAGGCCTTCCAGCCCCTGCGGTCGGCGAGTTCGCCGATGATGTAGAAGCCGCCTCGGGCCGTCGCGTCGTCCCGTCCGATCGACCCGCCCCGCGAGACGGGCTTGCCTGTGATGACGGCGGGTGTGGGCTGTCCGGCCAGGGCCGAGTACTCGTCCATCATCCACGCCATGATCCGGGCGTTGGTGTACACATCCGGCGCGGGCACATCGGTGTCGGGCCCGATGATCGGGGCGATCTCGCGGATGTAGCGGCGGCTGAGGCGTTCGAGCTCCAGCATCGAGAGCTTGCGCGGATCGACGATCACACCGCCCTTGCCACCGCCAAAGGGAATGCCCACGCAGGCGCACTTGAACGACATCCAGAAGGCGAGAGCCTTGACCTCGTCGAGGTGGACGGTGTGGTGGTAGCGGATGCCGCCCTTGGCCGGACCACGGGTGTTGTCGTGCTGGACGCGGAAACCGGTGAAGACCCGCTCGGACCCGTCGTCCATGCGGACGGGGATAGAGACCTCCAGAATGCGCTTGGGCCGCTTGAGGCGTTCGACCGTCTCGGGGGCGGCCTTGCTGTACTCGGCCGCCTGCTCCAGACGCAGGAGCGCCTGCTCGTAGATCTGTTCTGCCATGTGCGTGGTCTCCGCGTTGGTTGGGTCGGTTGGAGTCTAATGGATGAAGGGGCGGGGTTCTTCCACGGAGCGATTGCTCGCCATCAGCCGGTGGGTGCCGGCTCGGGCGCACCGGCGAGCCACGCGTCGAGCGCAGCGTGGATTTCCTCGGGATTCGGGGCGTTCCGAACGCCTTCCTTGAGCGCACGGCAGTGGCCCCCGTTGATGCTCTTGCCCAGCCACGAGATCTTCTGTCGGAACTTGTGCAGGGCGTAGCGGTCGTCGCGGTACTCGCGCATCCGCTCGAAATACGCCCTTGCGATCCCGATCTTCTCCGCCTCGGAGGGTTCGAGGTCCCCCGGCAACGGCGCGCCCTCGGCGATCGACCGCTGCAGCCCCCAGGCCTCCCGAAAAACCCAGGGCCGGGCGAAGGCCCCGCGCCCGATCATCACCCCGGCGCACCCCGTCGCCCGCATCATCGCGATGCAGTCCTCGGCGGAGCGGACATCCCCGTTGCCGACCACCGGCACGCCGCCGGAGGCCGGAGACCCCGTCGCCTCGCCCACCGCCTCAACCACGCGCCGGATCCCCTCGTGGCGGCAATCGCCCTTAAAACGCTGCTCGGTCGTCCGCCCGTGCACCGTGACCATCGCGACGCCGACCTGCGCCAGACGCACCGCCAGCTCGCAGGCGCACCCTGCCTCGTACGCCTGTTCGTCCCAGCCCAGGCGCATCTTGGCGGTCAGCGGGACCGAAGCGGGCAGGGCTGTGCGCACGGCCTCGGCGATCGCGACCGCCCCGGGGATGTGGCACATCAGCTTCGAGCCACCGTCCTTCTTGGTCACCTTGTCGACGGGGCAGCCCATGTTGATGTCGACGACGGTCGCCCCATGATCGGCGGCCCACTTCGCCCCGTCGGCCATGACCGAGGGATCGCTCCCGTAGAGCTGCATGCCGATCGGCCGGTCGAAGTCGTTGGTGCGGGCGATGTCGAGGCTCGCGGCAGACCCCCGCAAGAGCCCCTGCGGGCTGAGCAGATCGGTGCACGCGAGCCCGACCCCGCCGAGCGAGCGGACCGTCACCCGCCACGCGAGATCGCACCACCCCGCGATCGGCGCGAGCAGCAGGTTGCTTTCGAGGTGGACAGGACCGATCTGGAGGGGGACGCCGAGCACGGGGGATTATTCGGCGTTCGATGGGTCGTGCGGGCGGCTCGGGCTCACTAAAGTCCGCCCGTGTACCAGGGCCTCCTGACCCGCAAATACCTGACCCGCAAGATCATGCCGCTGCTTTCGGCGGTCGCGGTCGCCCTGTGCACCGCGATGGTGCTGGTGACCTGGTCGGTGATGGGGGGGTTCCTCAACACGCTCCTGACCTCGGGCAGGGCGATGATGGGGGATGTCAAGATCGAGGTCTCGGGCGTCGGTTTCCCGTATTACAACGACCTGATCGAGCGTCTGGAGGCCCACCCGGACCTTGTCGCCGCGGCTCCCGCCGTCGAGTGGTTCGGGCAGATCGGGCTGCCGTATGGTCGGGTGGCCCAGGCGGCGGTCTGGGGCGTCGATCCCGAGCGGTACGCGAGGGTGACCCACTATTCCGACGCCCTGCACTGGCGTCCGATCGACACCCCGACCCGGCGCGACACCGAAGGCGCCGACCCACGCCTCGGCCCCGCCTCGGAGTACTTCACCGGCCCGGGCGTGCGGAGTTGGGACTCGGTCCTCCAGCGCGGGCTGTCGCTCACGGCGATCGACGAGCGGACCAACGAGCCGGTGCCCGGCATCGCACTCGGCATCCGCCTGAGCGGGCAGAGCCGGCCACGCCCGGGCTGGTACGAGCCCACTTCACGCTTCGCCGAGGACTTCCTGCCCTTCGGCGGGCGGGTGACGCTGGTCGTCCTCCCGTCGGACAGCCAGGGCCGGATGATCGAGCCCAGGGCGAGGATCGTGCAGGTCGTCAACGAGATCCAGAGCGGGATCGCCCAGGTCGACGGCCAGACCGCCATCACCCGCATCGACCTGATGCAGGACCTGCTTGGCATGCGGGGGGGCGAGCGCGTGATCGAACCGGGTGGCTTCCGCGTCGATGTCGACCCCGTTACGGGCGAGGAACGCTTTTTTGCCCCGGTGACCGTCTCGGAGCCATCCCGCGTGACGACCGTCTTTGTCAGGGGACGCGACGGGATCTCGCTCGACAAGATCGTCGCGGCGACCCGCGAGGCGACCGAGGCGTTCATCCACGCCAACAGCAGTCGGCCCCAGGGCGGCCTGCTGCGTTACCTGACGCTGGCGACCTGGGAGGAGATCAACGCCCAGTTCGTCGCGGCGGTGAAGAAGGAGATCGGGCTTGTCCTGTTCCTCTTCAGCTTCATCTCGCTGACGGCGGTCTTCCTGGTCTGGTCGATCTTCTGGTCGATGGTCAACGAGAAGACCAAGGACATCGGCATCCTGCGCGCGATCGGGGCGTCCAGGCGGGGCGTCGCCTGGCTTTGGCTGCGGTACGCGTTGTCGATCGGGGTGGTGGGCTCGGCGCTGGGGCTTGCGATCTCGTACCTGATCGTGCGGAACATCAACGAGATCCACGACTGGATGGACACGGCGCTGGGCCTGAGCATCTGGGACCCGAGCATCTATCTTTTCGCGAAGATCCCCGACGAGGTCGACCCGCTGCACGCGGCGGTGGTCGGGCTGGGGGGAGTGCTGGCGGCGGTCTTCGGGGCGATGGTCCCCGCGATCAGGGCCGCTCGCATGGACCCCGTCAGAGCGCTGCGATTCGAGTGAGTACCTTGAGCAAACGCGACGACCAGACGCCGATCCTGGAAGCCCGGGATGTCCGCAAGACCTACCGCCTCGGGCGGGTCGATGTGCCCGTGCTCAAGGGGGCGTCGATCACCGCCGCCCCGGGCGAATGGCTTGCGATCCTCGGCGCCTCGGGCTCGGGCAAGAGCACGATGCTCCACCTCCTGGGCGGGCTCGACCGCCCCGACTCCTCGCGCGGGGGGAACAAGGGGGGGGAGATCCTCTACAAGGGCCAGCCCCTCCGCAGGATGGGCGCTCGGCGGCTGGACCGCTACCGGGCGGCCGATGTCGGCTTCGTCTTCCAGTTCTACCACCTGCTCCCCGAGCTGACGGTCATGGAGAATGTGCTGATCGGGGCGATGGTGCTCCACGGTCGGCTGGGGTATCGCAAGCGTCGCGACGAGATCCGGGCCCGGGCCGAGGGGCTGCTGGAGCGGGTCGGCCTGTCTGAGCGCCTCCGCCACCGGCCCGTCGAGCTCTCGGGGGGCGAGCGTCAGCGGGTGGCGGTCGCCCGGGCGCTGGTGAACGACCCGGGCGTGCTCCTGGCCGACGAGCCGACGGGGAACCTCGACCGGGCGAGCGGGGGGGAGGTGCTCGAGTCGATCGCCTCGATGCGGGACGAGGGGCGCCGGACGATCGTGATGGTGACCCACGACGCGACGGTGGCCGCCCGGGCCGACCGGGTGATCGAACTGCGCGACGGGCTGGTGGTCCAGAAGTCCGCTTTGGGCGGCGTGGGGCGTGCCGCGGCGGTATAGTCACGCCTAACTTTGCATGGGTTCGAGGGTCCGGAGGTCGGCACTCCGGCGTATCATGCCCGCAGTTTCCCGGAGATCCGAGTGTCCGCGACGCCCATGAGGTCCAACCAGTCAAGACTTGCAGAGCGCGACGTGCGGTCGGAGGTCGAATTGGTCGGTCCTTCGGGGGCGCCCGTGTCCGCGAAGGTCTGGGACATCGGCGAAGGTCGCCCGGTGGTCTTCGTGTCCGGTCTCGTCGGGCTCAACCGGCACTGGGAGGGCGTGATCTCCCGCGTCTGCCACCGGTTCCGGTGCATGCCTGTCGAGCTGCCCCTGCTTGAGCTGGAGGGCGCCGACTGCGGCGTCCACGGCGTCCGCGTGATGCTCGAGACCTTTACGCAGAAGTGGCTGGGCGAGCCGGCGATCTTCGTCGGCAGCTCGTTCGGCGGCCATGTCGCGCTCATGCTCGCTTTGGACCGGCCCGACCTGGTCTCGGGGCTGGTGCTGGCGGGTTCGAGCGGGCTTGCGGAGAAGCCGATCGTCAGCGAGACCACCAAGCGCGACAGCTACGAGTGGATCCAGACCAAGATCGCCGAGCTCTTCCACGACCCCGACAGCATGGACACCTCGGATGTCGAGCGTGCGTTCAGGGAGCTGACCGACCGCAAGAAAGCGCGGGCGATGATCAAGCTCTCGCGTTCGTGTCGCGAGAACCACTTGGGGAGCGAGCTGCACCGCGTGCAGGCGCCGACGCTGGTGCTCTGGGGCAGGCAGGACATCGTGACGCCCCCCGAGGCGGCGAGCGAGTTTGCGCAGAAGATCCCCAACGCCAGGCTGCACTGGATCGAACGCTGCGGGCACGCCCCGATGATCGAACGCCCCGAAGAGTTCGCCTCGGGCTTGCTTGACTTTGTCGACTCGATCCCCGGCGGCTGAAACTCACAAATGCAGAAAGCGCCCATCTCCAACGACGCTCCGACCCGCTGGACCTCGCTGGTCGGGGCCGGGCTGCTCGCCCGGGTCTGGTTCCGCTCCAAGAAGCTCTCGGACCTGGACTATTGGCGACAGAGCGCCGCGAAGATCCAGCTCGCCCAGCTCAGAAAGCTGCTGAAGAAGGCCTCGAAGACGGAGTTCGGGCGCGAGCACGACTTCGCCAAGATCGCCTCGCTGCCCGACGCGGAGATGCTCGACGCCTACCGCAAGAGCGTGCCGGTGCGCGACTGGTACGCCTTCAAGGACCGGATCGCCCGGATGCGCGAGGGGGGCGAGCCCGACATCCTCTGGCCCGGGCGGGTGATGCACTTTTGCCAAACGAGCGGCACGACCGCCGGCGACAAGTTCATCCCGCTGAGCAAGGAGATGTTCAGGAGCAACTACCTCGCTTCCCTGGACATCTTCGCCAACACGCACCGCTTCGGCGTCTCGGTGCCGCGATTGCTCTCGGGCAAGAGCCTGTTCCTCGGCGGCTCCAGCGATGTGACCGCCAACGAGCACGGGATCAAGACCGGCGACCTGTCGGGGCTCGTTGTGCCGATGATCCGCTGGCCTCTGACGGCGTGCTATCTGCCGGGGCCGAAGATCGCGCTGATGGACCACTGGCCGAGCAAGATCGAGGCGATGGCCGAGGCCTGCCTCGACGAAGATGTCCGGATGATCTCGGGCATGTGCTCGTGGGCGCTGGTGCTGTTTGAGCGCATGGTCGAGCTCGCCAAAGAACGCGGGCGCGAGGTCTCATGCGTGCGCGACCTCTGGCCCAACCTCGACCTGTTCGTGCACGGGGGCGTGAAGTACACGCCGTTTATCCCGCGCGTCAACGAGGCCGTCTTCGGCGATCCCGAGGTCGACTTCCCGACGCGGCTTGAGCTCTACCCCGCCAGCGAGGGGTTCATCGCGATCCAGGACACGCAAGACGACCCGGGCCTGCGTCTGAACACCGATCTGGATGTGTTCTACGAGTTCGTGCCGCTCGACGAGATCGACAGCGAGAACCCCAGGGCGTTCACCTGCGACCGTGTGCAGACCGGCGTGCGCTATGTCGTGGTGATGACGACCTGCGCCGGGCTGTACCGCTACATCATCGGCGATGTGGTCGAGTTCGACACGATCCCCGATCCCGACCCGTCGACCGGGGCCGCCGCGGCAGCGCACGGGGGCCGGGCGGGGCCGCCACGACTGCGGATCGTCGGACGCCACCGCCACTTCATCAACGCGTTCGGCGAGAACCTGATCGTCGAGCACATCG
>REET01000116.1 GCA_007694925.1 Phycisphaerales bacterium | reverse complement strand
CTCGTAGAGCACTCCTCTGACACATAGGTCTCCCCGGACGGTTCGGCACGCTTTCGGATCGAGGTTGCAGCCGGCGGCGCCAGCCGGACCGTCGTCGTCCGCCACATCCGGGTCGAAGCGGGCGCGACCGGCGAGCACTCCCGGCGGGCCTGCGCAGACGCCGATTGGCCCGCCGATTCAATCGGGTGGGTCTTCGAGCGATCTTCCGACCTCATGTGCCTGTGCCGCCTCGACGGCGTGCTGCTGCGGGCGAACGGGACGATGCGTTGCGTCCTGGGCCGCGAACAGTCGGAACTCGAGGGCCGACCCTTCATCGGGCTGTTTGCCGAAGACGAGGTCGCTCGCGTGCAGGACCTCGTCGCCCGCCTGGCTTGTGGTGAGAGGCTCGACAGAGTGAGCGTCCGGATGAAGCACTCCTGCGGCGACGAGAGAGTGATCGAGTGGTCGTGCACGCCTCCCCTGCCCGGAGCCGACACCTTCATCCCCATCGGTCGCGATGTCACCGCCAGACACGAAGCCGTCCGCTCGCTGCTGAGCGGCTGAACTGTTCACAAAGTCGCGAGCGCCGGTCCCCGATGCGTCCAAAGAGGACGCGATGCCCGACCAATCAACGCGTGGGCGCTGCCTGGGCGCTCTCCTGGCTGTCCCTCGGCGCCTGCCTGATGAAGGTCACCCTCAGCCGCGGGCCAGCGGCATTGTCAGGCAGTGCGGTCCGCCGTGCCCGGCCCAGAGTTCGCGGGCGCCGAAGGTCCGTACTCGCACGCCATCTCGTTCGAGAGCTGCCCTGGTCAGGGGCGATCCGTCGAAGGCGATCACCTCGCCCGGCGCTGTCGCGACGACATTGGACGCCTGGCGTCGCAGCTCTCCCAGGGTCTCGCGCAGGAAGAACGCGAAGCCCTCGGCGCTGTCCGCCGGCGCCTGCCCGCCGACATGGGTCACCCTGTACCCCTTGGAGCGGACATAGTCGACAAGCTTCATCTCTTCGGTGTCTTCCTTCTCGCCCATGCCGGCGCGATACACGCTCACCTTGCCGAACTCCTTGAGGAACTCGATGCCCGCCGCAGCGTCGTCGGGATCGATCGCCAAGTCCGCTCTTGCGCCCTCGATGTATCGTGTCAGCGGGTCTTTGCCGGCGTGCTCGGCCTCCAGCAGCCAGGGGATCGCCAACGCGTGCTCGTGGTCGACATGCGTAAAGAAGGTGTCCAGGTGCAGGAAGAGCACACGGAGGTCCGCCACCGCGGCGCTGCCCATAGCGCCCGGCCTGCGCGACAGGAAGTCCGTCTTGTGCACCTGCACCGCCACGACATCCATCCCGAGCCGCCTGGCGAGGATCGGCGCGGCTCGCGGGTCGGTCCGCTGGCCCGTCCCCAGC
Source organism: Phycisphaerales bacterium (assembly GCA_007694925.1). Classification (GTDB taxonomy): domain Bacteria; phylum Planctomycetota; class Phycisphaerae; order Phycisphaerales; family UBA1924; genus SLFH01. The sequence goes on along the minus strand of REET01000116.1, from coordinate 9,641 downwards.
AGCAGCGTGTTCTCGTCGACCACCTGCGCGTCGCCACCCTCGATGATCAGCCCCTCGTTCACCCCGTCGAAGACAACCGGAAAATCCTCAAGCATCGGCGAGTGCGACAGCGCGAACCGCAGCGTCATGTTCTCCCGAAGCCGCCTCGGAGAAAACGCGTTGCAGACGACCAGACCCTTGGGCGTCATGAACGCCGCGTCGCGCGTCCAGATCGTCGAGCCGCTGCCGCTGAAGATGTTGCGGTAGGTCCCGTCCTCCCAACGCCTGAACTGCCTTTCCGGGTCGCGCCCGAGGAGCGTCTCGGCGGTGACGGTTTCGGGCTCGCCCGAGAGCCGGGGGTGCGCCGCGCTCAGCCACGCCCGCCAGCTCCCCTGCCGCCGGGCCTCTTCGATCGCGCCGCGCAGGGCGTCGATGAGTTCCAGCGGCTGCGCCCCGCTCTGGCGGAGCAGGTTCAATAGATCGGCGTGCTGTTTCACCGCGGCATCGACATCACGCCCGAGGCCGGGGATCAGCGAGTCGCCGGCGCGGTCGATCGTGTAGTCGTCGGGCGTGGGGCTGTGCACCAGCACCTTCCCGAGCTTGCCGATGTCGTCTTTGACGAACGGCCGCCCGCGACCCGAAGCCGCAACGGACGAGGCGCCGGACGCGAGGCCCGCAAAGGGGAACGCGGCGGACAACGCCGCTCCGGCGCTCAGCTTCAGCACGCTCCTTCGATCCAGCATGGGCGGGGCCTTTCGGTTCTGGGTCTGCCGCGGCGGTTCTGCCGCGCGAACGCAGTGTACAGAAATCCCCCGCGCCGCCCCCCGCCACGCCCCCTGAAAGGAATGGATGCGCCAGCCAGTGCTCGCCGCATGCTGCATTCGGTCCGAGTCTGTTCCGGATCGATCGGGGTCAACGCCGGTTCGAATCGCGTCCATTGTCTTCCAGCCGGGGGTCTCTGGGCTCGAAGCGGATGCGGGCGGCGCCGAGGAGGGTGCCGGTCGCCTCGGCGAGGTCGATCTGGGCGATCTGGTAGTCGGTCAGGGCGCGGATCTCGATGAGCTGGGCCTCGGCCAGGCGGGTCGCCGCGTCGAGCACATCTGTTGATGTGCGCACGCCGGCGTCGAACTGGTTCTGCTCGCCTCGCAGGGTGCGTTCGGCGGCGATGATCGACTGTCTGGCCGCGAGGATCCGCTGCCAGTTGGATTCGAGGTTGTCGATCGCGTTGAGCACCTCTTGCTCGACGACCTGTCTCCTCGAGTCGCGGCTGGAGAGCCGCTGCATCCGCGTGAGCATCGCCTGGGCGACCCGGGCCTCGGCCGCGTTGTTGCCGATGGGCATCTCGAAACGTAGGCCGATGGTCCACTCGTCAAAGTCCGCGTCCGCGGCGTTGCGGAACGCCCGGCCCGCCGAGCCCGCCAGACCCCTGAGGGCGTAGGCGGCGTCGACATCGACGCTAGGGAGGAGCTGGTTGCGGGCGAAGTCGATGTTGGTCGCGTCCTGCGCGAGGCGGAGCTCGAATTCGAGCAGCTCCATGCGGTTGGCGATCGCCGCGTCGATCAGGGTCCCGGGGCTGAGCGCGTAGTACACCGGATCGGGCTCTGTCGCGGTGAGCAGGACGGTCTGCGAGCCGAGCGAAAGGCCGGGGGCGTTCACGATGCGCTTCAGCTCACGCTGCTCGAGGAGCACGCTGTTCTGGGCGCGGATGATCTGTTCGAGCCGCTCGGCGACGCCGGCCTCGGCGCGGATGATCTCCAGCTCCGGCGCCACCTCGGCCCGGACGCGGCGCTCGGCTCGTTGGAGCTGCTCCATCGCCAGTTCGTACTGCCGCTGTGCGACTTCGAGCGCCTGCCTCGCGGCGTACAGCCTCCAGTACGCCCGCTCGACGCCCGAGAGCTGACGGATGACCGCGAGCTTCGTCCGCGCGTCGACCGCCTGGCCCTCCAGCGACTGGATCCGGATCGCGGCGGTGTTCGTCCATCGCCCGGCGTTGCGGAGCAGGGGCACCGAGAGCGAGACGCGCGGATCGGCGGTGTACGAGGGGTCGAGCGTCGCAAAGCGATTGTCGGTGCTGGTGCGCGTGAAGGGGATGGAGACGGTCGCGCTCCCGCCGGTGCGCAGCGGGATGCGGACGCCGGCCTCGGCCGAATCGCGGACGACCGAGCTGCCCTCCAGCTCCGTCGCGGTCGGCTGCTCGGTGTCGACGCGCCGGGCGTTGGCGAAGATCGCCCACTCGAAGGCGGCTTCTTCTTCCCGCAGGCGTTCGCCCGCGATCACCGGATCGGCCAGCGCGACCCGGAGGTCGAGGTTGCGCTCCAGCGCGATCGCCCGCGCCTCCTCGATGGTCAGCTCGTAGGTCTCAAGCCCCGCGAACGGCTCGGGCGGTGCGTCCGGACGCGGGCGCTCCGCCATCGCGCCGACCACCTCGGAATAGCGCTTCGGCGTCGAGCCCGGCTGCGCCGCGTTGTCGAGGCTCATCGCGTCGATCGCGCGAAGGCGCTCGGTCGCGATCCGCAGCCCGCGCTCGCTCTCGGTCGTGCTGAACGGAGACGCGCAGCCGGCGACCGAGACCAGAGCCGTGACGAGGGTGCAGCGCACCGCTGACGTTGAAGCCCGGCTCGTGCGCCGGAGCTCTTGTGCTGGGTTGAGGGGCATCGACATGGGGAATGTTCTCTGCGCGTTATTCGTGGCGGAGGGCGACGATCGGGTCGAGGCGTGCGGCCTTGATCGCCGGGTACATCCCGAAGACGACACCGACACCGGCGGAGAAACCGAAGGCCAGGGCGATCGCCCAGACCGGGATCTCCGCCCGCTCGAAGGGGAAGTTGGGAATGGACCGAAGGGCCAGCGTCGTGGACTGCCCGAGGATCAGGCCCACAAGCCCGCCCATGACGCAGAGCAGCACCGCCTCGATGAGAAACTGCGTCATGATCACCAGCGGGTTGGCGCCCAGCGCCTTGCGCAGGCCGATCTCCCGCGTCCGCTCCGAGACCGAGACGAGCATGATGTTCATGATCCCGACCCCGCCCACCAGCAGCGAGATGCCCACCAGCACGCCCGCCGCCGCGGTCAGCCCCGCACCGACCGCCCGGAGCTGATCCAGCGCGCTTTCGAGGATGAACATCCCGAAAGTGTCCTCGTCGTCCGGGCCGAGCTGCCGGTGCTTTCGGAGGATGTATCGGATCTCTTCTCGGGCCTCCTCGGCGACACCCGCGGTCCGGAGCTGCACGATCGCGGCGGACCAGGGCATCGCGACCATCGAGCGGATGGTGCCGTAGGGGATGTAGACCTCGACGCGTGAGTCGCCCCCGCCGAACATCGCCGGAAGGCTCTGGGTCTCGACGACGCCGACAACGAGGAACCGCCGGTTGTTCACGAGGATGTACTCGCCCACGCCCCCGGAGGCGAGCCGCAGCTCGTCGACGGCAAAGTCGTTGACGATGGCGATCTGGAGCCGGTTCTCCGAGTCGTTTGTGTTGAATGGACGCCCGGCGATGATCGAACGGTTCTCGATCTCCAGGTAGTCGGGGTCGATGCCCTGGACGCTGACGCCGTCGAACTTGCGGTCCGCGTGCATCACGGTGGCCCGGAGGCTGGCGCTGAGGGCGATCGAGTCGATCGTGGTTGCGTTGTCGCGGAGGGCCTGGGCGTCGTCGGGGAGGATGCGGACATCCTGCCACGAGATCGTGCCCCGCATCGATTCGGGCACGGTCCCCCAGAGGTGCAAACGGCGGGCGCCGAGCGACTCGAACTCCGAGAGCACCCAGGTGTTCAGCGACGAAACGGCCGCGATGACCGTCGTGATCGCCCAGACGCCGATGACGATGCCGAGCGTCGTGAGCAACGCCCTGGCCTTGTTGTTGAACATCTGCGCCAGGGCGAAGAGCACGGTCTGGACGAGGAATCGCGCGGGCATCACGGCGACACCCACCCCGGCGCTTCGCCGCCCGATCCCTCGCCGTTCCCGCCCGGATCGCGGGGCCCGTAGACCCGCTGGTGGGCGATCGTGGCGGCCTGCTCCAGCCATGCTGTGTGCACCGGGTCGCGCTGGGTCGGGCAGTCCGAGACGATCAGCCCGTCGCGGAGGCGGACAATCCGTTCGGCCCAGCCGGCGATGTCTTCCTCGTGGGTGACGATGACGATCGTCTGGCCCTCCTCGTGCAGGGCCTTGAAGAGCTGGAGGATCTCCTCGGAGGTCGCAGAGTCGAGGTTGCCCGTCGGCTCGTCGGCGAGAAGGAGCGAGGGCTGATTGACCAGAGCCCTGGCGATCGCGACACGCTGGCGCTGCCCGCCAGAGAGCTGGCTGGGGCGGTGGCCGGTGCGGTTGCCCAGACCGACACGCTCCAGCGCCCGCCTGGCCCGGCGGCGAGAACCCCACCAGTTGCGCTTGGAGTACAGCAGCGGCAGCTGGACATTCGCCAGCGCCGTCGAGCGGCTCAGCAGCTCGAACGACTGGAAGACGAACCCGAGCTTCTCGTTGCGGAAGCGGGCGAGCTCGAACGAGCCCATGTTCTGCACGCCCCGCCCGTCGATCTCGTACCGGCCGCCGGTCGGTTTGTCGAGCGCGCCCATGATGTTCATGAGGGTGGACTTGCCCGAGCCGGAGGCGCCCATCACCGCGACGAACTCGTTGGGCTCGATCGTCAGCGAGACGCCGGCGAGGGCGTGGACCTCCTCGCCCCCCAGGCGGTAGGTCTTGCGGATGTCGCGCAGGACCAGGCTCATCCCTCCGGCGCCTCGGCGGTTTCGGCGGCGCGAGCCGGGGCGGCCTCCACCACCACGGCGCCATCGCCCTCCAGGCGGACCGTGTCGTTGTGCTTGAGGGTCCGCAGCACGCGGAAGGGACCGGAGACAACGCGGTCGCCCTCTTCCAATCCCGCGAGGATCGCCGTCTCCCGCAGCGACGAGGCCGAGGTCTTCACGCCCCGCGCGACCACCTTGCCATCGTTGTAAACAAAGACGACCGAGGCGTAGGTGCGGTCGCGGTCGATATTGGGGTCGTTCTCGCGAATCGCCTGGGGCAGGTCCTCGACCCTTTTGTCCTGCACCGACTGGGAGGGCACGACCAGCGCATCTTCGAGCGCCTCGACCTCGATGTCGACATTGGCGGTCAGCCCCGCGAACATGCGCTCGTCCTCGGTGTCGAAGACGATCTCGGCGTCGAAGACGCGGGTGCCGTCGGCCCCGGCGACGCCCTCTCTCGCCACGCGGATGAGCTCGCCGGTAAAGACGCGGTCGCCGAACCCGTTGATGTAGACCCGGACGGTCATGCCCTCGCGGACCCGCGCGACATCGACCTCGTTGAGCGCCGCGATCACGCGCATGTCGCTCAGGTCCGCGATGGTCATGATCGTCGAGCCGACATTGGAGATCGTGCCGAGCGCGACCTCGCCCTCCTTCATGTTCACCCGGGTAATCGTGCCGTCGATCGGGGAGCGGATCTCGGTGTAGCTGAGGTTCTCCCTGGCCCGGGAAAGGTCCGCCTCGGCGATGCGGATGCCGGCGCGCGCCGACTCGACATTGGCACGCGTCCGCTCCAGCGAGGCGATCTGGGCGGCCAGGTTCGCCCGCTGACGGTCGAACTCGGCGCGGACCGTGTCCAGCTCCGACTTGGCGATGTCGCCCGAGGCAAACAGCGTGCTGAGGCGCTCAAAGTCCGCCGCAGCCTTGTCCATCGAGGCCCGCGTGCCCTCGATCGAGGCCTCCTCGGCCCTGAGCGAGGCCTGGACCGCGGCTAGGTTCGCCCTATCAGCCGCGAGCCGTGCCTCCGCGGCATCGACCTGGGCGCGGATCTCCTTGTCGTCGAGCGTGACGACGATCTGACCCGCTTCGACATGCTCGCCGTCGAGCCTGGGGATGCTCGCGATCTGCGCCGAGACACGGGAGGAGATGTTCACCGAGGTGGAAGCCCGGACGGTGCCGGGCGCAGAGACCACCCGCACGACCCGGTCCCGACGGACAGGAGTGACAGCGACGAGCTCGCCCCGCGCCGCTTCGGCCCTGGCCTCCATCACCGACTGGACCTTGGGATACAGAAACGCCGCGCCCCCGCCCACGACGAGCGCGAGAACGACGCCGACACCGACGGTCCACCGCAGGATGCGAAGCAGTCTGCTCAATCCGATTCTCCTCTGGCCGCCGCTGGCTCAGGAACGCCTCGGTGGTGTACCGGGTTTGCAGCCTGCCCGGTGCGATGGGTTCGGAATCCGCCCGCACCGATTGCAGACGGTAGCCCGCAGCACCCGGCCCACACGCCCATTCTCCCCCGCCACTATCGTTCGGGCATCCTCCGACGGGCCATCGAGCCCCCCCAAGCGAGAAACCGCCGATGATCTACAACATCCTTTCCATCGCCGGCTCAGACCCCTCCGGCGGCGCGGGCGTCCAGGCGGACATCAAGGCCTGCTCCGCCTGCGGCGCCTATGCCATGGCCGCCATCACCGCCCTGACAGCGCAGAACACCCGGGGCGTCGCCGGCGTCCACCTCGTCCCGCCCGAGTTCGTCCGCCGGCAGATCGACGCGGTCTTCGACGACATCCGCGTCGACGCCGTCAAGGTCGGCATGGTCGCGACCGCCGGCATCGCGGCCGCCATCGCCGACGCCCTGCTCGCCCACCGGCCGGCGTTCATCGTCGTCGATCCCGTGATGGTCGCCAAGAGCGGGGACCGCCTGCTCGACACCGAGGCCGAAGACGCGGTCCGCACCCGTCTCGTCCCCCTCGCCGATGTGCTCACGCCAAACCTGCTCGAAGCGGCGGCGCTCCTCGGCAAAGAGCCTCCGCAGTCGCCAGAAGCCCAGCAGGACGCCGCGATCGCCCTGCGCTCCATGGGCGCAAGAGCCGTCCTGCTCAAGGGCGGCTTCCAGCACGCCGAGCGGGCCGGCTCAGCGAGCGACGACCTCCTCGCCGACGAATCGGGGCTCCGCTGGTTCAACGCGACGCGGATCCAGACCGACCGCGTCCACGGCAGCGGCTGCACCCTCTCGGCGGCGATCGCCGCCCTCCGGCCGAGCCATCCGGACCTCCCGTCGACCATCGCCGCCGCCAAGGCGTTCGTCCACGGCGCGATCGAGCGGGCGCCCGCGCTCAATGTGGGGAAGGGCCGCCCGCCGACCCACCACTTTCACCGCCTGTGGGCCTGATCGGTCCGATCGCCTACCCCCCCGAAGGCCACACGACGGCCGAAAACGTCAGTTATAGGACCGTGTCGGTCCCGAGTTTCCGCTTTTTCGCCCAAGGTCCCATATCCACACAGTCTCCCAATATCTATGAAACAAATCCAAATCATCCGGTTTGGTCCGCCCGCATGACCCGTTCAGACCACCGTGTTTTTCCAGACTCCGGCGTTATTCGCCTCGACACCCGCCGATTGGGACTTGAAGCAAACGCGGTGATCCGGCAAACTGCAGAGTAAAGGTTTTCCCGGGTCGCGGCTCCAACGTGGGATCCGCCGCGCCCGGTCCCTTCATGCTTCAGATGAAGTGCGAGGAGTTCAGATCATGATCAGCAAGTGTGTTTCACGATTCGCAGACCATCGGATCTCCGCGACGCTCGTCGTCGCTCTGCTTGCAGGGCACGCCGCGGCCGCGACCATCAATGTCCCCGCCGACCAGCCGACCATCCAGGATGCGGTCAATGTCGCTGTCTCCGGCGACGAGATCGTCGTCGCCGACGGCACCTACTCCGGCTTCGGCTTCACCAATGTCGACCTGCAGGGCAAGGACCTCATCATCCGCTCGGCCAACGGTCCGGCCAACACCACCCTCGACGGCGGGTTCCTCAGCCGCGCGTTCGTCATCAACTCCGGCCAGACCAGCGCCACGGTCATCGAGGGCTTCACCTTCCAGAACCACGGCGACTTCTTCACCATCGACGGCGGCGGCGCCATCCTCGTCCAGGACGCCTCGCCCATCATCCGCAACTCCGTCTTCAGCGGCGGCGGCGCCCTCGACGGCGGCGCCATCGCCGCCCTCGGCACCGGCACCGTCCTGATCGAGAACTGCGAGTTCGGCAACCCAGACTTCGTCGACTCCGGCGGCGCCATCTTCGTCAACGGCCCGACCGTCAATGTCGTCGGCTGCGAGTTCCGCGACATCGATCTCTTCAACGTCACCGGAGGCGACGGCGCCGCCATCTACACCACAGGCGGCGAGCTGAACATCGTCGACAGCCACTTCGAGGGCGGCCTCGCCAGGCGAGGCGGCGCCATGTGGGTCGGCGCCACCGATGTCACCATCGTCGACACCACATTCCTCAACAACCAGGCCGCCGACCAGGGCGGCGCCATCTGGGTCAACAGCGCCTTCCTCAACTCCGTCGAGAACACCCAGTTCATCGGCAACGAGGCGATCGACCTCGACGGCGGCGGGATCTCCCGAGGCGGCGCGATCCGATTCCTCGGCACAACCTCCGTCGGCCACTTCGTCGATTGCCTCTTCGAGGACAACAAGGCCATCTCCGAGCCCGGCCTCAGCTCCGGAGAGGCCCGAGGCGGCGCCATCCTCGCCTTCGCCCCCACCGTCTCGTTCACCAACTGCGTCTTCCGAAACAACATCAGCAACGGCTCCAACGACGGCGACTCCATCCACGGCGCGCTGACCATCCAGGGCAACTCCGATGTCACCGTCACCGGCTGCCTCTTCGAGGGCAATGTCGCCCGCAGCCTCTTCGACCCCAACAACAGCGCCTGGGGCGCGGCCATCAGCCTCTTCTCGTCGACCGCGAGCATGTCGATCGACGACTCTGAGTTCATCAACAACGACGGCCAGCAGGGCGCCGTTTACATCCAGGGCTTCACCGGCAGCCCGCGGACCCCCGCGACTATCACCAACTCCCTCTTCGAGGGCAACACCACCAACTGGGGCGCTCTCCGCATCGTCACCAGCACCGAGACCACCGTCAGCAACACGATCTTCCGCAACAACACCGCCTCCACCGCTCGCGGCGCGCTCGCCATCCAGAACGAGGACACCGTCTCCCTCGTCGAGAACTGCCTCTTCGAGAACAACACCTCCGACGGCTCCGGCGGCGGCATCGGCATCTCCAACCCCCTCGAGGTCATCGTCCGCAACTGCGTCTTCGACGGCAACAGCGGCACCAGCGGCGCGGGCATCCGCATCGATAACACCGACAGCGTCCCGCACGCCACCACCGTCATCGTCGAAGGCTCCGAGTTCCGCAACAACGAGGCGGGCTTCGGCGCCGGCATCTCCATGCCCCTCTTCGGCGGGTCCAACGGGGCCAACCTTACCGTCCGCGACAGCCTCTTTGAGAACAACTCCGGCTCGTGGGGCGCGGGCATCCACACCCAGGGCTTCGTCACCGACGGCATCGACCCCTCCGTCGTCCCCGTCGTCGTCGTTGAGAACTCCACCTTCCGCACCAACTCGACCACCTCCGGCGGCGCGGCCATCCGCTTCAACACCACCGCCGACGCCACCGTCGTCGGCTCCATCATCGAGGACAACTCCACCAACGGCTCCGGCGCCGGCGTCTGGGCGCAGGGCGTGAGCGGAGACGGCATCCGCGACACGATCATCCGCAACAACAGCGCCGTCCTCAACGGCGGCGGCGTCTTCCACACCGAGATCGCCGATGTCTCCTCCACACTCAACATCGCCAACTCCCTGATCGCCGGCAACGCCACCGAGATCGGCGGCGGCC
>REET01000206.1 GCA_007694925.1 Phycisphaerales bacterium | reverse complement strand
ACCTCGACCTCGTCGGCAACGGAGAGGTGCTGATCGGCATCGAGATCATCGACGGCGCCGGCACCAACAGCGCGGTCGTGACCTTGCGGCCCAACGATGTGACCGACACCATCAATGTCGGGTCGCGCGTCATCGGCGCGGATCTGACGATGCCGTCGGCGACGATCAACCGGATCGATGCATCGATCGCGCGCCTGGACATCGGCACGGAAACGACCGGGCAGCACGAGATCTTCGTCGGCGGCTTCTCCGCGGGCCACGCCTTCAGGACCGATGTCCGCCTGCTCGCCCCGGCAGGGTCGGGTCTCGGCTCGTTGGGCGGCCTCCTGAACGCCGACGCCGACTTCACGGTTCTCGCCCCCCGTACGGAGCTGGGCGGGCTCGAGATGGTCACCCAGGGCGGCGCTGTGCACTTCGACGGCGACCTTGTCGTCGACACCAATTTCAGCGCCGACAACTTCATCCGCACCAACGGCGGCGACATCTCCGTCGCGGGCGATCTCGGCGGGGACTTCCAGAACGGCGATCGCGATCTGGAGCTCAACGCCGGCGCCGGCGCGATCACGCTCAACAATGTCTTCGGTGACCTGGGCCTCGGTTCGGCCGGGCCCGACGCTTTGCGCAACCTCGAATTGATCGGCGGCGCGATCAATGTCGGCAGTGTCGCCCTCCTCGGCGATCTGACGGTCGATAACGCGGGCGTCTTCACCCTCGGCGGCGATGTCGAGCTCGGCGGCGAGTTCAGCCAGACCAACTCGACCTTCGGCCTGCTCAGCGCCAACACCCTCGGCGGGAGCATCGACGCCGACGGGGGCATCTCCTTCAGCAGCGCCACGGCCCTCTCGGGCGGCAACCGCACGCTCAGAAGCTCCGCCGGGGCGATCACCTTCGGCGGCCTCTTCTTCGATACCCTCGCCTTCGACGCGGCGTTGATCGCCAACTCGATCGACTTCTCCGGCCTGACGCTGAATGTCACCGGCACGGGCAACCTGATCCTCCGCCCCGTCGCCCTGAGCGACGCGATCGACATCGGCGATGTCGCGGGCGCGGGCGGCACGCCCGGCGGCGGCCTGACGATCGACAACGCCAGCCTCGAGAAGATCTCGGCCGGCTTTAACAGCGTGCAGTTCGGCTACGACTCGACGCAGTTCGACACGCCTGCAGACGGGCAGCACACGATCCAGATCGGCGATGTCGGCCCGGCCGCGGCGTTTGTCAACAACACGGTCTTCCTCGCCCGCGACGCCGGGCAGATCGACATCATCGGCGAGGTGCTCGGCGACGCCGACGGATCGCTGACCTTCCGCGCGCCCTCGATCCGCTTCGCCGACGGGGCGGTGCTCGACACCGTCAACGGCGACATCGACTTCTTCGGCGACACGGTGTTGCTCGGCGACGCGTCGGTCTTCTCCTCCTCGGGCGATGTCCGCTTCGCGGGCGTGGTCGACGGCGGGTTCTCGCTCCTGGTCGACACGCTCGGCAATGTGCTCTTCGACGATCTGATCGGCGCCGGCTCGGCGCTGGCGGAGCTCGATGTCGTCGGACGCAATGTCCTGCTCAGCGGCATCGGCACGCTCGGCGATGCGGGCGTCACCGGCCTGACCAGCGTGCTGGCGATCGATGTGCTCACCTTCGACGGCGGGCTCTACAACGCCGGGGAGCAGTTCTACGGCGCCGGCGACGAGGTCCGCATGGTCGACGCCGACACCAGGTTCTTCTCTAACGGCGAGTCGATCTTCTTCACCGAGGTCAACAACAACACCGCCGACGGCAACGGCATCATCGTCCTCGTCGACGGGGCGGACCTGACGATCCGCACCGACGGCGGCGACCTGTTCATCGAGCGCGGGATCACCAGCGTCTCGGGCGCTTCGGGCAACGCGATGATCGACTTCGACGCCGGCTCGGGCGCGATCGACATCCTCGGCGCCGTCGGCGACCCCTTCGCGGTCGGCTCGGTGCTGATGAACGCGGCCGAGCTCCTGCTCAGCGGCGTGATCTCGACGAACACCCAGAACTACACCGCCGATTCGATCGAGCTCTCCGGGCTCTTCGAGACCGGGGCGGGCGGGATCGAGTTCGACGGCGATGTGCTGCTGGTGGGCGACACCACCGTCCGGACCCCGGGCACGGGCCCGGGCGATTCGATCCGGGTGACCGGTTCGATCGACGGCGGCTTTGCGCTCACGCTCGACGCGGGCGATGCCGACGCGGCGATCGACCCCCAGAACATCCAGGCGACGGCGGGCAATGTCGAGTTGCTCGGCGCCGTGGGCTCGGAGATCCCGCTGTTCTCCCTGGCGATCAGCGCGTGGGACATCTTCCTCGACGGGATCGGCGCGTTCGATGTCGACTTCAACCCCCTCGAGGGCGTGCTTGCCGACACCACGATCCGTGCCGGCAACAACATCGAGTTCGGCGGCCCGCTGTACGCCGCGGGCGTCAACCCCGGCGCCGTCACCCGTTACGAATCGGCCCGCGCCTTCGTGGCGGCGGGCGAGCCCGAGCAGGGCGCGATGCTGCTCTCAACGGACACCGAGTTCTACGCCTTCGGCACTGACCTGGTCTTCGTCGGCTCGCTCCAGGGCCAGGCCGGCGACGAGACGCTGCTGGTCGACGCGGGCGCCGGGACGGCGAGCTTCGGCATGGTCGGCGGCGATGTCGCCGACCCCGCGGGCGTGACCCTTTCGGACATCGTGATCTCCGCCGACGACATCGAGCTCAACGGCGAGGTCGCGGGCAGCACCATCGTGCTGCAGCAGGGCACGGCCGGACGCGACATGTTCATCGGGGTCGACAACCCAGGGGCCGGCGTGGTGCTCTCCGCGGGCGAGATCTCCCGCCTGCGGGACGGGTTCGACTCGATCACGATCGGTCGCGAGGACCACACCGCCGGCATCTTCATCGGCGACGCCACCTTCGTCGACCCGGTCACCTTCCGCGCGACCGAGCAGGGCGCGAGCGTCACGGTGCTCGGCACACTGACCGGCAACGACAACGCCACCATCACCGTCCTGGGCGCCATGGCGACGACCAACCTCCAGGGCGACATCGTCACCGCCGGCAACGATGTGCTCATCGACGACAACGTCATCGTCTCCGGCGACGCCTCGATCACCACCAACGGCGGGCAGATCCGCATCACCGGCACGATCGACGGCGCCGGCGACCCGGCCGACACCCTTCGCCTTGACGCTCTGGACACCGACGACTTCGCGCTCTCGGGCAATGTGCTGCTCGAGGGCATTGTCGGCGCCAACACGGCGCTGGGTTCGCTGGTCGTCCGGGCGCTCAACGCGACGCTCGCCGGCTTCGGCGACCTCGACAACGCGGGCGTCAGCGGCCTGACCGACATCGCGGCGGTGAGCGACATCGTCTTCAACGGCGATGTCTTCCACGCCGGCGAAGGCTCGGGCGCCGTCACCACCTACCGCGCCGGCGGCAACACACGCGTCAACATCACCGGGAGCCGCGTGCTGAGCAGCGGCGGCTCGATCAGCTTCGGCGAGTACACAAACGGGGGCGCGAGCCCCGACGGCGGGATCCTCCTCGTCGACGGCGCCAGTCTCCGCATCGAGTCGGACGGCGGCGACATCACCATCGCCCGGGGCGTGCAGTCTCAAGACGACGCGGCCAACCCCGCGAACCTCACCGTCCACGCGGGCGCCGGCTCGGCCTCGCTCCTGGGCGGCATCGGCACGGACTTCCGGGTCGGACGCGTCCAGGTCACCGCCTCGCAGGCGACGCTCGGCGATATCGAGAGCAACAACACCCAGACCTACACCGCCGGCCAGACCACGCTCAACGGCGACCTGCGGACCTTCACCGGCGGCAGCGGCGCGATCTCCTTCTCCGGCGGCGTGGTCGTCGGCGAGGATGTCTCGCTGCAGACCCCGGGCCAGAGCGGTGACAGCATCTCGATCGCCGGCGACCTCACGGGCGACCAGGCCCGCACCGTCTCGTTCAACACCGGCAACCTCGCGGACTTCTCGATCGCCGGCTCGGTCGGCTCCGCCTCGTCGCCCTTCGGCGTGCTGCGGATCGAGAACGCCCGCGACGCCACCTTCGGCGGCTCGGTCAATGTCGACCAGTTCGTCCAGGCGGCCGGCCAGAGGCTGACGACCTTCTCGGGCCCGGTCACGACGACCGGCGCCGGGGGCTTCAGTTTCTCGGGCACCAACCTCACCGCCTCGCAACTCGTCAGCGCCGAGGGCGACGGCAATGTGCTCGCCAACGGCGCCAACTTCACCTTCAACGGCGGGCTCAACGCCGGCTCGGGCGGCATCGAGCTGAACGCGCAGAATGTCACCCTCGACGGCCCGCTCACCACCACCGGCGGCGGCGACGTCAGCGTCACCAACTCCGCGACCCTCCGCTTCCGCGAGGGCGCCAACGCCGATCTCTCCGGCTCGTTCACCCAGAGCGGCGCCGGCGAGGTGCTGCTGGAGAACAGCTCGTTCACCGCGGCCCCCGGAGGCTCGCTCTCCTTCGCCGGCGTGGTCACACTCGCCAACAACCTGCTGATGACCGCCGACGCGATGGTCTTCGCAAACCGCGTCCGTTCAGACGACGACGGTGCCCGATCGCTCACGCTCGAACTCAACGGCACGGCCCTCTTCGAGGACCTGCTGGGCGAGGCCGGCGCCAGGCTGAACGACCTGACCGTCCGTCGCAGAGCCCAGGGCGGGGTCGCCAATGTCGAGTTCGGCGCGGGGGTCAACACCGTCGGAGACCAGCTCTACCGCGGCGGCACCGTCCGCACCGTCAGCGGCGCCGCCCCCGGCGTCTCGATGGTCTCGGGCGGCTTCATCGAGATGCGAAACTTCGAGACCACGGTCGACACCTCCGTCGAGACCGCGGCCCGCTTCAGAGTCAACAACGACCTGACCATCGGCGACTCGACCTCGATCGACGCGGGCTCGAACTTCCGCGTCAACAACATCTTCATCGCCAACGCCCCGGCACTGCTCAGCGCCGGTCTGGACATGTTCCTCCCCGGCTCCAACCGCTTCAGCGCCGATGTCACCACCCAGGTCCAGCGCGACCTGTCGATCGGCGGCGGGGGCGTCTCGGGCCCCGCCCTCCGCGTCAATCCCTCCGCGACAGCCGATTTCCGTGTCGGGCGCAGGGCTGAGGTCAACGGCAACACCGTCGTCGGCGGCACGCTGGTGATGGTCTCCGGCTCGGACATGACCTTCCGGGGCATCATCAACGGTCTGCCCAACGCACGCGGAAACCTCCACCTGCTCGTCGACAGCATGTTCCCGCTGCTTCGGAACAACGGCTCGACCATGAACGCCGCACAGATGGCAGAGGCCGCGTCGACGATCCCGCTCCTCAGCCTCGAACGCTCGATCGGCGGCGTGAACCCCCTCGGGTCCGTCACGCTCAACGAGAAGCGATTCGAGATCAGCGGCTCCTCGCTCGTCGAGGCGTTCGGCGGGCCGATCGGCGGCTCGGATGTGGTCTACGGCTCGCGCGTCACCGACACCTCCGACCCCTTCGCCTTCGCGCCCACCGCGACCATCCTCCTCGGCGGGCCGGTTTCCCGTGCGGAGCTCTCGCAGAACGGGCTCGGCGGCGAACTGACCGTCCAGGACTTCGTGATCGCCGCGGAGGACTTCCGCGTCGGCTTCTTCGAGAATGTCAATGTCGCGGGCAACCTGATCTTCAACAACATCTCCGGCACGACCCGGGCCGCCTTCGGCGACATCGGCGTCCTGGGCCGCGCGATCATCGATGTCGACGAGATCTTCTTCCGCACCCGCCCGGCCCGCCCCGTGCTGGAGGGCCAGGTCAGCGAGGGTGTCTCCGAGGCGCAGTCGCGGGGCGTGTTCCAGATCCGGATCAACAACCGTCCGGACCTCGTCGTCGCGGGC
Source organism: Phycisphaerales bacterium (assembly GCA_007694925.1). Lineage (GTDB taxonomy): Bacteria > Planctomycetota > Phycisphaerae > Phycisphaerales > UBA1924 > SLFH01. The sequence goes on along the minus strand of REET01000206.1, from coordinate 5,161 downwards.
ATCGCTTCTGACAACTTCACCAACGGGCTCGTGCAGACGACCTACATCGACGGCCCGGTCGCCGCGTTCGGCGCCACGCCGCAGATCCAGACCTTCCGCTTCGCCAACACCAACCAGGCGGGGGAGGTCACCGGGACTGGCTCGCTGGGCAACAACGGCTTCGCCATCGCGTTGCCCGAGGGCGCCGAGAGCATCGACGACTCGGGGAGCTTCACCAGCGACTTCGGGGCCAATGTCTCTCTGCTGTTGCAGGAGAACCTGCTGGTTCGCGCCACCTTCTCCGTCGAGAGCGCCGGCACCGGCGACCGCCTGGCGCTGGACCTGAACGCCCTGGGTATCTCGACGGTCAGTCCCGCGCTGGCGACCGCGACGGCGATCGCAGCCGCTCAGGACCTCGCCGAGGTGCCCGAGGACACGACCGTCGGCCTGGTGCAGGTCGAGCAGCTCCGCCAGATCGGCATCTTCACCCGCGCGGCCGACCCGGACACCTTGATCGACGCCATCATCGGCTTCGCCCTCTACAACGACGGCCCGTCGACGGGCGACGAGCCGAGGCTCGAGGTCACCCGCAACCGCCTGGACTTCGGCATCGTCGAGCGGGTGCTCCGTCAGTACCGCGAGCTCTACCGCGAGGAACGCGTCGACCCCGAGACGGGCGAGGTCACCTCGGTCGACCGTTCGGCCCAGATCCGCCAGACGCTCGACAGCTCCGTGATCGACTACTACACAGAGACCGGGGCCGAAGAGTTCGACGCGGCCGAGTTCCTCACCTTCGTCCGCGAGACGCCGGGTCACGGGGAGAGCGCCGCCCACATCCGCGGGCTCGCCGAGCTGCTTGAGACCATCCGCCTGCTGGGCCTCTCGCCCCTGGAGTACGCCAACGCCCGCAGCACGCTGCTGAACTATGTCCGCCCGCAGGGTCTGACCGCCGATGAGTTCGACGCCGTGGTCCAGCTCGCCGCTTCCGACGCCCGCCGGGGCTGAAAGCGGGTCTGACCTCAGGCCGTATGTGAATCAGCCAACGCCCGGGGCCTGTTGCCCCGGGCGTTTTTCTGACGGTTGCGGGCCACCCGCCGGTGCGGCCGCGGGCTGGTATGCTCACCGGGTGTCGGGGCTGTCGCCAGAGAGGAGCCGAGAAGGTGGGTCTGGATCTTGAACAACTGCTCGCGCCCGTCTCCGAGGATCGTCCCTGCGGCGAGCACCTGGAGTACGACCCCGAGTTCATGGAGGTCATGCGTCTCTCTCAGGGCGGGGGCTCTGGAGGGACGGTCGCCGGGGCCGAGGAAGAGCCAGAAGAGCCGAACTGGAAGGACATCCGTTCCAGGACGCTGGCGCTCCTGGAGCGGACACGGGACCTTCGTCTGGGTGTGCTGCTGACGCTGTCGTCGTTGGAGACAGAGGGCGTCGGGGGGTTCCGCGACGGGCTCGGGTACATCCGGGGCCTGATCGAACGCCAATGGTCCTCGTTCTGGCCCCAGCTCGACGCCGACGACAACAACGATCCGACAGAGCGGGTGATGGCGCTGGATCCGTTCGCCAAAGCGCCCGGGACCTTCGGCGACCCCTGGCGGGTGCTCGACCGGCTCCGCAACGCCCCTCTGACGAACTCCCGCCAGATCGGACGGTTCAGCCTCCGCGACATCATGGTCGCCCGCGGCGAGCTCGGTCCGATCGCCGAGGACAGCGCTGGAGCACCGGACACGAACCAGATCGCGGCGGCCTTTGCCGACACCCCCGACGAGGACTTCCGGGCGGTGCTCGAGGCGGTCGATCAGTCGGTCGAGCACTTCGACGCGATCGACCACCAGTTCACCGAGTTGGTTGGGGCGGGGCAGGCGACGGATCTGGTCGCCGCCAAGAAGGTGCTCAGAGAGATCCAGAAGGTGCTCCACGAGCAGCGGGACCTCCGCGACGGAGTAGCCCCGTCCGAAGGGGATGGGGGGGCCGCCGAGGCGGAGGGCTCGTCGCCGGCGGGCGGCGGGGGGTCAACACCCCTGCGGGGGGAGATCGCCTCCCGCCAGGATGTGCTCATGGCGTTCGACAAGATCCTTCGTTACTATGAAAAGGCCGAGCCGGCCAGCCCGGTCCCGCTGTTGATCCAGCGGGCCCGCCGGATGGTCTCGATGACCTTCATCGAGATCATCCGTGACATGACGCCCGATTCGATGTCGGAGGTCGAGAAGATCACCGGCTTCCGGGACGAGCAGGGCGAATCTTGATCGGGCGCTGAGCGAGCTGGCTCGGGCTGGTTGTGGGCCGCCCCCGGCGTGATCGCTCCGGGGGCGCAGACAGATCACGAAGGGAGCCGGCCCGTCGGCCGAGTGTCCGGCATCGGGCGTTCGTTACCGAATTCAACGGGACCGGGAATACAGGAGTCGGCAGATGGCCAAAGCGAGCAGTCAGAAATTCATCGCGAGGAACCGGGCGCCCCGCGTCCAGATCGAGTACGACCTGGAGCTCTACGGAGCGGAGAAGAAGATCAATCTTCCTTTCGTGATGGGCGTCATGGCCGATCTCTCCGGCAAGAACGCCGGCGAGCTCCCGGGCGTCGCCGACCGGAAGTTCCTCGAGATCGATGTGGACAACTTCGACGAGCGGCTCAAGTCCGCCCGCCCGAGGGTCGCGTTCCAGGTGCCCAACACGCTGACGGGCGAGGGCAACATCGCCGTCGATCTCTCGTTCGAGAGCATGGACGACTTCACGCCCGCCGCGATCGCACGCAGGGTCGAGCCGCTGCGCAAGCTGCTGGAGACCCGTACGCAGCTCTCGAACCTGCTGTCGTACATGGACGGCAAGTCCGGCGCCGAGGAGCTCTTGCAGAAGGTGCTGCAGAACCCCGAGCTGCTCCAGGCTCTGGGCAGCAAGGCGGCGCCCGCCGGCGGCGACGCGCCCGCCCCTGAGGGAGGTGAATGATGGCAGACCAGCAGCAAACCCTGCAGTCCCTCTCCGGGGTGCAGTTCGAGGAGAACCCTTTCAGCGACCTGCTGACCAAGGAGTTCAAGCCCAAGAGCAACGAGCAGGCCGACGCGATCGCCGCCGGCGTGACCACGCTCGCAGCGCAGGCGCTGGCCGAGACGGCGCTCGTCTCCGACGATGTGATCAAGACGATCGAGGGGATGATCGCCGAGATCGACAAGCGGATGTCGCAGCAGCTCAACGAGATCCTCCACCACGAGGACCTCCAGCAGCTCGAAGGTTCGTGGCGCGGGCTGCACTACCTCGTCAACAACACCGAGACCGACGAGACGCTCAAGATCCGCGTCCTGAACATCTCCAAGAAGGACCTCGCCAAGACCCTCAAAAGATACAAGGGCACCGCCTGGGACCAGTCGCCCATCTTCAAGAAGATGTACGAGGAAGAGTTCGGCACGCCCGGCGGCGAGCCCTACGGCTGCCTCGTCGGCGACTACTACTTCGACCACTCCCCGCCCGATGTCGAGCTGCTCAGCGGGATCGGGCAGATCGCAGCCGCGGCCCACGCCCCCTTCATCAGCGGGACGGCGCCCAAGCTCCTGAACATGGACTCATGGCAGGAGCTGGCCAACCCCCGCGACTTGACCAAGATCTTCCAGACCGCCGAGTACGCCTCGTGGCGCTCGCTCCGCGAGAGCGAGGACAGCCGCTACATCGGGCTGGCCATGCCCCGCGTGCTCTCGCGCCTGCCCTACGGCCCCGACACCGAGCCCGTCGAAGAGTTCAACTTCGTCGAGGACACCGGCGCGGCCGACCACAACAAGTACACCTGGATGAACGCCGCCTACTCCATGGGCGTGAACATCAACAGGGCCTTCAAGCTCTACGGGTGGTGCACCCGGATCCGCGGCGTCGAGTCCGGAGGCATGGTCGAGGGCCTGCCGGTCCACACCTTCCCGACCGACGACGGCGGCGTGGACATGAAGTGCCCCACCGAGATCGCCATCACCGACAGGCGTGAGGCCGAACTCGCAAAGAACGGCATGATGCCCCTGAGCCACTGGAAGAACACCGACTACGCCGTCTTCGTCGGCGCCCAGAGCCTGCACAAGCCCGCCGAGTACGACGACCCGGACGCGACGGCGAACGCCAACCTCGGCGCCCGCCTGCCTTATCTCTTCTCGACCTGCCGCTTCGCCCACTACCTCAAGTGCATCGTTCGGGACAAGATCGGGTCGTTCAAGGAGCGTGAGGACATGTCCTCCTGGCTCAACAGCTGGGTCACCCAGTATGTCACGACCGACCCGACCGCCTCGGAGGATGTCAAGGCCCGCTACCCGCTCGCCGCCGCGGAAGTCGTCGTCGATGATGTCGAGGGCAACCCCGGCTACTACAGCGCGAAATTTTTCCTTCGTCCTCATTACCAGCTCGAGGGGCTCACCGCCTCTCTTCGGTTGGTCTCCAAGCTCCCCAGCCAGAAGGGCGGGGGCTGAAGAGAGAAGAGGTCCGGTCTCCGGCCGGAGCCGGCAAGTCACGAGTTTCGGCCAGGGCTTTGTGGGGCCGGCCGAGGGGAACACGCACGCGGCACGAGTCGCCACCGGCGACCCGCATTCGGCACTGACCAGAGGAGCACACCATGGCGTTCGACGCGTTTATGAAGATCGACGGAATCGAGGGCGAGAGCACCGACAACAAGCATCAGAAATGGATCGAGGTCCTTTCCTACAGCCACGGGGTCATGCAGCGGCCCAGCGGGTCCTCCAGCTCCGGCGGCGGCCGCTCGGCCGAACGCTGCGACCACTCCGACTTCTCGATCGTCAAGACCCTTGACAAGGCCTCGCCCAAGCTCAACCTCGCTTGCTGCAACGGCGCCCACATCAAGACCATCGAGTTCCAGCTCTGCCGCGCCACCGGCGACAAGCAGCCCTACATGCACTACAAGCTCGAGGATGTGATCGTCTCCTCGGTCCGCCCCGGCGGATCGTCCCAGGGCGGGGAGTCCCTCCCGCTCGAGGAGGTCTCGTTCAACTACGGCAAGATCACCTGGACCTACACCGAGATCGACCACAAGACCGGTAAGTCCTCCGGCATGGTCGAGGCGAACTGGAGCGTCGTCGAGAACAAGGGCGGCTAATCTCCGGCTCTCAGCATCCGGCATCGACGCGGGCGGGTGCTCCAAGGGCCCGCCCGCATCTAGTTTGCGACCCCCGCTTCTGGTATAACTATACCTCAGGCGCGCCCGCCGCGG
>REET01000078.1 GCA_007694925.1 Phycisphaerales bacterium | reverse complement strand
TTTTGGTCCTGATTTTTCGGACCGAAACAACAGCGACCGCCGGCATCTGAAATCTCAGCCCCGACCCACATCGGCCCTCACCCGCCCGCCGCGGCCTGCGCGATCGCTGCGCGCCGCAATCGAAAGCCACGACGCATGTCCGACACAACCGCAAAGCCTCAAACACGCGGCTCCACCGAGCAGACCGTGGTCCTCAAGTTCGGCAGCTCGGTGCTCAGATCGCCCGCCGACCTGCCCCGCGTCGCCGCAGAGATCGAGCGACGGCGTGATCGCGGGCGCACGCCGGTCGTCGCGATCGTCTCCGCGTTCAGGGGCAGAACGGACGAATTGCTCGCAGGCGCAGGGACGCGCTCCCGCTTCGACACCGGCGGCCCGGCGCTCGCCTCGCTGCTCAGTGTCGGCGAGATCGAGGCCTCCGCCCTGCTCGCATTAGAGATCGAGCGAGCCGGGATCCACGCCGAATTGGTTCCCCCCGAGCGTGTCGGTGTCATCGCGAGCGACGCCTGCATCGAGGGCGAGCCGGTGCAGACCGATCCGCGATGGGTGCTCGGCGCGCTCAGACGCGCCGGCGTCGCGGTCGTGCCCGGGTTCGTTTCCAGAACACGCGACGGGCGTCCGGCCCTGCTGGGTCGCGGCGGGTCTGACCTGACGGCCGTCTGCCTCGCCGCCGCCCTCGGCGCCCGGTGCGTGCTCGTCAAGGACACCGGCGCCGTGCACGAGTGGGACCCCGCCGAGGGCGGGCCGGCCCCCAAGCGATTCGCCACGCTCACCTTCGAAGACGCGCTGGCGCTCGGCGACCGCGTCATCCAGCCCCGCGCGATCCGGTGGGCCCAACGCCTCGGACGACCGTTCACCGTCGCCGGGCTCGGGGCGGACGGCGGCACGCTCGTCGGCGCAGAACGCACCACAACGACAGACGAGAGAGAGACCGACGAGCCGCGAGCGTTCGCGGCCGTCCACGCCCGGCCACAGAGCCAAGGCCGGGCATCAACCACAACGGGCCAGGCCCGATCGGAGCACGCATCATGACCTCGACACTGCAAGAACACGCCTCGGCCGCCGGGATCCCTTCCCTCGGCACCATCTCCGTCCACGCCGGCCAAGAGCCCGACCCGACCACGGGCTCGCGGGCGGTCCCGATCTACGCGACATCGAGCTATGTCTTCAAGGACACCGACCACGCCGCGGACCTGTTCGCGCTGAAAACCTTCGGCAACATCTACAGCCGCCTGATGAACCCAACGACCGATGTGCTGGAAAAGCGGCTGACGGCGCTCGAGGGCGGCGTCGGCGCGCTCGCCGTCTCCAGCGGGCAGCAGGCCATCCTCTACTCCATCCTCAACATCGCCAAGGCCGGCGACAACATCATCAGCGGGACCAGCCTCTACGGCGGCACCTGGACCCTCTTCACCCAGACCCTCAAGCGCTTCGGCATCGAGGCCCGCTTCTTCGACCCAGACCGCCCGGGCGACATCGCAAGGCTCGCCGACGACCGGACCCGTGCCGTCTACATCGAGGCGATCGGCAACCCGCGCAACGATGTGCCCGACTACCGCGCCATCAGCGACGTCGCACACGCTGTCGGCGTCCCGCTGATCGCCGACAACACCGCCCTTACCCCCGTGCTCCTCCGCCCCTTCGACCACGGCGTCGACATCAGCGTCTACAGCCTCACCAAGTTCCTCGGCGGGCACGGGACGCACATCGGCGGCGCCATCGTCGACTCCGGCCGCTTCGACTGGACCGCCGAGCCAGACCGCTGGCCCGAGTTCAACGCGCCCGACCCGTCCTACCACGGCGTCGTCTTCGCCGAGGCCCTCCGCCCGCTCGGCAACATCTCCTACATCATCCGCTCGCGCACGCACCTCCTGCGCGACCTCGGGGGGACGGTCAGCCCTTTCGCCTCGTTCCTGTTCCTCCAAGGCATCGAGACGCTGCACCTGCGCGTGCCGCGCCACGCCGAGAATGCGCTGGCGGTCGCCGAACACCTCCAGCGCCACCCGCTCGTCGAGTGGGTGAACTACCCGGGCCTTTCCTCGCACCCCACGCACGAACGAGCGACGCGGTATCTGACCGGCGGGTACGGCGCCATCGTCGGGTTCGGGATCGCCGGCGGGGCCGCTGCGGGCCGGCGCTTCATCGAGAGCGCCAAGCTCTTCAGCCACCTCGCCAACATCGGCGACGCCAAGAGCCTCGCCATCCACCCCGCGACCACGACCCACTCGCAGCTCACCCCCGACGAGCAAGCCCGTACCGGCGTCACACCCGAGTACATCCGCCTGTCGGTCGGGCTGGAAGACATCAACGACATCATCGCCGACATCGATCAGGCGCTGGAGGCTTCCCAGCCATGAGCACCATCCTGCAAACCGACACCGTCGCCCTGCCCGGCTGGACCTGCGCGACCCGACGCATCGCATCGCCGGACAACCCGCTGAAGCTCGAACGGGGCGGCGTGCTCGAAGACGCCTCACTGACCTACGAGGTCTTCGGGCCCAAGCCGCCGCACGAGGCCGAGTCGATTGTCCTCGTCTGCCACGCCCTCACCGGCGACAGCCATGCCGCCCGGGCCGAGCACGCCGGCGAGGCGTCGGCCGACCCGCTCGGGCGCGACCCCGCCCGGCGCGGATGGTGGGAGACCATCGTCGGCCCCGGCCGAGCCATCGACACGCGCAGGCACACCGTCGTCTGCGCCAATGTCCTCGGGGGTTGCGCGGGGTCGACCGGGCCCGCGAGCGTCGATCCCGCCACCGGCGTCCGCTACGGCCCGCGCTTGCCGCAAGTCACCATCGGCGACATCGTCGAAGCCCAGGCCCGGCTGCTCGATGCGCTCGGCGTCTCCCGCCCGATCACCGTGCTCGGCGGATCCATCGGGGGATTCCAGGCGCTCGAATGGGCGCTGCGTTTCCCAGAGCGGGTCCGGGCCGCGGGCGTCGTCGCCGCCGGAACACGCCTCGACGCCCAGGGCATCGCCTTCAACGAGGTCGGGCGAGCGGCCATCCTCGCAGACCCAAAGTTCAGGGGCGGCGACTACCCGCCAACCGACCCGCCAACCGACGGCCTCGGCGTCGCCCGGCGCCTCGCCCACCTGACCTACCGCAGCCCCGGCTCCCTCGACCGCCGCTTCGGGCGCGACCGCACGACCAATGGCGACCGCTACCTCGTCGAGCGATACCTCGACGAACGGGCCGAGCGATTCGTAAGGCGGTTCGACGCCAACAGCTACATCCTCCTCACCCGGGCCATGGACGCATACGACGCCAGCGAGGGCCGCTCGCTCTGCGAGGCGCTGCGACGGTTCAAGGGCGACCTGCTCACGGTCGGGTTCAGCTCCGACTGGCTCTTTCCGCCCCATCTGTCGCTGGAATTGTCGCACCTGGCCAAGGCCGCGGGCGTGCGCACAAGGGCCGAGCTCGTCCACTCGGGCGACGGGCACGACGCTTTCCTCCTGCCCAGCGACCACCTCTCGCGCATCGTGGGCGACTTCGTGAAAGGCTGGACGCGATGAGCACGGCCACCAAAGCGCAAGACCCGCAAGCCGCGAGCTGTCCGAGCATCGAATCGTTCATGCCCGGTTCACCCGGCGAGCGGCTCGGGGCGGCCCGCGCGGCATGGCTCCGCGAACGAATCGAAGGCTGCAGGATCGCGGTGGTGGGGGCCTCGGGCGCTGTCGGGCTCGAAACGCTCGCGCTCCTCACCGAGGCGGGCGTCGATCCCGAACGCGTGATCGCGGCGGGTTCCGCCCGCTCGGCGGGGCGCACGCTCGACATCTGCGGCCGACGCTTCAAGGTGCATGAAGCATCGGACCGCCTCGACGCCGACGCGTGTGTCCTCGCGACACCCGCGGCGGTCTCGAAACGCCTCGCCCCGGCCCTCGCCGCACGGGGTGTGCTCGTCAGCGACAACTCCTCGGCGCTGCGTCACTGCGCACCACTGGTGATCCCGGAGGTAAATCCGGAGGCGGCTTGCCCGAACGGCCGCGTCATCGCCTCGCCCAACTGCACGACCACGATCGCGCTGACCGCGTGCGAAGGTGTGCGCCGAAACTTCGGTGTGCGCTCGATCCAAATCACCTCCCAGCAGGCGATCTCCGGCGCAGGCCTCGACGCGATGCGGACGCTCATCCGCCAGACCGAAAAAACACTCGGCGTCTACGGCGACGCCCAGCCCGCCGGTTTCGGCATACCCCTCGCCTTCAACGCCTTCCCCCACGAATCCGACCTGAACGAAGCCGGCCGCTGCGGCGAAGAGCTCAAGTTCCGCAGCGAAACAGCCCGAATCTGGAACGACACCGGCGTTTCAACGGACGCCTGCTGCCTCCGCGTGCCGACGCTGCGCAGTCATCTGGTCGTGGTGCGCGTTCTGACAACGCTCCCCTGCACGAGGCAGGAAGCCGAGCGGGCGATCGCCGCCTCACCGGGCGTCGTGTTTGTTGAGTCAGGCCCCGACGCGATCAGCGCGTCCAAACGCTGCGATGTGTTCGCGGGTCGCGTCGTGGCAGAGCCGTCGCCGGACGCAGGAGGCTCGGAGGTCCGGCTCGTGGCGGCGGGCGATCAACTGCTCAAGGGCGCCGCGTGGAACGCGCTGCAGAACCTCTGTCTGCTGATCGAGCGCAAAGACTGAGCCTCGCTTCAGTGCATCCCCGGCTTGCGCCGCCCGACGGTCAGCCCGGTCGGGCGCGAGGCGAGCGAGTCCTTGGCCCGATCCGGGTCGACGCCCATCGCGAGCAGTTCCAGCCGCCCGACATCGGTCATCTTCGCGGGCGACCAGGGCGGATCGAACACCAGATCGACATCGGCCTCGCTCACGCCATCGACGCCCCGCACCGCCTTGGCGACATCGGCCACGATCTGATCGGCGACGGGGCAGTTGGGGGCCGTCAGCGTCATCTTCACGCTGGCCTTGCTCCCGTCGAGCGTGAGTTCGTAGATCAGCCCGAGGTCGTAGATGTTGACGGGGATCTCAGGGTCGTGCACCTTGCGGAGGGCCGCGATCACGCTGTCTTGAAGCTCGCTGTCGTTCATCGGCCGGCCTCCGGGTTCGCGGGAGACGCCCCGGCGCGTGCGGCCGACGCCTCCCGTTTGATTCTCTTGATCATCGCGTGCAGCCCGATCACGCGGTTCATCCGCAACACCGGGCTCAGGCCGAGGCGTTCGATGAGGTCCTCGGGCATCGCCGCGATCTCGTCCGTCGTCGCGCCTTCGTAGGCGTGCACGATCACCGAGAGCACGCCCCGCACCGTCGGCGCTTCCTCGCCCACATGGACGAACAGCTTCACCGTCTTGCCGCCCTCGCCTTCTGTGCCGGGCACGACCCAGAGCCAGACCGGCGTCATGCACTCGTGCACACGCGCGGCGTCGTCTTTACCGATGGTGTTCATCAGCTCGGGCGGAGGCTTCGGCAGACGGTTGGCGTAGTCGAGCAGCACCTGCAGGCGCATCTCGCCCTCGAACGCACGGAAGGTCGAGATGATGTCTTCGAGCTTGCTCACTGGCGGAATCGTAGCTTCAGGTCTTCTTGCCCGGCCCCGTTTCGATCGGCATGCCGACCAGGTTGCCCCACTCCGTCCACGAGCCGTCGTAGTTCCGCACACGCGGGAACCCCAGCAGGTGCTTGAGCACAAACCATGTGTGGCTCGACCGCTCCCCGATTCGGCAGTACGCGATCACATCGTCGCCCGGGCTCAACCCCACCTCGCCGAGGTAGATCTTCTCGAGCTCCTCGCGGCTTTTGAAGGTCCCGTCCTCGTTGGCGGCACGCGCCCAGGGCACATTGTCGGCCCCCGGAACATGCCCGCCCCGCTGCGCCCCCTCCTGCGGATAATCGGGCATGTGCGTCAGCTCACCGGTGAACTCGCCCGGCGAACGCACATCGATCAGCGGGCCTCGCTCGCGGCTGTACCGAAGCACATCGTCGCGGAAGGCTCGGTTCGAAAAGTCGATCGCCGGCGTGGGGTAGTCCTTGGCGGGAAGGTCGGGCTTGTCGGTCGTCATCGGCCGGCCCTCGTCCTGCCACTTCTTGCGCCCGCCGTTCATCAGCACGCACTTCTTGTGCCCGAACATACTGAAGACCCAGAGGGCGTAGGCGGCCCACCAGTTGCTCTTGTCGCCGTAGAACACGACCGTGGTGTCGGGCCCGATGCCCAGGCGCGAGCAGAGCTTGGCGAACATCTCGGGCGTGATGTAGTCGCGCAGCACCGGGTGCTGCAGATCGTTGTGCCAGTCGACCTTGACGGCCCCGGGGATGTGCCCGGTGTCGTACAGCAGCACATCCTCGTTGGATTCGACGATGCGGACGCTGCCGAGTTCTCCGCGGTTTCTGTCGACCCAGTCCGTCGAGACCAGTCGTTCCGGGTTGGCGTATTCGCTCATGTGTGCCCTTCTTCCCGCCCGCCCCGCCGATCTCAGGTGTTGCGTTCCAACGCTGCGCCGAGCCGATCGTCGGCCAACGCGTGCACCGTCGTGCGCAGCGCCTCGTTCTCGATGCGGTCGATGTTCTCGCCCGCGAACGCCTGCAGGAGCAGGAGCTTGGCGACCCGCTCGGGCACGCCGCGGGCGCGAAGGTAGAACGCCGCGTCCGCGTCGAGCTGCCCGCTCGTCGCCCCGTGCGTGCAACGCACATCGTCGGCGTAGATCTCAAGCTGCGGCTTGGCGACCGCGTGCGCCGCGTCCGACAGCAGCAGGTTCGAGTTGCTCTGGATCGCGTCGGTCTGCTGCGCGACATCCTTGACATAGATCCGGCCGGTAAACACCGCCCGCGACCGGTCGGCGAGGATGCCCCGGTAGTACTGGCGGCTGTTGCACCCCGGCGCCATGTGCTCGACGCGGATGTGGCTGTCGTGGTGCTGGCGCTCCTCGGGGGTGTACAGCCCGTTGAAGACCGCCTCGCACGACTCACCTTGCAGCGTCGCGTGGATGTTGTTGCGCGTGACGGCGCCGCCCAGCAGGACGCGGTCGCTGTGGAAATGGCTCTCGGCGTCCTGGATCAGCCGCAGGGTCGAGACATGGTGACGCCCCGGCGATTCACGCTGCAGCATCGCGTGCTCGGCGTGCGCGCCCTTGGCGACGCGGACCTCGCTTCGCCCGAGCGTGAGCCCCGTGGCGCCCGCCGAGCCTTGGTGGTCCTCGATCACAGACGCCCGCGCCCCCTCGCCCACGATCAGCGTGATATGCGGGGCGCTCAGCACCGGCGAGCCGTCCTCGGCCCTGAACACGACGACGATCGGCTTCTCCAGCGTCACGCCGGCGTCAACACGGACGAACACGCCCCCGGTGATCAGCCCAGCGCCGAGGGCTTCGAGCCCGTCGCGAGCCCCGCCGATCCCCTGCGCCACGATCGGCGCCAGCCGCTCTTCAACATCCGCCTCCTCGCCGGTCCCGACCAGCGAGACCTCTACGCCCGAAGGCAGCCCGCTCAGGCGGCAGTGCTCGGGCGCGAGCCGACCGTCGATAAAGACGATCCTCGCCGCGGACTCGATCTCCATGTGCTCGCAGGGATCATCGCCCTCGTGCGCACCGGGCCGGGGCAGCGAGAACTGACCCTCAAGCAGCGGCTTGGGGTCGGTGTAACGCCATTCCTCGTCGGTCTTGGCGGGCAGGCCGATGGCGGCGGCGCGTTCGATCGCCATGGCCCTCGCGTCGCGCAGCCACGAGGGGGCGTCGCCCTCGATCGCGGCCCCGCCGCGCTCGACGAGCTCGACCAGGGTCGAGGCGGTGTGCTGGGGAGTCTCGGTAGCGCCCTTCATGCCGATGCCTCCTGCGGGTTCGTCTGCTGGGCCGGGTCGTCGACGCCGGTGAAGTCGGCGTAGCCCCGCTCCTCAAGCTGCAGGGCAAGCTCCTTGCCGCCCGACTGCGCGATCCTGCCCCCGACCATCACATGCACGATGTCGGGCTGCACATAGTTCAGGAGGCGCTGGTAGTGGGTCACCAGCACCATCGCCCGCTCGGGCGACCGCATGCGGTTGATGCCTTCAGAAACCACGCGCAGCGCGTCGATGTCCAGGCCAGAGTCGGTTTCGTCGAGCACGCAGAGCGAGGGCTCCAGCAGCGACATCTGCACGATCTCGTACCGCTTCTTCTCGCCGCCCGAGAAGTCCTCGTTCACCGAGCGCTGCAAGAGCTGCTCGTTCATGCCGACGACCGCCAGCTTCTCGCGCAGCTCGCCCAGGAAGCCGACCGTGTCCAAGGGCTCCTGCCCCCGGTGCGTGCGCACGGCGTTGATCGACTCCTTGAGGAACTGCATGTTGCTCACGCCCGGGATCTCGACGGGGTACTGGAACGCGAGGAAGACCCCCTCGCGCGCCCGCTCGTCGGGCTCGAGCTCCAGGAGGTCCTGCCCCTTGAAGAGCACCGAGCCGGAGGTCACCTCGTACCCCTCGCGCCCGGCGAGCACCTTCGCCAGCGTGCTCTTGCCAGAGCCGTTGGGGCCCATGATCGAGTGCACCTCGCCGGCCTTCACCTCCAGGTCCAGACCCCGGAGGATCTCAACGCCCCCGGCCTCGGCGCACAGGCCCTCGATCTTCAGCAGCGGTTCATGCATGTCGCTCTTGCCTCCGGGCCCTGTGGCCCGATTGGTGTGTTTCTGTTCTCTTCGCCCGGTGTTCCGGCCGGCCCTCTCAGCGGACCCGCACCAGCACATCCGAACCCTCGACCCGTGTCTCGTAGCGTCGGACGCAGACCTCCGGGTCGTCGAGGTACTCGCCCGTCCTGATGTCAAACTCCCAGTAGTGCAGCGGGCAGACGATCGCGTCGCCCTGCACAAAGCCTTCGCCCAACGGCCCGTCGGCGTGCGGGCAACGGTTCTCCAACGCGTGAAACTCGCCGTCGATGTTCACGACCGCGATCTCCACCCCGTCGACCGTCACCACCCGGGCCTCGCCCGGCGCGACCTCGTCGACGCTCAACGCCCTGACAAACCCATCGCTCATCGTCGCCGCTCCGCGATTCACCCGACACTGCCTTCGAGGCTGATCTCAAGCAGCTTGGTCGCCTCGACCGCGAACTCCATGGGCAGCTCCCTGAACACCTCGCGGCAAAAACCGTTGACGATCATCGAGACCGCCTGCTCTTCATTGAGCCCGCGCTGCTGCAGGTAGAAGAGCTGATCCTCGCCGACCTTGCTCGTCGTCGCCTCGTGCTCGACATTCGCCGTCGGGTTGGCGTTTTCGATGTACGGGAAGGTGTGGGCGCCGCAGCGGTTGCCCATCAGCATCGAGTCGCACTGGGTGTAGTTGCGGGCGTTCTCGGCGCCGCGCATGATCTTCACCAGCCCGCGGTAGGTGTTGTTGCCCTCTTGGGCGCTGATGCCCTTGGAGACCACATTGCTCCGCGTGTTCTTGCCGATGTGCACCATCTTCGTGCCCGAGTCGATCTGCTGGCGGCCCTTCGAGAGCGCCACCGAGTAAAACTCGCCGACCGAATCGTCCCCCTGCAGCACGCAGCTGGGGTACTTCCAGGTGATCGCCGAGCCCGTCTCGACCTGCGTCCACGAGATGTGCGAGCGCTTGCCCTTGCACAGCCCGCGCTTGGTCACGAAGTTGAAGATCCCGCCCTTGCCCTCGCGGTCGCCGGGGTACCAGTTCTGGATCGTCGAGTACTTGATCTTCGCGTCGTCGAGCGCGACAAGCTCGACCACCGCCGCGTGCAGCTGGTTCTCGTCGCGCATCGGCGCCGTGCAGCCCTCGAGGTAGCTCACCGACGCCTTCTCCTCGGCAATGATCAGCGTCCTCTCGAACTGGCCGGTCGCCTGGGCGTTGATGCGGAAGTAGGTGCTCAGCTCCATCGGGCAGGCGACGCCCTTGGGCACGAAGACGAACGAGCCGTCGGTGAAGACCGCCGAGTTCAGCGCCGCGTAGTAGTTGTCGTTGTAGGGCACCACAGTGCCCAGGTACTTCTTCAGAAGCTCGGGGTGCTCGCGGGCCGCCTCGGAGATCGAGCAGAAGATCACGCCCGCCGCCGCGAGCTCCTTCTTGAAGGTCGTCGCCACCGACACACTGTCGAACACCGCGTCGACCGCCACGCCCGCGAGGCGCTTCTGCTCCTCAAGCGGGATACCCAGACGCTCATAGGTCCGCAGCAGTTCGGGGTCGACCTCGTCAATGCTCTCGTACTTCGGCGTGTTCTTCGGCGCCGAATAGTACGAGATCGCCTGGAAGTCGATCTTCGGGTAGTGGACATTCTGCCACTCCGGCTCGCGCATCGTCAGCCAGTTGCGGTACGCCTTCAGGCGCCACTCCGTCAGCCACTCCGGCTCGCCCTTCTTCGCCGAGATCGTCCGCACCACATCCTCGTTCAGCCCGGGCGGGATCGTGTCGGACTCGACCTCTGAGACGAAACCGTACTTGTAGCTCTGCGACTCCCAGTCCTGGAGCTCGGGTGTTGTTGTCATGTCTGCTTTCCTTTGATTGTCGCCTGCGCACTGTCACGACGCACGCTCAGCGTCACCGCTTCGTCCGACGCCGAGAAAGCGAGATCCGCCACCGTCGTCCGACGCAGCACATCCACCATCCCTTGGTGCATCAGCCGCATCGCGTGCTGCACCCGGCAGCGGGGCGAGTGCACGCACCCGTCACGCTCCGGAGATTCCCCCTCGCCGCAGCAACGCGCAAGCGCCACCGGGCCCTCAACGGCCTCGACCACTTCAAGCACGCTCAGCTCATCGGGCCCGCGACCGAGCCGGTACCCCCCCAAGGGCCCGCGTTCAGCCTGCAACAGACCGGCCTGCGCAAGGCTCTTGAGAATGTTCTTCAGCAGAGGCCCAGGCGCGTCGGTCGCTTCCGCCAGGCTCGTCGCGCTGCGGCAGCACCCCGGCTCGATCGCCAGTTCCGCCATCGCCACCAGGGCGTAATCGGTCTTGCGGGAGAACGCGAGCAACGGGGCATATCCTCTCAAGAGGTCCGGTTCGAGGGGTGCGAAAGTATCGCACCGGATAGGTGCTCGATAATAGCACTGCTCCGGTGCTCTTCAACCGAAACCCGCTTTTAAACACCCCTTCCGACCCCGGCTTCGCACAGATCAGCCGCGGCGTTTCACGCGCCAACTACACTCGCTCGTGGCAACCGGACCCGACACCCACCGACGCATGATCCAGAGCGTGATCGCCGGGCTCGAAGCCCAGGGCCGGGGACCCG
>REET01000203.1 GCA_007694925.1 Phycisphaerales bacterium | reverse complement strand
GGAGCCTCATGGGCAACCACGACTTCGGCGTGCTCTACGAGCCGACAAACTTCAACCCCGGGGCCGAATCCGCCGCCTACTGGACCAGAGAGCAGTTCGACGCCGAGCCCGACGAGGCCCTCCGGGCCGAACGCTACGACTTCCTCGGCCACCTCCGTGTCCGCGTTGTCGAGCCCGCCCCGGGCGGGCAATTCCCAGTTCTGGCGGTCCACGGCTCACCCAGACGCCCCATCAACGAGTACATCTTCCCCGACGACGCCATGACCTCCCCCGACAAGCTCGAATCCATCTTCGAGCGGGTCGACCGCCTCTGCCTCGTCGGGCACACCCACCAGCCCGGCGTCTTCACCGACGAGCCGGACTTCTATCCGCCCGCCGAATTGGGGGAGAACCGCGAGTACCGCTTCGTCGACGGGGAAAAAGCCGTCATCAATGTCGGCTCCGTCGGCCAGCCCCGCGACCTGGACCCCCGCGCCAGCTACGCGATCCTCCACGAGGACCGCGTCGAGTTCGTCAGGGTCGAGTACGACATCAAGAAGACCGCCGACCAGATCAAAGCCATTTCCGAGCTGCACGATTGGCTCGGCGAACGCCTCTACGAAGGCCGCTGACCGGCCGCACGCCCGCCGGGGCAGGACGCCGGTTCGGCCGGCGTCTATTGTGACCGTCCCGGCCGAACCGCCGGTTTCCGGGCGACCGTTTCCACCAATGGCCAGAAGAAGAAAGAACAAACCGCTGCGGGTGTTTGTGCCGCTGGCCCTCGTGCTTGCCGCGATCGGCATCGCGGTCGCCGTGGCCACAAATACCGGCCGCCACGGCCCCCGAACCGCCCAAGAGGAAGCCGAGCGGGAAACCCAGCCAGAAGCTGTTCAGCAAACCCCGCCGATCGCCCAGCAGCCCACGCCCGAGCCCCGCGAGCGGGCCGAAGACCCCGATCCACAGCCCGCCCGTGAGACGACCGAACCCGCCGGCGAAGAGGTCCGGCGCGAGGCCCAGCGCGAGCCGGAGGCCCCAAGCCTCTCCCCCGCGCAGGCCGAACTGCTCGAGGGCCTGCGGGCCAGACGCGTCGGCGAGCCGATGCTGGCCGACCACGAGTTCCGCCCACTCGGATCGCTCGAAGCCGACTCCGGCATGCGCATGCGGGTCCGGTTCAGCCGCTACGGCTCGGGCGTCGCAGAACTCCACCTCAGCAACTACTTCGACTCTGTCGTCAACGGCGAGCCGATCGTCGTGCAGCAGGAAGTCGACGACCTGCGCACCGGCCAGGGCGTCACCCCGTTCTCGCTCGACTTCATCTTCATCAACGGCCAGCCGGTCGCCCTCCAGGCGATCCCCGAAGAGGTCCAGACCGACGAGGGCCCGATCGCCGGCGAGCGAAGCGTTTGGCAGCAGGACCCCTCCGACCCCGGGCGCTTCACCGCCACCATCGAGAACGCCGAAGGCGAGGCGATCGTCCGCATCGTCCGCCGGTACTCGATCCGCCCCGGCTCGTACACGCTGCGTCTTGAGCAGACAGTCGAAAACCTGACCGACCGCGGGCTCCGCGTCTCGCTCTCGGAGCTCGGACCCGTCGAGCCGCCCCGCGTCTCGGCGTACGCGGGCGACCAGCGCCGCCTCCGCTTCGGGTATGTCGAGGAGCAGCGTTCGCTGACAGAAGTCTGGCCCGACCGCACCCTGATGCGGCGCGACAGCGCGATCGGCCCGACCCGCCCCGACCGCTTCGAGGCTTCCCGCGTGCTCTGGCCAAACCGCGAGGCGCTGCGCGAGCAGTGGGGCCTCTCGTGGTACGCCGTCGTCAACCGGTACTTCGGCGTCGCCGTCCGCCCCTGGTTCGACCCCGACTCGCGCCCGAGCGACCTGCGCTTCCGCGAAGGGCAGGAGGTCACGCGGGGCGTGCTCTTCCTCGGCCCCGAGCGGCGCGACGCGGTGATCGTCCTGCGCACGCTGACGCCCGAGCGCCCGGTGCTCGCCGGCTCGTCGATCGACCTGGGCTACGCCGTCTACGCCGGCCCGCTGGATCGACGCACCATCGGCGCAGAGCCCGGCGCCGAGCGCCTCCGCCTGCCCAACCTGGTCGTGTACAACTTCGGCGGGATGTGCGGCTCGTGCACCTTCCAGTGGCTCACAGAGCCGCTGATGATCGTGCTCCGCACCGCCCACTCGCTCACGGGCGACTGGGCCCTGGCGATCATCGTCCTCGTCCTCATCGTCAGAACGATCCTCCACCCGGTCACCAAGTGGTCCCAGATCCGCGTCCAGCGCTTCGGCAAGCAGATGCAGGAGCTGGCGCCCAAGCAGAAGAAGCTCCAGGAACGCTACGGCAACGACCGCAAGAAGCAGCAGCAGGAGATGGCCCGCCTCTGGCGCGAAGAGGGCGTCAGCCCCGCCGGCATGCTCGGCTGCCTGCCCATGTTCCTCCAGAGCCCGATCTGGATCGCCCTCTACGCCAGCCTCTTCTTCGCCTTCGAGCTCCGCCACGAGCCCGCCTTCTTCGGCGTCTTCCAGGCCACCACCGGCGGCAACTGGCGCTTCCTCGCCGACCTCGCCGAGCCCGACAGAGCCATCTACTTCGGCTCGGGCTTCATGGTCCCCTTCGTCGGGAACCTCATCGGCGAGATCAAGTCGATCAATGTCCTACCCGTGCTGCTCGCGTTCGTCTTCTGGGCCCACCAGAAGTACCTCACGCCGCCCACCAGCGCGACCATGACCCCCGAGCAGGAAATGCAGATGAAGATGATGCGTTTCATGCTCATCTTCATGTTCCCGCTCATCATGTACAACGCCCCCTCCGGCCTCGCCCTCTACTTCATCGCCAACTCCTCACTCGGCATCCTCGAAAACCGCTGGATCAAGCGCCACATGGACAAGCACGGCCTCCTCGACATCGAAAAGATGAAGGAGGAGCGCAAACGCAAGGGACCGTCCTTCATCCAGCGCATCCAGGCCATGGCCGCAGAACGCCAGCAGATGCAGCAGGGCGGCGGCAAGCGCGACCCGCGCACCATCGCCGCCAAGCGCCAGGGCAAGGGCAAAGCCGCCTCAAAGCCCCCGCCCGCACGCTTCAAGAAGCGCAAGTGAGCCCGTCGTGGCGCTGGACGACACCATCGCCGCGATCGCCTCGCCCCCCGGCCGCTCGCCAAGAGCGATCCTCCGTGTCTCGGGCCCGCACACGCGATCGCTGCTCGAATCGATCCTCTCTCTGCAGAACGGCGCCGACGAGCCGCCGCAATCACGCTGCGCCTTCGCCGCACGCCTGAAACTCTCCTCGCAATCCGGCGACACGCTCTTGCTCCCGGTGCTCGTGCTCCGCTTCGTCGCGCCAAAGTCGTACACGGGTGAGGACGGCGCCGAGATCCTGCTCCCGGGCAACCCGCTCCTCGCCCAGCGCGTGCTCGACCTCATCGTCTCGCACGACGGCGTCCGTCGCGCCGGCCCCGGCGAGTTCAGCGCCCGCGCCTACCTCAACAACCGCCTCACGCTCGACGAGGCCAAGGGCGTCTCGATGCTCATCGCCGCCGCCACAGACGAGGAACGCGCCGCCGCCGCGAAATGGATGAAGGGCGAGGCGGGCGAGACCTGCCGCCGCTGGGGCGACGAACTCACCGAACTGCTCGCCCTCGTCGAGGCCGGCATCGACTTCACCGACCAGGAAGATGTCGTCGCGATCGAGCCCGCAGAACTCGCCTCGCGCGCCGGCGCCCTCGCAAGCGAGATCCAAGCCGCCCTCGGCCCCGCCAGCGCCGCCGCGACCAGCACAGAGCCGAAGGTCGCCCTCGTCGGTGCGCCCAGCGCCGGCAAGAGCACGCTCTTCAACGCCCTGCTCGGGCGAAGGCGCGCCGTCACCCACGAAGACCCGGGCACGACGCGCGATGTCCTCGCCGAGCCCCTGTCGCTCGACGAATCCGACCCGGGCGCCCCGCGCATCCTGCTGCTCGATCTCCCCGGCCTCGACGCCGATCCCGCAAGTTCGCCCTCGGCCCGCGCAGCCCAAGCCTCGGCCCGCGCCGCCCTCGACGAAGCCGACCTGCTGCTCTGGTGCGACCCGACCGCCCGCTTCCAGACGCCGCCCGCAGCCGGCCGCCCGACGATCCGCGTGCGCACCAAGGCCGACATGCCCGCGCCCCCCCTCCCCGGCGCACCATCTCTAAGCACCCCATCCCCGGACCTTGAGCTCTCAGCCTTCGACCCCGCGGGCGTCGCCGCCCTCAAGGCTCTGATCGCTGGCCGCTGCGAACGCGCCCCGGGCTCGGGGGATCTGGCCGTCTCCCGCCACCACCGGCGCTCCCTCGCCGCCGCCGCCGACCTTCTTTCCGGCCTCGCTTCAGAAGGCCCGGGCGCCGACCCCTCCGTCGCCGCCGAACGCCTGCGCACGGCCCTCGACCACCTCGGCGAGCTTCTCGGACGCATCCCGCCCGACGAGGTGATCGGGCGCGTCTTCGCCCGCTTCTGCGTCGGCAAGTAGCCCCGCACGACCGGCCCATCCCGTCCCCGCCGCCCACTGGCGAGTCTTCGCCCGCAACGCGGGGTTGATCCTCGATCCGCATCCGCCGATAGAGGGGGTGTTGGCCCGGGCCGGACGGAGGGAGCCGGCCCGGGCCATTTGCCCCGACTTCCTTTGCGACACGGAGAGATCAGCATGCACCTCCGACTCGGCGATGTCCTTGTGCGCCAGGGCGTGATCACCGAAGCCCAGCGCGACACGATCCTCGGTGAGCAGAAGCGGGGCGGGCGCCCCTTCGGCGTCCTCGCCGAGACCCTCTTCGATGTCAGCCCCGACGCGATCGAGAAGGCATGGGCAAGCCAGTACGCCGACCTCGCCGCCGCCGTCGCCCCGACGCAGCTCACCCCCGAGCCGGAAGTGCTCGGCCTGATCGACAACCGCCAGGCGTGGCAGTTCCGCGTGGTACCGTTGAAGATGGACGGGCCCGAGATGGTCTTCTGCACCTGCCAGGAGTCGCTGCCCCGGGCCCTGCGATTCGTCGGGTGGCGCGTCGGCCTGCCCTGCTATTTCGTGCTGACGGATCCGAAATCGCTGGGCAAGCTCCTCGAAACCCACTACCCCCTCGCCGGGATGCGGGCCGAGGAGATCTTCGCCAGGCTATCGGCCTGAGGAGAGGTGTGGGGCGTTGGGTTTGGCGGGCCGGGGTAGCCGGCCCGGGCGCTACCATTGCCCCTTGATGAAGAGCGAAGCGCAAACAACCCCCGACGCCGGGGCCGACGAGATCCGCACGGTCTCGTTCGTCAGCCTCGGCTGCCCCAAGAACCTCGTCGACAGCGAGAAGATGCTCGGCGTCCTCGCCCAGGAGGGCATCGCGCCCGTCGGCAACACTGGCGGCGGCGATGAACGATGGGACGACGCCGCCAATGTCGAGGGCCGCTCCAGCAGCGAGCACGGCGATGGCGGCACCTCCGAAGGCCCACGCCCCGACAGCCCGCCACCCTTCGAAGACGCCGACGCGGTCGTCGTCAACACCTGCGGCTTCCTCGAAGCCTCCAAGCAGGAGTCGCTCAGCGTCATCCGCCAGGCGATCGAGGCCAAGAAGCAAGGACGCGTCAAGCGTGTCGTCGTCGCGGGCTGCCTCGTGCAGCGCCACCGCGCCAAGATGTTCGATTGGGCGCCCGGCATCGACGCGATGGTCGGCGTCTTTGATCGCGACAAGATCCTCGAAGCCGTGCGCGGCGAGCGCCCGGGGCGCGAGCAGATCGGCGACGAGGCGCCGAAGTACTGGATCGCCGGCAACGCCCTCCAGGCCGCCAAGGAGCGGGGGATGCAGACCGCCTCCCTCACCGTCCACGGCAAGGACGGCAAGGGCCTGGGCTACTTCGAGGACGATTCGGCCCGCCTCCGCCTGACCCCGCGCCACTACGCCTACCTCCGCATCAGCGAGGGGTGCAACCAGGCGTGCGCCTTCTGCACGATCCCGTCGATCCGGGGCAAGATGCGCTCCAAGGGCGCCGAACGCATCATCGAAGAGGCCCGCGAGCTCGTCCGCGACGGCGCGTTCGAACTTAACCTCATCGGGCAGGACACCACCAGCTACGGCGACGACATCGGCGCCGGCCTCGCCTCCGGCCAGGGACTCCCGACGCTGCTGCGCGGGATCTGCGACGCCGTGCAGCAGGAGGCGGGCCGGGGCTGGGTCCGCCTGATGTACGCCTACCCCAGCAACTTCTCCGACGAGATCATCGACGCGATCGCCGACATCGCCAAGGGCGGCATCCTGCTGCCCTACATCGACATCCCCCTCCAGCACGCCAGCGAGTCGATGCTCGACGCGATGCGCCGCCATGTCTCGGCGGTGCAGCAGCGCGAGCTGATGCACAAGCTCCGCGAGCGCGTGCCGGGCATGGCGATCCGCACGACCTTCATCAGCGGCTTCCCGGGCGAGACCGAAGAAGACCACGAGCAGCTCCTCGATTTCATCGAGGAGATCGGCTTCGACGCCGTGGGCGTCTTCGAGTACTCGGCCGAGCCGGGCACGCCCGCCGCGCGCATGGAGGCCGACGCGTCCCTCGCGGTCGACCCCGAGACCAAGGCGCGGCGCAAGGGCGAGATCATGGCCCTGCAGCAGGAGATCGCCTTCGAGCAGGCGGCCTACATCGCCGACCAGTTCGACGAAAACGACCCGGAGAACACCGGCTGCCGCTTCGATGTTCTGATCGACCGGCCCGCCCGGGGGCGCGAGGCCGAGGACGGCCTGCGCGTCTACGAGGGCCGCGCCTACCACCAGGCCCCGCAGATCGACGCGGTGACCTTCGTCGTCGCCAAAGAAGACCTCAGCCCGGGCGAGCTCGTCCGCTGCACCATCGTCGACAGCGACGGCTACGACCTGATCGCCAGGCCGAGCGCGGAGTTGGAGCGGCGGGTGAGCCTGAGTTTGCTGTAGGGCGCTGGGATCGGGGCGCAGGGCGCTGGGTGGCCCGGCTCGGCTCGCCGAGCCGGGTTCGGGGTTCGTGTCGGATGGCCCGCCGAGTTGTTGCACCTCCGACCCGACTCTTCGCTGCGCTCAGAGGTCGGCGTCCAGGTTGCGGTTATCGCCGAAAGCGCTTCCGCCCGGGCGGTGCGCCCGGGCCACGATCTGTTCCCGCGCACCGCGGCCCGCCAATCCCCCTTTCCAGCCGTTCCGCCTTCCCGGCCGATATCCTCGGTCGTGCTCAGGCCATGGCAGGTCATCATCGCGTGTTCGCTGGCGTTGCTCTGTATCGGGCTGGTCATGGTCAGTTCGGCCGCGATGAGCCTCGGCGGCAGCCCCGTCACGGCCCAGTCGATCATCTTCTCGCGCGTCGGGCTCTACGCCGG
Organism: Phycisphaerales bacterium; assembly: GCA_007694925.1. GTDB lineage: Bacteria > Planctomycetota > Phycisphaerae > Phycisphaerales > UBA1924 > SLFH01. Next base: position 3,923 of record REET01000203.1, on the reverse strand, counting down.
GATCTCCGTCGCGCTGCTCGGCGTCGTCGCTCTCCTGCCTGTCCGACGCGTCCTGCTGTGGATTTCGGGGGAATCTGCGGCTCTCCCGTGCCACCGACCTCTTCCAGAGGTCGGTGCCGTTGGGTGCTCGCCGCGACGGGGTGCGTCTGAGGCACCGACCTCGCCGAGGCGAGGTCGGTGGCACGAAACCCCGGGTGCCCCCGACGCCCCACACCCCACGCCCCACACCCCTCGCCTGCTCGCCGGCCTCCCCCTGCTCCTCGTCGGCACGATTCTGCTCCTGGCGGCCGTGGCGACCGTCTACATCCCCGGCATCGCCGCCCCGAAGAACAATTCGCACCGCTGGATCGAGATCTCGATGGGTGGCGGCCGCCCGATCAGCGTCCAGCCCAGCGAGATCGCCAAGTGGGGGATGGTCTTCCTGCTGGCGGTCGTGCTGACACGCCGGTGGGCCATGATGGGCCGGTTCTTTATTGGGGCCCTGCCCATGCTCGCTTCGCTCGGGGCGGTCGTGCTGCTGGTGGGGATCGAGGACTTCGGCACCGCCGCCCTGATCGCCTGCGTCGGGGGCGTGCTGCTGCTCGCGGGCGGAATGCGGATCTGGCAGGCGGGGCTGCTCGCGCCGATCGGCATCGGCGCGTTGGCCTACCTCGTCATCAAGGAGCCCTACCGCGTCCGACGCCTCACCACCTTCGTGGACCCCTTCCACGACCCCCAGGGCGCCGGCTACCACATGATCCAGTCGATGACCACCATCGCCGGGGGCGGCCCCTTCGGGCGGGGGCTGGGCAACGGGCTGCAGAAGTTCGGCTACCTGCCCGAGCAGACGACCGACTTCCTCTTCGCCGTGCTGTGCGAGGAGATGGGCCTGGCCGGCGCGGCACTCGTGATCAGCCTCTACCTGGGCATCCTCGGGGCGTCGATGCTCATCCTGCTGCGGGAGAAGACGCTGGTCTGCCGCCTCGCGGTGATCGGCGTCGCGGCGACCCTCGGCGTCCAAGCGGTCATCAACATCGCGGTCGTGACCGGATGGGCGCCCACCAAGGGCATCCCGCTGCCGCTCATCAGCGCCGGCGGAACGGGCTGGCTGATGACCTCGTTCTCGCTCGGCGCGATCATCTCGATCGGCCGGAGCCAGGAAAAGCTCGCCGCGGCCGAAGCCGAGCCTGAATGGGACGATGAGATCGAACTTGCCCCGGAGCCGGCGTGAGCGCCAGGCCGACGGTCATCTTCGCCGGGGGCGGCACCGGCGGGCACCTGTACCCGGCCCTCGCCGTCAGTGAAGCCCTCGAAGCCCGGCACCCCGGCAAGGCCGACGCGCTCTTCCTCTGCTCGAACCGACCCCTCGACGCGACGCTGCTTGAAAGGGCGGGCGTCGAGTTTGTGCCCCTGCCCGCGGCGCCCTTCGGCATCCGCCCCGGGGCCTTGCTGCGCTTCGCCCGGTCGTGGCCGTTCTCGGTCGCGGTGGTCCGACAGGTGATCGTCGATCGCAAGGGGCCGGTGGTGATGGTCGCCGTCGGTGGGTTTGTCGCGGCGCCCGCGGCTTGGACCGCCAAGCGCCTCCGCATCCCCTTGCTCATGCTCAACCTCGACGCCGCGCCGGGCCGGGCGAACCGGATGATCGAGCGCTTCGCTGATGCGAAGCTCACCACCACGCCGCTGGACCGCAAGGGGTTCACCACCATCCCGCCGATCGTGCGCACAGAAGCGACCGCGCCCGGCCCGCCAGAGGTGTGCCGCGAGAAGCTCGGCCTCGACCCCGGCCGCAGGACCTTGCTGGTGGTGGGGGGCAGCCAGGGGGCGAAGTCGCTCAACGCGTTCGTCGCGGCGTTCGTCCGCGAGCACGCCGACGCGCTCGAAGGCTGGCAGATCCTCCACCAGTCCGGCGACCGGGGCGACGAGGGCGCCGCCGAGGCGATGCGGGAAGCGGGCGTCGCGGGAGAAGTGCGTCCGTATCTTGATGAGATCGGGGCGGCGTGGGGCGCCGCGGATCTGGCGCTGAGCCGCGCAGGCGCGGGGGGCGTCGCCGAGGCCTGGGCGAACGCTGTGCCAACGGTCTTCGCCCCGTACCCCTTCCACAAGGACCGGCATCAGGCCCTGAACGCCAAACGCCTCGCCGAAGCTGGCGCGGCGGCCATCGCCGAGGACCGGGTCGAGCCGGAGCAGAACCTCCAGAGCCTCGGCGAGCCGCTGCTGAAACTGCTCACCGACGACGCGGCACGCGACGCGATGCGGGAGGCGGCGAGCGAACTCGGCCCGGCCGACGGGGCGGGCAAGGTCGCCGAAGCCGCGGCTTTCCGGCTCGGGCTCTAGCGCTCGCATCTCGCCCCGGCGACCAAGTTATCGGGTTTCCACCCCGATCAAGCTGGCGCAAGGGTCGTGCCCGCCGGATCTCGGTGTAGACTTGGGATATGACCCGACCCGGGGACCAGGACGGTCTTGTCCGGTGCGTGGTCTGGCGGCCCGAGGGTCGTCAGGTCCCGCCGGATCTGGTGACGGCGCTCTCGCGTCGGGGTCTGGCGATGCGCGAGGTCGACAACCGTTATCGGGCGCTGGCTTCGTGGATCGCCGCGGAGGCGGAGGCCGGCGAGCGGGGTTTCGGTGTGCTGATCCTCGTTGAGCCGGAGGCCCTGCAAGGCGTCGGCGGCCTCGTGCGGGCGGGCGACCGGTTCCTCATGCGTCGGGCCGTCTGGGTGTACGACGCTCCGGAAGGGGAGACCAAGTTCCGCCTGCGGGCCGTGCGCTCGGTCGAGGTCGAGGCGTGGGTCGAGCAGGAAGCCGGGCCGGTGTCGGAGGAGGTCCGAGAAGCGACGCCGGTTGTGCCTTCGCCGACCTGGGGGCCGAAGCTCCGGCTGGCGGGCGAGGGTGACGGCGTCGTCCAGCCGGCGCCCGCATCGTCCGATCATTCTGAAGATGAGGACGCGACGAACGACGCGGGTGTGTTGAGCGAAGAAGAGTTGGAGATGCTCCTCGCCGAGGAGCCGCCCCAGCGGCCCGCGAGAGGCTCGGGCTGAGGCTCGGCCGAGGCTTGGACAGCAGCGGGGTTGAGAGAGAACGCCGACGGCAGGACGCCGATGCAGAACCAGAATCCATCCCGAGTGATCGTGCTGGGGCCGACAGGCCCGCAGATGACGCTGCGCTCCGACGCGGAGCGCGAGGTGGTGCGCGCCGAGTCGCCTCTGGATGTCGTGGGCGAGATCGCCGGGGCGGTCGCCGGGGGCGACAGCACCGAGACGGTGGTCGTCGTTGCGGCGTCGACGCCCGGGCTCGCCAACGGCGAGCTCGAGCGATGGAGCGCTGCGCTGCGCGAGGCGTCGCCCGGGGTGAGGATCGTTCGTTTCGGGGTCGGCGATCCGGAGACTTCCGTGTTCTTCGATGCGGAGGTGGGGGCGGGGGACGAGCTTGAGCGGTTTATCCGTGACGGCGGCGTTGCGCCGGCGAGTGTTGAAGAAGAGACTCCCGCAGAGCCCGCACCACATACCCCACACCCTGCAACCCCGGTATCACGCGAGCCCGCTGGCAATGCAGAAGAAGTTGAAGAGCGCGGCTCGGCGATTAGCGCGAGCGTGGGAGACACTGGCGGGCAAGCCGACAGTGCCACAGGTGTTGCGCACACTGGCGGGCGAGCCGCCGGTTCCAAGGGGGCGAGCGCGGTATCGGGTGATGGTGTACTGGTTGAGGCGATGCTGCGCGGGGCGGATGTGCTCGACGCGGCGTTGCTCCTGATGCGCGAGCGGCTCGGGGTTTTGCGTGTCGAGCTGCGCCCGCTGGGCTACGGCGGCGTCGAGGTCCGCTGGCGCGAGCAGGTCTTCGGGGAGCTGCACGCGCCGGGCGCTGATCCGGTGCTGCTGTCAGAGCAGGCGGGATGGCTCGCGGGGTGGCTGCGTCTGTCGCGACAGCAGCACGAGCTGCGCGAGGCGGCC
>REET01000079.1 GCA_007694925.1 Phycisphaerales bacterium | reverse complement strand
CAATCAGACCGCAGAGCACGCCGGTGTCATCGGGGTCGAGCGAGACCTCAAGCGTAATGAGGCTGCTGCGTCCCTCGTGCACCGCGATGCTGCCCAGGATTCGGATGAATCCTTTCATAGTCCCCCTCGCCTGCTCGACCCACTCGCCCGGCGACGCCGGGCGTACCCGACTCTTCGCTGCGCTCAGAGATCGGCGTCCAGGGACCCCTCTCGCAGATCGCTCAGAACTCACACTGCCGCGGCGCCCTCGGAAACGGGATCACATCGCGGATGTTCTGCATCCCCGTGCAGAACTGGATCAGGCGCTCGAAGCCGAGCCCGAAGCCCGCGTGCGGCACCGTGCCGTAGCGCCGGAGGTCGCGGTACCACCAGTAGTCTTCCTTCTCCAGCCCCATCTCTTCCAGGCGCGAATCGAGCACATCGAGTCGCTCCTCGCGCTGGCTGCCCCCGATGATCTCGCCGATGCGGGGCACCAGCACATCCATCGCGGCGACCGTCTTGCCGTCGTCGTTCAGGCGCATGTAGAACGCCTTGATGTCCTTCGGGTAGTCGGTGATGACCAGCGGCTGCTTGAACTTCTCTTCCGTCAGGTAGCGCTCGTGCTCGCTCTGCAGGTCCTTGCCCCACTCGACGGGGAACTCGAACTGCTTGCCGCTGGACTTGAGCACCTCGATCGCCTCGGTGTACGGCAGGCGCCGGAAGGGCGTTTCGAGCACATGCTTCAGCGCGTCGATCAGCCCCTTCTCGATGCGCAGATCGAAAAACGCCATGTCGTCGGGGCGTGCCGTCAACAGGTCGTCGATGAGGAACTTGAGCATCTCCTCGGCAAGCTGGGCGTTGGCGGCAAGATCGGCAAACGCGATCTCCGGCTCGATCATCCAGAACTCGGCGAGGTGGCGGGCCGTGTTCGAGTTCTCCGCCCGGAAGGTCGGCCCGAAGGTGTACACGCGGCTCAGCGAGCAGCAATAGGTCTCGACATTCAACTGGCCCGACACCGTCAGGTGCGCCTCGCGACCGAAAAAGTCCTTGTCGAAATCGGTTTGCCCCTCCGGTGTACGCGGCGGGTTCACCGAATCCAGCGTGCTCACACGGAACATCTGCCCCGCGCCCTCCGCGTCGCTGGCGGTGACGATCGGCGTGTGCACCCAATAGAACCCCCGCTCGTCGAAAAAGCGGTGCACGCCCATCGCCAGGCGGTGGCGCACACGCGCGACGGCGCCGAAGGTGTTGGTCCTCGTCCGCAGGTGCGCGACTTCGCGCAGGAACTCGAAGGTGTGGCGCTTGTTCTGCACCGGGTAGCTGTCGGGGTCGTCCACCCAGCCGACGACGCGGACCGCGTCGGCCGCGATCTCGACCGACTGGCCCTTGCCCTGGCTCTCGACGAGCTCGCCCTCGACCTCGACCGAGCAGCCGGTGTTCAGCTTGGCGATCTCCGCGGCGTAATTGGGCAGGTCCGCCCGGGCGACGACCTGGATCGGCTCGAAGCAGCTCCCGTCGTGCACGGCAACGAACGAGAGGCCGCCGTCGGCCTTCGAGTCACGCCTCGTCCGCACCCATCCCTTGACGGTCACCTTCGTGCCGACGGGAGCCCCGAACGCATCAGACACCTTCAACCAGGCCATGGCAACCACCTCCGCCCCCGGTCCGGCCGGGGAAGGCGATGGTACCGCCCGCCTGTGGCGGGCGAGAGGGTTGAACAGGCGAGCAGGAGAGCAGGTGAGAGGAGACGCCCGATCACGCAAGGGAACGGACGCCGACCCCTGAGCAAAGCGAAGGGTCGGGTGGCTCCTCGCCTTTCGCCTCTCGACTCTCGCCCCTCTCGCCCGGCGAAGCCGGGCGACCCCACACCCAACACCCAAAAAAGCAACGACCCTGCCGCCGCATCAGCGCAGGGTCGCTCCTCCTCAATTCCGGCACAGGGCCCGTTTCGGCGGTCACACCGAACGGCGACAGCGCTGTCGCGCCGCCACCCCCACAGAGACCCGGCTCGCCCGCGACTCATCCACGCCGACAGCGTCTCTGAACCCGGACTTCCACCAGCTTACTGGATTTCGTCACCCGACCCAACCCCTTCTTCGCGAATTTTCGCCAGAATCTCGGCCGCCACCCTCGCGTCGAAATCCAGGTGCTCGGGCGAGACCGTCCCCACGATCACGCTGGAGACCCCCGGCTCGCTGAGACACAGTCGCAACGATCGCCGGACCCCCTCCTGCGCGTCCCCCACCGTCTCCCCGCCCGCGGCGTGCCCGCTCATCAGCCCCTTCTTGACCAGCACCCCCACCCCGAGCTCGGCGCAACGCCGGATGACCGGACGCATCTCCAGATTGCCCAGGTTGAACTCGAGCATGAGCACGCCGCAGACCTCCGCCGCCCGCATCGCCCCCTCGACGGTCTTGGGACTCATGCCGATGCAGCCGACGCGTTTGGCCGCTTTGTGCTCCTTGAGCGCCTCGATCGCACCGCCGTCGTCGAGGATCGACCCGTCACTCCCGTCGGAGTGAATCAGCGCGATCTCGACGCGGTCGGTCCGGAGTCGTTCGAGGCTCTGCTCGATGCTGGCGTACACGGCTTCGTACGAGAAGTCGTAGCTGGAGACCCCGTTCTCGAAGGTCTCGCCGGCCTTGGTGGAGATGACCCAGCGGTCGCGCCAGCCTTCCAGGAGCAGGCCGAGGCGTTCTTCGCTGCTCCCGTAGGCGGGGGCGGTGTCGAGCAGGTTGATGCGCAGCTCCATCGCCTGGGAGAGCAGGGCGAGGGCGAGGCGGTCGCCGGGGATGCGGACGGGCTCTGGGTACTTCACCCCGTCGCGCCGCCCGAACTTCACGGTCCCAAGGCCAAGCGGGCTGACGGTCAGGCCTGTCCGGCCGAGCGGGCGTCGGTCCATGCGATCTCCTCGTGGCTGCTCGGGTCGATCGCCCACGGGGGCGGGGCGAAGGGCGGCGGCTCGGCTTCGATCATCGGCTGCGGGTGCTCCGGCTCGCCCACCAGCTCCGACACCCTATCCGCGACGATCGGGGCGAACGCGAGCTTGGTCGGCCAGCAGATGTGGACACGACCGACGCTGCGGATCACCGGCTCGTCGGGTCGCGATCCATCGGGCATGAACCCCTCGGCCCGGTCGATCCGCACCGTCGCGAGCTCGATGCCCTCCAGATCCACCCAGCCCAGCACGGCCCGAAGCTCCGCGAGCGTTTCTGCGATCTGTTCCTCGCGGGAGCGGTCGACCCCGTTCTCGGCGATCTGGCCCCCGATCCACCAGACGGTGCGCCCGCCGGAGTCGCCACTGGTGATGGTCAGGCGGGGCTTGGAGCCCGCGCCGACGCAGTGGCCGAAGATCCGAGGCAGATCCGCGCCCGCGGGCTTTCGCGCCAGCACCATGTGCAGCGGGCGGCGCTGCATCCGGACCTCGGTTTCGAGGCCCAGATCGCGGGCGATCTGTTCGTTGCCGGCGCCGGCGCAGGCGACGAGATGACGGGGCACGAGCCGGAGCTCATTTCCTCCCGCATCAACGATCGTGCAGACGACGCCTTCGTCAGTGCGTTCAAGGCGCGGCGTTCGCACGCGCGGGTCACCCGAAAAGATCGCATCGAGCACGGGCTCTGCGAGGGCGCGCACCAGCGAGCAGGGGTCGAGCACCGTCTCGTCGAGGCGGTAGACATCGACGCCCGATGGCGCACGATCGAAGGGGGGCGGACGCTCGGACGCATCGAGCCTGCTCGGGCGAACGCGGATCGCCTTCGACGCCGCGAGCCCCATCAGGCGCGAGCCGACGCCCCCGCCGGTCCAGAGTGTGCAGGCGTCGCTGAGGACCCTCGCCCCCGAGAGATCCGGAAACGCGTTCCCCGCCAGCGACTCGCCCCAGCGGGCGGGCATGTCGGCGATCAGCCTCGACGCGCGCGAGGCGGCCCCGCCCAGGGCGTACTTGACGCCGCCGTGGATGATGCCTTGGCTGGCGACGGTCTGGCCCCCGCCGATCGCTCGGGCCTCCAGCAGGATCACGCCGGCCCCCCGCTCGCGGAGGGTTCGGAGGGCCCAGAGCCCTGCGATCCCCCCGCCCAGGACCAGCGCGTCGAGATGGATCGTCTCAGGCATCGGTGTACGACGGTCGCACGCCCGAGGGCTTGAGTCAAACGGAAGAATCAAAGCCCCAAGCCCATTAAGCCCAAAGGATCCTCTTCTGATCTCCTTGCATCGGGTCCGCCTGGCCGATATGCAGGGAGTACGAGGGCCCCGCGGCCGCCCGCTGAAGGGAGCAGCTTTGCCCGATCGGCTCCAACGCCTCGACCAACTCGCCCATGCCCGGGCGGAGGCGATCGCGCTGAGCGCAGAACACAGGGGCTCCCTCACCGACTCGGGGCGCAGGTCATGGGCGTTTAGAGCACCTCGCCGCGCCTGGTGCGCCGCACTCCGCCTGACGCATCACGAGTTCTGGCCAACGCCGCTCTTCCTGCTTCCGCTGGTCCCATGGATCCTCTGGCTGAGCGTTCGGCACGGGGGCCTGCGCGTCTGTACCTGCGCCAACCCCGGGATCCCCTGCGGGGGCGGCGTGCTCGGCGAATCAAAGTCGCAGATCCTCGATGGGCTCAACGACACCGCCGAACATGTGCTGCCAGCGAGGCTCGTCGAGGCCGGCCCTCCGCCCGAGCAGCGGGCGTGCAATGCCGCACGCATCATCGGGGGCGAGCCCGAGCTCTGCGGGTACCCGATCGTGCTCAAGCCCGACGCCGGGGAGCGTGGCTACGGCGTGGCGATCATCCGCTCGTCCAACGAGCTTGAACCCTATTTCCGTCGCATCCAAGGGCCAGTGCTCTGCCAGAAGTACCACCCCGGCCCGTGCGAGTTCGGCGTGTTCTGGATCCGCAAGACCGACGCGATCGATGACGAGGAACCGACGCCCGCGGGGCGGATCTACTCGGTGACTCGCAAACGCTTCCCGCTCATTGAAGGCGATGGCGTGCACACGCTCGAAGAGCTGATCTTTCGCGACAATCGGTTCAGAAAGCAGTCGAAGCTCATGCTGCGCCGGCACCGCGATCGCCTCGGCTGGGTCCCGAGCGAGGGCGAGACCGTCCGCCTCGGGCACGCGGGCAACCACGCCCAGGGCGCGATCTTCTCCGACGGGGGCGATCTGGTCACCCCAGAACTCTCGGCGAAGATCGATGAGATCGCCCGTTCGTTCCGCGGCGATGGGGACGGCGAACTCGACTTCGGCCGCTTCGATCTCCGCTGCCCGAGCGAGGACGACCTCCGCGCCGGACGCAACCTCGCGATCATCGAGGTCAACGGCGTGTTCAGCGAGTCGACCAACCTCTACGACCCCGACCGCTCGGCGCTCTGGGCGTACCGCGTGCTCTTGGGGCAGTGGAAGCGCCTGTACGAGGTCGGGGCCGCACGCAAGCGGGCGGGCCGAACGCCGATCGGCGCCGCCGAACTCGCGCGCACGATCATCGAGCATCGCAGGTCGCAGCGAACGCCATGGTCGGGCGGGTGACGCCTACGCGGCCAACCGCTGGAGCAGCGCTTCGAGTTTCCCCGCGTGCGACGGGTCTTCTGCGTGCAGCCCAAGGGCGGAGGCGACCTGCTCGGCCGACGCCTCGCCGAGCGTGAACTCGTAGGCGACCAGCCTGCGCCCCTGCGAATCGCAGAGGTACGCGCGGGCGCTGGCCCCGATCGAGTGCAGCTCGACCTGCGAGCCGCCCACTGTCACGCGGTGCACCGCCGGCGCGTCGACGACCGGGGTCTGGAGCACCATGCGATCGACCTCGCTGTTGAGCAGCCGGTGCGAACGCTCGGCGAGGCGATCGATCCCCTCGATGTCGTCGGCGATCTCAGAGAAGATCCCGATCAGTTGGCGGTACGCGACCACGGACTCACGCACGATGTCCGCCAACGACTCTGCGCCGATGCCGAGGTAGCTCGCGGCGATGTCCGCCGCCGGCGCATCCGAGACCGGCTCTGCCCGATCGTTCTGCAGGCGGACCGCGCCCGCGTAGTAAGCCAGCAGGTGCAGACGCCCGGTGGTCGTGCGCGCCTCGCCACCGATCGCGGGCTCGGTGTGGTGGCGGGCGATCGGGCTCGACAGCACCTCGGGCAGATTCCAGACCCGCGCGATCGCCTCCCCGACATCCGCGTGCGTGCACTCGTAGCTCGAACGCTCGTGCTCGTAGAGCTCCAACGGCGACAGACTCACCGCGAGCGTCGGGGCGTAGCCCGCGACCAGACGCGGCATCAGCGGCACGCCCGAGTCCATCACCAGCCCGACCAGGAACGCCTCGGACTTCGGCGCCGCGCCCGTGTGCTCGGCGAGCTGCTCCATCAGGCAGGCCCGGTAGACCGACTCGCCCCAGATCCGACGCGCCAGCGCGTCGGTCGGCGAACCCGCCGAGCGGCTGAGATAAAAGCCCAGCGAGAGCGACCGGATCCGGTCCAGGCCGATCAGCACGCACGCTCGCTCGATCGTCGTCACACCGCCGCGCTGTGAAAAATGGGCCGAGTTCGCCAGCTTCAGCAGTCGCCCGGTCAGGGCGGCGTCGGTGCGGATGACATCGGCGAACTGGTTGATCTGCGCGTCGGGGTCTTCAACGAGCGTGAGGATGCGCGAGACGACCTCGGGCTGCGTGCTGATCACGCAGCGGCGGACACACTCGGTCAGCGCGTCGATCATCGCGCGGGCCGCTCGATCGTCGAGGTCCTTCCGGATCCGCATCAAGCCCGCATCCCCCGTTCCGATCCGCCCCACCGTCGCCCCGGCGCCGCACGCGCGGACCGGGAGCCTCAGTTGAAGCGTTCCTTGTCTGAATTTCGGCAGATCGGGCGGGGCGGTCCAGCGTGAGCAGGGAATCCACCCCCTGTCAGGGCTGCAGACGGGTCGCCTCCCACGCCCCGCCCCGCGTGGAACCCTGACCCCCGTCCGGAAGCAGTTCCCGCGTCCAGCAGGCCCGATCATGCACCCGCCCCGGTCCGCCGACCCAGAGCTCGACCCGGGCCGCCCAGAGCCGGAACCCGCCCCAATGCGCCGGTCTGGGGACAAACACATCCGTATTGCTCCGGATGTCCTCGACACGCACCTTGAACCTCGCCATCGCTTCAGACACCCGATCCAGCAGCTCCTGGCGCGACCCGACCGGGCGGCTCTGGTCGCTCGCCCACGCCCCGATGCGGCTCTCGAGCGGACGCGAGGCGAAATACGCGTCGCTCTCAGCCGCCGGGCTCTGGACGACCGGCCCTTCGATGCGGACCTGGCGGTCCAGGGCGTCCCAGTGGAAGACCGCCGCGGCTTTGGCGGTGTCCAGCAGCGCCCTGCCCTTGCGGCTCTCGTAGTTGGTGTAAAAAACGACATGCCCCGAGCCCTCGTCGAGCTTCTTGCAGAGCACGACCCGGGCCGAGGGGTTGCCGTCCCCATCGACAGAGGCGACCGTCATCGCGTTGGGGTTGGGCTGGACGCGCCGGTCGTGCGCCTCGTCGAACCACGCCCGGACGATCGGGAACGGATCGGCGGGGAGCGGGTCGGGCAGGAGCTCGGGCGGGCTGTAGGCCTCGGAGACATCGCGCTGGTCGGCTGGCATGGGCAAGGGTATTCGGGGGATGGCCCGAGCGGATGCCCGCCCCGCCCCGGGCAACCGGTGGAGATACTGTCGGATGCGGGCGCTTGCGCCCGATTGCGCTCGATTGCGTGCCGACGCCGGACCGGGGCGGGACAATGGCGACCCGCGGTCCGATCCGGTGTCTCGGTGTATCGGACAGCGCGGCCAAGGAGGGCCCATGAGCAGCATCGCAACCGGCGGACGCAGACGCAAGGACGAAGGACGCCCGAAGGTCGACGCCTCGACGGTCGGCAGGCTGTTCGACCGCCTGCCCCCCCACGCGCCCGAGGCGGAGATGGCGCTGCTCGGCTCGATGGTGCTGGGGCCGGAGGTGATCGCCGATGTGCTGCACATCGTCAGCCGCCCCGAGCAGTTCTTCATGCCGGCGCACGGGGCGATCTTCCGCGTGCTGGTGGACACCTACAACCGCCACCGCTCGGGCGACCTGGTGCAGCTCGTCGACGCGCTGCGCGACGCGAGCGTGCTCGACGAGGTCGGGGGCGAGGCGTACCTCGTGCAGCTCGCCGAGAGCGTGCCGACCGCCAGCAACGCGCCGTACTACGCGCGGATCGTCGCCGACAAGGCCCGCCAGCGCTCGCTGATCGACACCGCCGGCACCATCATCTACGACGCCTACCACGCCGGCGACCTGCGCGGCGAGGGGCTGACAGAGCTCGTCGATCGCGCCGAGACCGCGATCTTCGAGATCGCCGAGCAGGACCAGACCTCCGAGCCGGCAGTCCTGGGCGACCTGCTCCAACAGGAGCTCGAACGCATCGAGGCGGCCGAGGGCGGGGGCATCAGCGGCCTGCCCAGCGGGTACGACGACCTGGACGCCAAGCTCCGCGGGCTGCAGCCGGGCGAGCTGATCATCGTCGCCGCACGCCCCTCGATGGGAAAGACCGCGTTCGCGCTCAACCTCGCCGAGCAGATCGCGCGCGGGGGCCTGACGCCATGGGACAGCTCGGCGGGCAGAGAGCCGATCCCCGTCGCCTTCTTCAGCCTCGAGATGAGCAAGTCGTCGGTGACGCAGCGCTTGCTCTCCGCCTTCTCGGGGGTGCAGGGCACGCTCTTCCGCGACGGCTCGCGCATCAGCCCCGAGGACTGGGAACGCATCATGAAGGCGTGCAACTCGCTCGCCGAGATGCCCCTGTACATCGACGATTCGCCGGGCCTGACGGTCATGCAGCTCCGCGCACGCGCACGCCGCATGGCCTCCCGCTACAAGATCAAGTGCATCATGATCGACTACCTCCAGCTCCTGACGGCGCCCACGGCGGCCCGCGAGAGCAGGCAGGTCGAGGTCTCGACGATCAGCCGCCAGATCAAGGCGCTGGCGCGCGAGCTGAATGTCCCGGTTGTCTGCCTGGCGCAGCTCAACCGCGGGACCGAGCAGCGCGAGGGCAACCGCCCGCGCATGAGCGACCTGCGCGAGTCGGGCTCGATCGAGCAGGACGCCGATGTCGTCGCCCTCCTGCACCGCGAGGAGTACTACCACATCAACAACCCGCGCTGGATCGAGGAACACCCCGACAAAAAGGGCCTCGCCGAACTCATCGTCGCCAAGCAGCGAAACGGGCCCACAGGCGTCGTCAGGCTCACCTGGGACAACACCACCACGCGCTTCAAGAACTACACCGCCCAGTCCGGCTACGACGAGATGGCGTCGTTCGACAACCCCGTCTACGAGCCCAAGCCCCAGCCGGGCTACGCCGAGCCCCACCAGCCCCCTCAACGCCAAGGCGGCGCCTTCGCCCCCGGCGGGCGCACCGGACCGGCAGCAAACCACCGCGACGGGGGCGGGCCCGACGACGACACCGGAGCGCCGTTCTGAACACATCCCGCGCCGTACCGCGTGCCATTGGTCTGGGCGCCGCGGCCTGCGCCCTCGCGGTTTTCGGCTGCGCATCGGCGGACAACCCCTCCGAGCCTCGCCAGCAACAGGACGCGCCGGGCGTCGTCCTCGAACCCGAGGCCGAAGACCGCTCGCTCCGCATCGACATCGTCCTGACCGACCACGAGGGCGGGCCGATCGAGGGCGTCCCGTTCGCCTTGATGGCCAGCACGCCCCTCGAAAACCCGGCCGAAGCGATCGCCGAGCCGACCGACGCCGCGGGGCGCACGACGATCCGCCTGAGCTCGATCCCCGCCGGCCCCCGCGTCTTCCGCATCGTGCCCGGCATCGACTTCTTCGAAGAAGCAACGCTGCAGGGTTTCCCGCTCGACCCGGCGCTCGCACGCTTTTACTTCCGCGAGGCGTACACGCTGCGCCCGCCCGAGGCGCAGGCAAGACGGGCAGAGCTGACCATGCGCGCAACGCCCGCCACCAGCCTCCGCGGCACATTCCGCTTCAACGACTCAACGCAGCGCCCCGCGACCGGCAACTTCCTCGTCTTCAGCTCGACCAATCCGACCGACTACGAGCACAGCACGGTCGACGAAGACGCGTTCTTCATCCCCAGGCTCTCGGCGACCGAGCCGGGCGTGATCGCGTTCTTTGTGCCCGAGGCCCGCGAGACGCCGCTGCTGACGCTGCGGGGCGCAACCCTCGATCGCCCCGAGCACGACGCGGGCGAGTTCGAGTTCATCGCCCCCGAGGCGAGCGTCCCGCTGCGGTACACCCACGGCCCCGCCTCGATGTTCAACTTCGACAGCGTGCACATGCACGACGCGGTCTTCTACTGGAACCACGCGAGCTGGATCGCCGAGGACGGCTCGTTCGCCTACATCCTCCAGACCGAAGACCAGGAGGGCGCGACCGTCCACTGGTCGTCAGAAGACGAAACCATGATCGCCCCCGGCCGCTACTTCGTCGTCCCGGGCAACGCGGCCTACGGCGACGAACTCACCGCCGCCGTCCTGGCCAGGATCGCCGCCGGCGAGCAACGCCGCCTGCGCGAGCTGGGCGTGCCCTGGGCAGAGGTCCCCGACGGGCACGAGGGTGTGTTTGCGTTCCAGATCGATCCGGTGGAGGTGGCTAAGCGGTTGATCGGGTCACTGATCGACTGACACCAAAGCGATCAAGGACTAGATCGATGCTGCCCAAATCACCCGTGTACACCGATTGCTTCAAGGACATGGGGCACGACAGCGTCGTCAAGATCGAGGCTTTGCCGATCGACGGACTGCAGAGGCTGCGCCTGATCTTCGAGTCGTGCAATTCGCCCCGGCCCCAAGGGGTTTGGTTGCGATCGGACGACTCGCTGCAGATCGACGGGCAGGCATTCACGACCGCGGAGTTCTGGGCCGACGCCGGCAAAGACCACTACGACTTCACTTGCAAGGGCAGTGCGCTCTGGCTCTACAACATCTGGCTGGACGGCGATGCGAGGCGGAGCCAGGCGTACTCGTCCGGCATGCTTGTCGAGGAAGTCGAGGGCGGCCGCCGCTATCGCTGCCAGGACTTCGGGCCTGACGCGGACTTCTCGCGGCTCGTGTTCAGGCTCGTCCGGCGGCCGGAGCAGTAGCGGCGACCTTTACAACTCCACCGCACGCTCGGCCACGAACACCTGCGCGTCGGCATTGTGGCGGAACACTGGCGGGCAAGCCGCCAGTGCCACAGATCGAAACACGGCGCGGTTCAACGCCGTTCAAACGGCCGCGTTCTGCGCGTGCTCGACCGCCCGCTCGATGCGCCTGATCGTCGCGTCCTTGCCCACCAGCGCCAGCGTCTCGCCGAGGCCGGGGCTGACGGTGTTGC
>REET01000264.1 GCA_007694925.1 Phycisphaerales bacterium | reverse complement strand
CGCAGCCTGAAGGCGGGCGGGGGCGGCGTGGTGAACTTCACCTGCTCGTGCGTCACCGGGTGCCGGAAGGCGATCTCGCCCAGATGCAGCATCATCCGGATCGGGCCGTCCAGCGGGCGGGCCCTCGGGCCCGGGTCGCCGACCAGCGGCAGCCCGACCTGGCGGAGCTGCGCGATCGCCTGGCCCGGCCGGTCGGTCTCGAGGCGGATGCGGATGAGCGTCAGCTCGCCGGCCCGTTCCTGCACGCGCACATGGGCGACCGCCTCGCGCCCTTCACGCCCGATGGGCATCTCCTGTTCGTCGAAGCTGCGCACCGAACCGTCGCGACCGGTCACCAGCAGGCTCTTGATCGTGAGCATGTCCTGGGACGGGCTGCCCCGGACGACCGCCGTCGCGATGCGGTGGCTCCGCGACGAGTGGAACTGTTCGGTCAGTGCGGCGGCGGCTTCGTCGGTCTTGGCGATCACCACCAGCCCGCACACCGCCGGGTCGAGCGGGTTGATCGCACGGAGCCGGGGCGTCTGCTTGGGGCCGACGCCGACGCGGGTCGCCCGGCGCTGCCCGATTTTCAGCCGATCGATCAGCGTCGTCGGACGCTTGCCCTTGCGGTCGCCCGGGCGCAGGGCGATCGGCATCCCCGCCGGCTTCTCGGCCACGAGAAACGCGTCGTCCTCGTAAACGATCCGCACGCTGGGCGGCCTCGGGCGCGAGTCGCCTCCGAAGCGAGGCCCCGGTCCGCGTGAGGGCGGCCCGGAAGGGCGCGGGCCCCGTGGCCCGGAGCCATAGGGCCCCGAACCCGATCGCGGGCCGGAACCGGGTCCCGATCCGGGGCGTCCGCCGGGCCGTGATCCTGGTCTGGAGCCGGGCCGAGCGCCCGGTCTTGCTCCCGGGCGTGAGCCGGGATTGAAGTTGCGTCTGGGTCGGTCAGGGCCGGGCATGCGGTGGCTCGCTGGGGGTATTGGTCTGGGGAGTCTGGGGGAGCTGGTCGATCAGGTCGAGCAGCCAGTCGGCGAACCGATCTTTGGATATGGGACCATCGGTCGGGCGTCCTTCTGGGAAGCCGAGGTCGGGGGTGCTGTAGGCTGTGGCCTCGATGTCCGGGGCGTCCATCGTTTCGAGCGGATTGGCGATGATGACATCCACATTCTTTCGGGCCAGCTTGTCCAGTGCGGAGTCGGCCATCCGTTCTCTGGGCTCCAGCGCGAACCCGATCAGCCGCTGGCCGGGGCGGCGGGCGGCGGTGCAGGCGGCCAGCAGATCCGGGGTGCCTTCTAAATGGATGGTCAGGCCCTCGGCCGACCGCTTTTGCTTTGCTTTCAGGGCTTGAGGATCCGGTTTGGGACGGTAGTCGGCGACGGCGGCGGCCATCACCAGCACATCAGTTGCAGGCCAGCGATCGGCCAGGATCGCCTCGAGGTCGGCGGTGGTTCGGAACCGGACGACCTCGACGGACGGATCTTGTGGTTCAGAGCAGACCGGCCCGAGTGCCAGTGTGACTTTCCAGCCCCGTCGTGCGGCCTGTTCGGCCAGGCGGATGCCCAGTCTCCCGGAGGAGCGGTTGCCGATGAATCGGACGGCGTCGATGGGTTCCTGCGTCGGGCCCGCGGTGATGAGCAGGCGCCGTGGGCTGGGCTCTGGGGTGTGCACTCTGGGGTCCTGGTCGGGTGCTCGGCGGGAGGGTGTTGGTGTGCCCTGCGGTGGAGCGAGCGAGGGTGTACCATGCTCGGGCGTAGGGGCCGGCGTCGGCCATCTGCGATACGGGAACGACATTGATAGGCGCTGGTCGCCGGGTTGCCGCTGGGTGCGGGAAGTTCCGGAGCGATCGGCGCCTTCGAGAGAGCGGCGCCCGCGGGCGCCCGGCAAGACGGCTTTCGGACCGAAAGAACATGGCAAGATCGCGTAAGAAGCTCGGAGAGATCCTGGTCGGTTGGGGGGTGATCACCCCCCAGCAGGCCGAGCAGGCGGTGCAGTTGGCCAAAGGTTCGGGCAAACGCCTGGGCGAGGCAATCGTCGAGGCCGGCTTCGCCAAACAGGAGCAGGTCGCCAAGGCCTTGGCCAACCAGTTCGGGATGGAATTCGTGGACCTGTCGGCCCCCGGGATGTCCGACAAGGTCGACATGAAGCTGATCGACCAGGAACTGGTCAAGAAGCACGCCATCCTGCCCATGTCCAAAGACGGCAACAGGATGCAGGTGGTCATCCACGACCCGATGAACCTGGAGCTGCTGGACATGCTCCGGTTCCGCTACGGGGTGGAGATCGAGCCCCGCCTGGCGGCAGAGAGCCAGATCCGCTCGTTCATCGAGGGCGGGCTCAAGTCGATGCCGAAGATGGTCTCCGAGGGCGAATCGCTGGTGACCGGCTCGATCGACCGGACGATCGACCGCTCGGTGGACCGGTCGATGGACCGCTCGATCGACGTGACGCGTGAGGACGCGCCGATCGTCCGTCTGGCCAACCGCATCCTCGTGGAGGCGGTCAAGATGCGTGCGAGCGACATCCACATCGAGCCAATGGCCGACCGGGTGCGCCTGCGCTACCGCATCGACGGCGTGTGCATCGAGCGCGACAACCTGCCCAAGCGGATGCAGAACGCGTTGCTCAGCCGCACCAAGCTGATGGCGGGCGTGAACATCGCCGAGAAGCGGCTGCCGCAGGACGGGCGCATCAAGATTAATGTCGATGACAGCCAGATCGACTTCCGTGTGTCGGCGTGCCCGGCGTACCACGGGGAATCGGTGGTGCTGCGTATTCTGCGCCCCGAGTCGGCGCGTGTCGGCCTGGAGAACCTGGGCTTCGAGCCCGACAACCTCGCGATCTTCAACCGGATCATCCGGCGTCCCAACGGCATCTTCCTGGTGACCGGGCCGACCGGTTCGGGCAAGACGACGACGCTCTACACGGCGTTGGATGTGCTCAACCGGCCCGACCGCAAGATCATCACGGCCGAGGACCCGGTCGAGTACAACTTCGAGGGCATCAACCAGTGCCAGGTGCGCGAGTCGATCGGGCTGACCTTCCCGATCATCCTCCGGTCGATGCTGCGTCAGGCGCCCAATGTGATCCTTGTCGGTGAGATCCGCGACAAGGAGGTCGGCGAGATCGCGATCCAGGCGGCGTTGACGGGCCACCTGGTCTTCAGCACGCTGCACACCAACGACGCGCCTTCGGCGATCACGCGTCTGATCGACATGGGCATCAAGCCGTTCCTGGTCGCCTCGTCGATCCAGGCCGTGATGGCCCAGCGCCTGATCCGGACGCTGCACGACCCGACGAAGGTGCTGGCCGAGAAGGAAGACCTCGACCCGAAGATGCTGCGCCTGATCGGCCTGAAGATGGAGCAGGCGTTGGGCAAGGTGTACAAGCCGGTGGCGTCGCAGGAGGCGCCCAACGGGTATCGCGGGCGTCGCGCGATCTTCGAGCTGATGCAGTTGAACGCGGAGCTGCGCGACCTGGCGTTCCACAAGTCGCCGGTCGCCAAGATCAGGCGTGCGGCGATCCAATCGGGGATGCGCACGCTGGTGGACGACGGGCGCCTGAAGGTCCTCGCGGGCAAGACGACCCCCGAAGAGGTCGCCCGCATGGCGCAGTCCGACGACGAGACCGAGTGATTTGTCCTCCCCCTCGCCGGGGGCTCGATGGAGCTGACCGATGTCGACGATGCAGATCGACCGCCTGCTCGACACCGTCGTAAAGACGGGCGCGAGCGACCTTCACCTGACCGTTGGGCGACAGCCCACCATCCGCCTCCACGGGCGGCTTCGCAACCTCCAGACCAAGGTGCTCGACTCCGACTCGATGGTCGGTCTCATGAAGTCGATCACCCCGGAACGCAACCAGCAGGAGTTGCAGGAGGAGGGCGGAAGCGACTTCGGCTTCGCCTACGGCGACGCGGCCCGCTTCCGAGTCTCTGTGTTCCGACAGAGGGGCGACCTGGCGATCGTGCTCAGGCAGATCCCGAACAAGCTGCTGACCTTCGAGCAGATCGGCCTGCCGGCGATGTGCAAGGAGCTGATCCGGCGTCCGCGAGGCATGTTCCTGGTCACCGGGCCGACCGGCTCGGGCAAGACAACCTCGCTGGCGACGATGATCGACTACATCAACATCAACATGGATCACCACATCATCACGATGGAGGATCCGATCGAGTACTACCACCAGCACAAAAAGTCGGTGGTGAACCAGCGTGAGGTCGGCAACGATGTGCCGAGCTTCTCCGAGGCCCTCCGCCGCGCCCTCCGCCAGGACCCCGACAACATCCTGGTGGGTGAGATGCGAGACCTCGAGACGATCGAGGCCGCGGTTCGAGCGGCCGAGACGGGCCACCTCGTTTTCGGCACCCTGCACACCACCGGCGCCGCCAAGACGATCGACCGTCTGGTCGACGCCTTCCCGGTGAGCCAGCAGAACCAGATCCGCGTGCAGCTCTCGACCGCCCTGATCGCGGTGCTCAGCCAGGCCCTTTTGACCCGGATCGACCAGGCGGGGATGGTGGCGGCGTACGAGTTCCTCGTGGTCACGCCCGCAATCAGCAACCTTATTCGTGACAACAAGAGCTATCGCATCGATTCGATGATCCAGACCGGCAAGAAGTTCGGCATGCAGCTCCTGGACGAGCACCTGTGGCAGCTCTACACCGAGGGCAAGATCGCCGCGGAGGAGATGGTCGACAAGGCGAAGAATGCGGCGGATCTGAAGGAACGGGTCCATCGGATCGGGCGGACGATCGAGGGTCGTCCGGAGCTGGACGACGATGAACTGGGCGCCGCCGACTGATCGTGATCGGATTGTGAACGGGTCTTCGGGCCCGTTTTTTAGTGCAAAGCAACGAGTCGTATCTGTGAAAGTCCGGTTTTGTGGGCTTTGTGCTTTGAACCGGATGGGTGGTATGGTCGAATCAGATAATGGCGTGCCGCGCACGCCGTGTGAGGTGGTTTTGTGACGCAGGTTCCTCCAAGTGAGTTGAAGGGTCGCAAGCTCGGTCGCGTGCTGACCAAGATGGGGAAGGTGACGCGCGAGCAGGTGCACGAGGCCCTCGAGGTCCAGAAGACCCGGAAGAAGCAGATCGGGCAGATTCTGGTCGAGTTGGGGTATTGCTCGCAGGAGGATGTGACTGCGGCGCTTGCGGGTCAGGCGGGGATGGAGTTCATCGACCTGAGCCGGGTCGAGCTGTCTCCGGAAGTGATCGACGCGATCCCGGCCGAGAGCGCCCAGGCCTACCAGGTGGTGCCGATCGAGTACAACGCCAAGAGCCGCAAGCTGAAGGTGGCCCTCAAGAGCGCAGACAACTTCCGCGCCGTCGACGACCTCCGCCTGCTGATGGGGTTCGAGGTCGAGGCTGTGGTGACGAAGGCCGAGGCGATCGACGCGCTGATCGAGAAGCATTACTCGAAGTCGTCGTCGGTTGTGGATCTGGTCAGCGACATCGCCAAGGACGAGAAGTTCAAGTCGATGGCCGGCCGGAGCGCCGACTCGATCGACCTCGACGCGGTGATGGAGGCCGCCGAGGACAATCAGGTCATCAAGCTCTTGAACATGGTGCTGCTGCAGGCGATCCGGGACAAGGCCTCGGACATCCACTTCGAGCCGTTCGAGGAAGAGTTCAAGATGCGGTACCGCATCGACGGCGTGCTGTACGAGATGGTGCCGCCGCCCAAGGCGCTCGGCGCCGCGATCATCAGCCGCATCAAGGTCATGTCGAATCTGGACATCGCCGAGCGCCGCCTGCCTCAGGATGGACGCATCGAACTGTCGGTCGGGGGGCGGCCTGTCGACCTCCGCGTGGCGGTCTTGCCGACGATCTTCGGCGAGTCGTGCGTGATGCGTGTGCTGGACCGGTCCAATGTCGAGCTGGACCTGGATCGGATCGGGTTCCGCGACGACGAGCTGGAAACCTTCCGGAGCCTCATCAGAAAGCCCAACGGCATCGTGGTCGTGACCGGGCCGACGGGTTCTGGCAAGACGACGACGCTGTACGCGGCTCTGGCGGAGCTGAACCGGATCGAGACGAAGATCCTGACGGCCGAGGACCCGGTCGAGTACGACATCGACGGGCTCTGCCAGTGCCAGGTGAACGAGGATGTCGGGCTGACCTTCGCCCGCTGCCTGCGGAGCTTCCTCCGCCAGGACCCGGACATTATCCTCGTGGGTGAGATCCGCGACCTCGAGACGGCGCAGATCGCGGTGCAGGCTTCGCTGACGGGCCACCTGGTGCTTAGCACGCTGCACACCAACGACGCGCCGAGCTCGATCATCCGCCTTGTGGACCTCGGGATGGAGCCGTTCCTTCTGACGGCGACGATCGAGGGCGTGGTCGCCCAGCGCCTGGTGCGCAAGGTCGATCAGAACCACAAGGAGGAGTACGACCCGACCGACGAGGAGCTGATGGAGCTCCAGGTGACGCGTGAGGAGATGCGGGGCCGGAAGTTCTACCGGGGCCTGCCGCACGAGTCGAACCACAACTCGGGGTTCAAGGGTCGGATGGCGATCTTCGAGTTGATGCATATGGACGACGAGATGCGTGAGATGGTGATGAAGGAAGCGAGCACTGCGGCGTTGCGCGAGCACGCGCGTCGGCGCGGGATGCGGACGCTGCGCGAGTCGGGGATCATGGCGCTCTACGAGGGTCTGACCTCGGTCGACGAGGTTGTTCGCGAGACGATCTTGGACGAGTAGGGAACGAGCGAGGGACGGGCAGTGGAGTGCGGCCCGACCGGGCCGGGGGCATCGGCGATCACGGATGGCAACCCGCCTGGAGCGGACAAACGAGGAACGCAGGCATGGCGACATTCACATACGAAGCGATGGACGCGACGGGCAAGAACCGCAAGGGCTCGATCGAGGCGAACGATCCCAACGAGGCGGTCGCGCGGATCCGCGCCCAGGGCCTGTACCCGACCGAGGTCCGCCAGCAGAAGGTCAAGAAGCAGGCCGAGGCGCAGAAGGGCGTGCCCGGCGCGGGCGAGACGGGCAACAAGAAGAAGAGCAGCGGGCTGTCGTTCGGGCGTGTCAAGCCCAAGCAGCTCACGATGTTCACCCGCCAGCTTTCGACGCTTCAGGACGCGGGCCTGCCGCTCTTGCGGTCGCTGCAGATCCTCGAGGACCAGGCCAAGCCGGGCCAGCTGAAGACCTGTCTGATCAGCGTGTGCGAGGAGGTCTCGGGCGGTTCGAGTTTGTCCGAGGCGATGAGCAAGAACCCCAAGGCGTTCAACAAGCTCTATGTGAAGATGGTCAACGCGGGCGAGATCGGCGGCGTGCTGGATGTCATCCTCCAGCGCCTCGCCGAGTTCATGGAGAAGGCCGAGAAGCTCAAGCGTCAGATCAAGGGCGCGATGGTGTACCCGATCGCGGTCATCAGCGTGGCCGTCCTGATCCTGACGGGCATCATGGTCTTCATTATCCCGAGGTTCGAGGAGATCTTCACGGACTTCGGCGTGAAGCTGCCGGCGCTGACGGTGTGGCTGACAGAGACGAGCCGCTGGGTGGCGGGGACGAACCCGGGCCAGCAGATCCCCGGCGCGGTGTTCATCCTGCTGGGCATCCCGTTCGCGTTCATTTTCTGGAAGCTGATCCGGGCCGCGGGCCCGGGCAAGGCGGCGACGGACTGGATGATCCTCAAGCTCCCGATCTTCGGCAACCTGGTCAAGAAGACGGTGACCGCGAGGTTCAGCCGGACGCTGGGAACGCTGATCGCCGCGGGCGTGCCGATTCTCGAAGCGGTGACGATCACCAAAGAGACCTGCGGCAACTATGTGTTCGAGAAGGCGCTGGGGAGGGTGCACGACTCGATCCAGGAAGGCGAGTCGTTCGCCGAGCCGCTGCGTGAGAGCAAGGTCTGCGACACGATCGTGGTGAACATGGTCGATGTCGGCGAGGAGACCGGTGAGCTCGATGTGATGCTCATGAAGATCGCCGACAACTACGACGAAGAGGTCGATGTCGCGGTCGCCGGTCTGGTGTCGCTGCTCGAGCCTCTGATGGTCGTCGTGCTGGGCGGGATGGTCGGCACGATCGTCGTGGCGATGTTCCTCCCGCTTGTGGAGATGATCAACTCGCTGCAGGGCGGGGCGGTCTGAGGCCCGAACTGGGAGGGCTGCCATGGCCAACGCGACCGCAAACATTCCGCGCCGGGGTCCCGGCCGATACGGCTTCACGCTGATCGAGTTGTTGGTGACGATCGTCGTCGTCGGGGTGCTGGCGGCGATCCTCGTGGTGGGGATCGCCGGGGCGCTCCGCGTGGCGAGGACCGCTTCCGACACCGCGACGGCCAACTCGATGCGCGTGGCGACGACGCAGTTCGCCAACGAGTTCGGCTTCCTGCCCCCCCTGGTGATCGACGGTCGGCCTCTGGCTCCGGCGAACGAGGGGCCGATTGTCTCGGTCAACGACCGCAACCGCATCGCGGTGCGGGAAGACTCCGGTCAGTTCCGTTTCGCCGGGCGAGCCGCCCCGGGCGAGGCGTGGCACAGCGGCACGATCAGCGTCGGGGCGGGCGTCAGCGACAAGAGGTACAGCAAGGTCTCGCTGGCGTACTACCTGGGCGGCGCCGCCGACATGGACGACGGCGAGGGCAATCCGATCGACGGCGTGCGGGGTCCGGCGATGCGTGCGCCCCGCGCCGACGGCGCTTTCGACGGGCGGGGGCGGGAGTACCAGGCGTTCTTTACGCCCCGGGGCTCGGCCCTGCAGCGCGGGTATGTCGACGAGCTGGAGTTCGGGGAGCACGCGGCCGGCTCGCCCACGGGCAACCCCGACGAGAATGTGATCGCGATCGTCGACTCCAACGGCCGGGCTTGGCGTTTTTACCGGTGGCGCAACTTCTCGAACATCGGCCCCGGGGACCGTCGGGCGGACTTCACGAATGTGCCGCTGATGCTGCGAAATCCAAGGACCTGGGACGACAACGGCCGGACCTCGTGGCCCGCCGACGACCGCGAGTCGCGCACCGAAACGGAGCTCACCGAGCTGATGGGTGCGAGCTGGGCGATCGTCGGGGCGGGGCGTGACGGCTTGTTTGGAACAGAGAACATCAGCGACCTGCGCCGGCTGACCAACGCGCCGGCGACGGTCTCCGACGCGGAGCTCCGCGAGCGGGTGTGGCGAGACAACATCGTGATTCTGGGGGGCAGATGATGCGCACAACGAGCGTCAATCACACCTCCGGCGCACGCCAGGGGTACACGCTGATCGAGATCCTCGGGGTCGTTGTGATCCTGATCCTGCTGGCGGCGTTCGCGGTGCCCGGCTTCAACGCGATGCTGCGCGGCTCGTCGGAGTCGCTGGCGGACACCAAGCTCAGGGTCGCGGTCGCCAACGCCAAGGATGTCGCGCTGCAGTCTGTCGACGGGGGCGACGCCGCGGCGTTGTTCCTGCATGAGCCCGGCGGGCGGATGACGATCGTGGCCTGCCGTCGGGTGGGGGTGCACCGCATCCCGACCTCCGTGGCCGGCGACGACCTGCTGCTGCAGGTGGGGATGCCCCGAGAGATCGAGGTGTTCGTCGCCGACCCTTCGAGCGAGCCGATCCGGCTTCCCCCGAATTTCTTTGTGCAGGGCTTCGTGTCGGCGGGCCAGATCGTCGGTCAGGACGACACGCAGGACTACGGGTGGTACAGCGAGTCCCGCTACCGGCGGAACATGAGCCACTGGATGTTCCCCGAGAGCGGCTTGTACGACCGGACGGTCTCGGGCGCGAGCGACGCGGACCGCGAGGGGCGCAAGCGTCAGAGCTTCTTCGTTCGTTTCGAGTCGGGCACGGGGCGACTCGCCTCGGGCGACAACCGGCCGGCGCTGTTTTACGACCCCGCGCCGAGCACCTCCTTCAGAGGGACGGGGCCATGGGACCAGGACCGCTTCCGCCCGGACCGGCGCGTGGACCACATCGCGCTGGTCAAGGAAGCGCTCGCTTCGTCGATGAACGATGTCGCCCGTGAACGGCTGATCGGTGACCGCTCGCCCGACACCGTGCTCGCCAGGCCCGTCACCCGCTTTGCGCTCTACGACGCGTCGCGGATCGTCGGTCTGCTCCGCCAGCGCGGTCTTGAGAACGCACGGATCGGTTCGGTCAGCGGGAGTTTCTACGACGACTGGCAGCGGGGCGGCAGGCCGGCGCCATCGATCCCCACCCAGATCGTCGAGGGGCTCAACCAACTGTTCGCAGAGGGCGAGGGGGCGAGTGTGTTCGTCGTCGACCGCTACAACGGCGATGTGATCCCGGTGCTTCCGCCGGAGGAGGGCGGCTGATGGCGCACGCAGGAATCAACTCCCGCCGCTCCCGTCGCGGCTTCACGCTGGTCGAGATCCTCATCGCGGTGCTCGTGCTCTCGCTCGGGTTGCTCGGTCTGGCGGCGGTCTTCCCGGTGGTGGTGCGCGAGCAGCGCATCGCCGTCGACGAGACGCGCGGTGTCGAGGCCGCCTCGGCCGCCGAGAGCTGGCTGCGCTCGCACGAGTCGCTCGGCTTCCGTGCCGTGCTCCCGCCCCGCCCGGGCCAGGCCCAGAGCGACGGGATCGACATGCCCCGGGGCTTTGACGCCTGGAGGCGGGACCTGAACTGGTCTCGCGACGGCGAGTGGGTCCTGATCGACGAGAACAACAGCTTCCTCTCCAGCACGGGCGAGATCCTGGGCGTTGACTTCGGGGACATCCTCGTGGCCGTCAGCGACGACGGGGAGGAACTGCTCGTCCGCATCGGCGACCGGCTCTGGCCCCGACCGAACTCGTACAACTCGGGGCGTCCGCGGCTGGTGTGGGACTTTGTGGCGAGGCGTGTGCCGACACGCTTCAGCTCAGGCGGCCAGGTGCAGCCCAGCGAGCTCGACCCGATCCAGATCGCGATCTTCGTCCGCCCGATCGACGCCCGACTTCTGAACCTCCCCGACGAGCGCCGCAACAACCGCCTGATCACGCTCTACGACCGGCTGGCGAACGCGGATGTGCCCGCCGATCGCAGGCGGATCGCGACCGCGGTCAGGCCGACGGGCCCGGAGGCTGGCCGGGCGACCGGCGACGGTTTCGGGACTTACGGGCACATCGTGAGCCTCGAGGTCGAGCCCGGCGCGAACTACGCGCCCCCGGGCTCACCGAGCGTCGGATCGCAGCTGCCGCGAGACCGCGTGCCGGTCCGCGTCGGCGGGGGCTCTGACAATGTCAACTGGCTGCAGCTCTCGCGTCCTGGGCAGAAGTTTGTTGACCGACTGGGCGTGGTGTACACCGTCCGCGGTATTGACCGGAGCTACCAGCCCGATCGTGTGCTGATTGTCGATCCGCCGGTGCCCGGTACGGTGAGCACATCGGGTGATCTCGGCGAGATCGTGTTCGTGCCCCAGACACCCTCGGCGGTGCGGATTATGACGGTGAAGCCATG
>REET01000085.1 GCA_007694925.1 Phycisphaerales bacterium | reverse complement strand
GTCGATGCCTCCGCGTGCGTAGGGCTGGAGGGTGAGCGTGAGCTCGTAGCGCTGGCCGCCCTCGCCGAGGGCCGTTGCGGTGACCTTGACGGGCTGTGCCGTGGGGTTCTGGAAGAGCATGAAGTCGCGGACGCCTGGGCCCTTTGTGACATCGCCGAAGATCCAGTCGCTGCTGACGCGGGAGAGGAAGGACTCTCCGAGGCCGCCGGACTGGCCGCCGGCGAAGAAGAACTCGTCGTAGTGGCTGAATGTCGCGGCGACGGGGAGCTCCGAGCGGATCTCGATCGCGTAGGGGGTGTTCTTCTCGACGAGGATGGTGTCGTTCTGGAACATCTCCGGCGTTGTGACGGTGATGCCGCCGCGAGCGCCGGGCTGGAGGAGCTGGTCTGCGAGGACGACATCTCTGACGGGGTTGCCCTGCGCGTCTGTGACGAAGCCGGCCTCGTAGCGCGCGATGACGACGACGCGGACGGGCTCGGAGTTGGGGTTGCTGATGGGGATGAAGGTGCTGGTTGCGGGTCCTGCGAAGCCCTCGGGGTAGAAGAGTCGGTAGGGGAAGGTGGGCGCGGTGTTGGCGATGCTCCGGCCGTCGGGGTCGACTTGGAGGGGCTCGACCGCCGGGGTGGCGCGGTTGACGGTCAGGTGGCCGGTGCCGACGCCCATGTTGAGGTCTTCGTAGACGGCGCGGACATCGGCGAGCGAGTCGCCGAGGAAGATGAAGTAGCGCATGTTGACGGCCTGTCCCGCCTCGACATCGCCGAGGTCGAAGGCGAGGCCCATGGCCTGGTTGCTGCCCGAGGCGCCGAGGATGGCGCTGATGTCGCTGGTGCCCGGGGTCGGATCGTTGATCGGGCGGTTGAGCAGGAACGACGGGTCGCGCATGACCTCCGTCGGGCTGAAGAAGGTCGCGATGGCGCGCGAGTCGTTGGCGGGGGCGGCCAGGGCGATGGTCAGGCCCTGGTTGAAGCCGCCTGCGGTGACCGAAGCGCTGGCGAAGGGGAGGAATCCCGAGCCGCTGCTGAGGACATCGTTGAGAGTGTTTGCGCTGCCGCCGGTGAGGCCGAGGCCGTGGAGGGGGTTGAAGGCCTCCATCCAGGAGACGCCCGGGATCCTCGATGTGGTGTTGTTGCGGAGCGTGACATCGATCGCGAGGAAGGCGTCGCCCTGTCCGAACGCGACCGAGCGTGTGAAGTCCATGTTCCTGAAGACGCCGTCGCCGATGATGCGGCTGTTGAACGCGTCTGACTGATCGGTGAGGGTGACGGGGATGCCGGTTTCGCCGGCGGGGCCGTCGTTGCGGAAGGTGCCGCCGTCGACGCGTGCGCCGAAGAAGTGGACGGGGTTGCCTGTGGTCTGTGCGCCCAGGGGCAGGAGGAAGTCGAGGCCGTTGTAGCGGAGGCCGGTGGTCGAGCCGCCCTGGGTGAAGCGGAAGGTGCCGTCGGCGTTGGCGCCGATGGCGAGTTGGTCGCCCGCGAGCGAGCGTGCCGGGTCGGAGACGCCTCTTGCGAGGGTGACCGCGAGCGTGTAGTCGCCGATTGTGGCGCTCGGCGTGCCGCTGGTGACCGCGTTGGGGTCGTACTGGACATTGGCCGCTTCTGAGACGCCGAGGTAGTAGGTGCCGCTCTCGGTGAAGACGAATCGATCGATCCTGGAGTTGAGCGAGTCGGCGCCTGTGACGCTGAAGATCTCCGTGCCTGCGCTGTTGAACAGGCGCATGGCGGTGTTGAGCGTTCCTGCGCTGGTGAGGACTGCGCGGAGCGTCTCGCCCCTGAGCGCCTCGAATCGGAAGAGGTCGCGGTCGAGGAGGCCGAAGCCGCCGTCGCCGATTCGGGCGTTGATGGTGACGCCGCCGGAGCCGCGGAGCGGGCCCTGGATGTCCGCCGCGTTGCTGAGCGTGTCGTTGGGCTCGAAGGGTCCTGAGACCTGGTTTTCGAGCGTGAAATCGAGGCCCCAGTCGAGGAGGAAGCCGTTGTCGCCGGCCTTGACATCGTCGATGCGGAGGACCCAGTTGCCCGCGGCGCTCTTGCCGTTGAAGGCGTTGAGCGGGTTCTCGGGCTTGTAGCCCCCTGAGCGGTCGAACGGCGCGGCGCCGTTGGCGATGGCGACCGCGGCCTCGTCGTTGAAGACGGTGCCCGCGAGGTCCTGGCCGTTGCCTCCCCGCCGGTCGAACAGCAGCACGGAGGTTCCGTCGGGCGCGATGAGCGTGATGCGCATGTCGCTGACGAAGCTGTGCTGGATGTTGACGCGGACATTGAGGTCGAGGATCGGCCTTGTCTCGTCGACGGTGAGTGTCGAGATGGTTGTGCCGGTGGGCGGCTGTGTGACGCCGTCGCCCTGGGGGATGCGGAGCGGTTCGTCGGAGTGGTCTCTTGTGAAGGTTCGCCGGTCCTCGAAGACGAGGTCGACGCCGATGGAGAGGTCGTAGACGCCCGTGCTCATCGACTGCACGCCGCTGGCGGAGACATTGGGGTTGTAGTCGATGTTGGGGAAGGCGCTGACTGCGAGGTAGTAGGTTCCGTTGGTGGTGACGAAGTAGTTGATGAGCGAGTCGGAGCCCTCGTACTGGTCGTTGGCTGCGATCTCGTTGCCCGTTGCGTCGAAGAGGCGGAGGTACGAGTCGAGGTTCGAACCTCCGAGCCTGCGCTGGGCGAAGACCTCGGCTCGGATCTGTCCTGCGCGTTCGAGCTCGAGTCGGAAGATGTCGACATCCCGCGGGCCGGCCGAGCCGTCGCCGATGACCAGGCCCTGGATGAAGGCCTCGCCCGAGACGGTGAACGGGACGATCGGCGCTGCGGCGAGCGTGTCGTTGGGCTCGAAGCTTGAGGTGGCGCCGAGGACGCGGAAGTCGTAGACCTTTTCGTCGCCGCCGAACTCGTCGCCGTTGAGGAAGTTGCCCGCGGTGTCCTTGAACGCGCCGGGGAGGAGGGTGAGGCGGTACTGATCGACGGGGAGTCGCCTCGGCGTGAACGGGTTGAGGTTCAGGCCGATGGTGACCTCGCGCGGGTCGTCGGGGTTGATCTCGATCGAGGTGATGCCGATGGGCTGATCGTCGCCTGTTCCGAGCTGGCCGTCCTGGCCTGCGCGGAAGAGCGAGACGGCGCCGGCGAAGCCCGAGCTGCCGATGACATCTTCGAGCACGCCCGCGTCGATGTCGTTGCTGAAGCGGACCGTGATGCTGTCGATCGCCTGACCGGTCGCGCGGTCGAGCTGGGTCGTCAGCGGGCCGGGGCTGATCGCGATGGCTTCCGGTCCCTCGACGAAGAGCGCCTCGAGGGCGGCGGCGATGTTGATCACGCCGCCCGCGGTGACGCGGCCCGTCAGGTTCTCGACGGGGCGAGAGGTCTCGATGAGCAGTTCGCGGACTCGGTCTGCGGAGATGTCCGGGCGGACCGAGCGGATGAGGGCGACAGCGCCGGCGACGATCGGGGCGGCGAAGGAGGTGCCGCTGGTGTACTCGTACAGGGCTGTGCCCGGGAGGTTGGAGGCCCTTGTTGTGAAGATGTCCTCGCCCGGGGCTGCGACCTGGACGCGCTCTGCGCCGAAGTTGCTGAAGCTTGCGAGTTCGTCCAGATTGTTGGTCGCGGCGACGGAGATGATGCCCGGGATGTTGTACGAGGCCGGGAAGGCCGCGAAGACTGAGTCGTTGTCGATGGAGTCGTTGCCCGCGGCGGCGATGAAGATGCCGCCCGCGTTGATGTAGCGCTGGATGGCGGCTCTTTCGCTCGCGATTCCGTCCTCGAAATCGGCGAAGAAGTCGGATCCGTAGGCGCCGTAGCTGTTGTTGCTTGCGACGATGTTGATGCCGCGCTGGCGCATCATCGTGACATAGTCGTGTGCGCCGAGGATTGCGGATTCGAGGAGGCTCCCGTCGTTGTCGGCGATCTTGATCGCCATGAGCTTGACGTTCCAGGCGACGCCTGTGACGCCGATGCCGTTGTTTCCGACGGCGCCGATCATGCCGGCGACGCCGGTGCCGTGCCCTTCGAGGTCCTGGGGGTTGTTGTTTCCGATACCGCCGTTGGCGCCGAAGTCCCAGCCGTTGATGTCGTCGATGAATCCGTTGCCGCTGGTGTCGGTTCCGTCGGCGACCTCGAGGGGGTTGACCCAGATGTTGTCGCGGAGGTCGGGGTGGTTGAGGTCGATGCCTGTGTCGATGACGGCGACGACGACATCCTCAGAGCCCGTGGTCGTGGCCCAAGCGGCGATGCTGTTGATGTCCGCGCCGACGACGCCGGCGGGCCCGCTGGGGGGCGGGACGACCTGACCGATGTTCCGGTGGTGCCACTGGTCGTTGAAGCGGGGGTCGTTGGGCACATTCTGCGGGGCGCGACGGGCGAAGTCGGGGTAGAACTCCAGCAGCCAGTCGTGCTGGGCGACGACCGCGTCGACCGCGGCGGGGCTGGGCATCTGCCCCGAGATGTTGATGACGGCGTTGTGCCCGCGTGCGATCGAGCGGACGCTCTCGACCGAGAGGCCGAGCTCGGCCGCGACGGCGAGGGCCTTGGTCTCGGCGAGCTCTGCGCCCAGCATGTCGGTGAAGGAGGCGATCCACTGGTTCTGGACGGCGCGGACATCGAAGCCCCGCCACTCGAACTCAACGATGTGGGAGGCGTTGGCGGAACCGTTCGCGCCGCCGGTGTCTGGCGGGAACGGGCCCATTGGTGTGAACGAGAGCAGCACGCGAGGCTCGAGAGCCTCAAAGCCTCCGCCCGGCTGGTAGACCGAACGACCAGACCGAACATTCACGCGGTTCGTCGGCATTACACACACTCCGTCTGGATGGGCACGGGTCGTCCGGCCCTGGTCTCCGGTTGTGGCTGGCGTGCGTCGGCGGGCCCGGTCGGGCCGCTCACCATGGACGCACCGAGGCGGCCCTCGCATGGGCCGCAGGGGGGCTTCGGCCAGTATATCCGATTTTCGTCCACCGTTGGTTCCTCAGCCCGAAAAGACACCCTCCGCCCGGCACGGGGCCCGGCTTCGCGGCGATACCTTAGCGTTTTTTGAGCCCGGCGATGCGGGAGCGTTCCTCGGCCCCGCCCGTCAGCGACAGGGAGGCCGCCAGGGCGGGCTCGCGGAGGCTTGCAGACCCCGTGATCCGGTCGAGCCAGCGCCTGGTAGCCGCCGCCGCATCTGGGGGGAGTGTCGCGAGTCGGTCTGCGGCCGCCCGGGCCGCGGGCTCGACCGATGCCGGATCTGACACCAGCTCATCGGCGAGCCCGATGCGCAGGGCGTGGGAGGCGTCGAAGAGCTCGGGCTCGAGCAGGTGGCGTCGGCACGAACCTGTTCCAACGGATTCTGTGAGGTATGGGGCGGTGACCGCCGGTGACACTCCCAGCCGGAGGACGGGGTATCCGAAGCGGGCGTTGCTGTCGGATACGACAAAGTCGGCCCCGCCCAGGAGGGCGCAGCCCCCGGCGATCGCGGCGCCCTGCACGCCGATGACCGTGGGAAACGGGGCTGCCCGGAGGGCGCGGATCGTTTCCGACAGGCCGCCGAGCAGGGCCCGCATGGTCTCACCCTCGGGATCGGCGGCGCAGAGGTCCAGGTCGAAGCCGGCGCAGAAGACTTTGCCCTCGCCCAGGAGAAGGAGGGCGCGGGGCGGGTCGGGGGCGGCCGCGGCGTCGTCGATGGCGCCGGCCAGGTCGGCGAGCATCCGCGGCGTCATGGCGTTGCGGCGATCTGGGCGGTTGAGCCGGAGAGTGAGGACGGGCCCGGCTCTTACTGAGGTCAGTTCGTCGGGCGGGCTCACGCCTTGCGTCCCCCGGCGTGCTTGCCGGTCTGTCTGTTCGGCCCGGCGCCGGTCATGGCCGCGGCGAGGCGGGTCGCTTTGGCCAGGGCGTCTTCGTCGATGTCGGTTGCGAGGCCGGGCTGGTAGCCCGCGTCGCGGATGGTCCTGACGAGCAGGCCGGTGTCGATGTTGCCGGGGGCGCGCTTGTCGGCTGTTGAGGCGAAGGGGCAGCCCCCGAGGCCGGCGACGGCGCTGTCGAAGGAGCGGACGCCCCGGTCGAGGGCGGCCCGGACGCAGTCGGCGGCGCGGCCGTGCGTGTCGTGCAGGTGCAGGGTGAGGTGCTCGAGGTAGGGCTCGCCGACGGCTTCGAGCACGGCGTCGAGCATCTGGGTGATCTGATCGGGCGTGGCGACGCCGATGGTGTCGGCGACATCGAGCTCGTCGACGCCCAGGGCGACGAGCTTGGAGGCGACTTCGGCGGCCTTGGCGGGGGCGATCGGGCCCTCGAAGGGGCAGGCGATCGCGCAGGAGAGGTAGGCCCGCACACGCATCGCGCCCGCCCCGGCGAGCTGCAGGACGGGGATGAACCGTTCGAGCGTCTCGTCGATGGTGGCGTTGGTGTTTTTCTTACAGAAAGTTTCGCTGGCGGCGGTGAAGACCGAGACCTTGGAGATCAGGCGCCAGCCCGCGGCCTCGTTGGCGTCGATCGCGCCCTGCACGCCCTTCTCGTTGGGCACGAGGGCGGAGATCATCGGGGCGTCGGCGCTGTGGAGGGTTTCTTCCTGTCCGAGGAGGTCGAAGAGGAGGGGGGCGTCGCCGAGCTGGGGCACCCACTTGGGCGAGACAAAGCTCGAAGCCTCGATCTCGTCGACGCCGGTCCGTGTCAACGCCATGACCAGCGCCGCCTTGTCGGCGGTCTGCACGATGCCGGGCTCGTTCTGGAGCCCGTCCCTTGGGGAAACATCCGTGATGCGCACGCGCTGCGGCATGTCGGGCAGATGGTACCACGCCGGACGGATCTTCGCCCGGGTTATTTCACGCTGGGGAGCTTGGCGATGTCTTCGTCTTTGCCCATCAGGACAAGGACATCGTCGGCGTCGATGGGTTCAGTGGGGCCTGGGACCTCGATGCGGAGCTCGGTGGCGCCGCCGCCCTGGGCGGGGCGGTCGCGTTTGCAGGCGACGACATGGAGGCCGTAGCGGGCCCGGACTTCGAGCTGGGCGAGGCTCTTGCCGACCCAGTCCTCGGGGGCTCTGATCTCGACGATCGAGTAGCCCTCGTGGAACTCGATCTGGTTGAGGACGGATGGGCCGATCAGGCGGTTTGCCCAGCGGTCGGCGGCCTCGTCTTCGGGCATGACGACCGCGTCGGCCCCGACGCGCCGGAGCACGCGGGCGCTGATGCGGGTGCGGGCACGGGCGATGACCCGCTGGACACCGAGTTGCTTGAGGGTGACGGTGGCGAGGACGGTCGCTTCGAAGTCGGTGCCGATGCCGATGACCGCCGCGTCGCACTTCTGGACGCCCTTGGAGCGGAGGGCGGCCTCGTCGGTCCCGTCCATCGCCAGGGCGAGGGCGGCGTAGTCGGCGATGTGCTCGATGCGGTCTCGGTCGCGGTCGATGGCGATGACATCCTGCCCCGCGTTGGCGAGGTTGCGGACGAGGCGTGTGCCGAATCGTCCCAGACCGATGACGGCGATGGAAGCCATGGGTTCGTCTCCGACCCGCTCAGCCGAGCGAGACCGTTTCGTGAGGGTACGAGTACCGGCCCCCGTGGGCCTTGCCCTGGAGGAGGGCGGCGAAGAGGGCCAGGGCGCCGACGCGCCCGAGGAACATGGTGAAGATGAGCACGACCTTGCTCGCGGGGCTCAGTTCTTCGGTGATGCCCAGCGAGAGGCCGGTGGTGGTGCCGGCGCTGATGCACTCGAAGAAGATCCGCTCGAATTCGAAGGGTTCGAGGATGCACAGGAGCAGGGTGGCGGCGAGGATCAGGGCGAGCAGGCTGAAGGCGATGGTCGCGGCCTTCTTCACCAGCGCGTCTGGGATCGCCCGCCCGAACGCCTCGGTCTCGTTCCGCTGGCGGAGCGTGGCGATCACCGAGAGGGCGAGCAGGGCGACCGCGACGGTCTTGACCCCGCCCGCGGCCGAGCCGGGCGAGCCCCCGATGAGCATCAGGATCATGAGCGAGAAGCGGCTGCCCGGCGCAAGTTCCTCCATCGGGACGGTGTTGAACCCGCTGGTGCGCGCGGCGAGGGACATGAAGTGCGCGTCGGCGACGGTCTGCCCCAGTTGTGCCGGGCCGGCGTAGGCGAGCTGTGCGCCGAGGATCGCGACGAAACCCGCGGCGTAGACGATCAGCGTGGTGGAGATCACGAGCTTGGAGTGCAGGGAGAGTCTCGGCGGCTTGTGGCCCTTGCGCATCGCGCGCTTGCGGGCGGGGGGCCAGACGACGCGGCCGACATCCTGGAGCACGAAGTACCCCGTGCTGCCGATGACGACGAGGGTCAGCACGAGGAGCTGCGCCTTGATGGCGGTGCGGTAGGGGACCATGCTGTCACCGGTGAGGTCGAATCCGGCGTTGCAGAAGGCGCTGACGGAGTGGAAGAGGCTCAGGCCGATGCGTTGGAGGGGGGCGATCTCCGAGCCGTCGGCGGAACGCCAGAGGGGGTACATCGCCGCGGCGACGGCGAGTTCGAGGATGATCGTCGTGATGACGATGAAGCGGATGAAGGAGGTGATTTTGTGGGCGGGGTACTGCTCCATCGCGCCCGAGAGTGTGATGTTCTGGCGGAACGAGAGCCTGCCGCCCAGGAGCAGCGCGAGGGTCGACCCGAAGATGATCAGGCCGAGGCCGCCGAGCTGGATGAAGACGCCGATGATCGTGTGCCCGACGGGCGTGAAATCGCCGAGGGTCTCCCGGACGGTCAGGCCGGTGACGCAGACGGCCGAGGTCATGGTGAACAGGGCGTCGACCCAGGAGATCGGATTGTCTTCGGGCGTGGCGACGGGGAGTTTGATGAGCAGCGTGCCGCTGGCGATGAGGAAGATGAACGAGAGGGGGAAGAGCAGGGATGGGTTGACGAGACGGCTCGAGAGGAAGGCGTTGAGCCTCCAGAGTTCCCTGAGCAGGAGGAGGGCGGTCGCGCCGTGGGCGGCCATCGCGGCGGGGCCGACGAAAGCGCCTGCGATAATCCCCGCGATGACCACGACGCCGAGGGCCAGGTCCGTCAGGCGTGTCGGTTCGTCGGGGAGCTTGCTGGCCCGTCGCCTGATGAGGACGACAAGGGCGACGACGGCGAGGGCCTGCACGATTTGCGGGAGGGCGGGGTGCAGCGGCGGCTCTCTGAAGCCGAGCTGGATGGCGGTCATCCCGACGCCGAGCGTTGCGAGGGCGGTGCCGATGGTGTAGAGGCCGAGCCCGGGCTCGGAGGGCTTTCGGACGCGTTTGATCAGTGGGCGTGGTTCGGTGCTCATGGCGTCGGCGTTGAATCGAGCCGCAAGGGTATGGGGCGGACGGGGGCGTAGGGGTGCAGAGTGGCGGCCCGGGCCGGTTGTCGATAGATTTCGGACCGAACACGGGGCATCCATGAAACAGACACGACTGCTCAGACTCCTGAAACTGCTCACCCTGATTCAGGGTGGATCAAGATGGACGCCGACGAAGCTCGCCGAGGCCTGCGGCGTCAAGGAGCGGACGATCTTCCGCGACCTCTCGGATCTGCGGGCGACGGGGATCCCGATCCGGTTCGACAATTCGAGCAAGGAGTACCGGGTCGACCCGGACTTCTTTCTGCCTCCGGTGCAGCTGACGCGCGACGAGGCGCTGGCGCTCTCGGTGCTGTGCGAGCATGTCGCGGGGTCGGAGCAGATCGCGTTTACGGGCCCGGCGTGGCGGGCGATGCAGAAGGTGCGTGCAGCGATGCCGCCGGAGGTGCGCGAAGAGGTCGAGAAGCTGGGCGGCGCGCTGAGCGTGCGGGTGGGGGCGTCGAGCCCGCCCGACGGGTACGCCGATGTGTTTGAGCGCTTGCAGGAGGCGGTGGGCAATCGGCGTGCGCTGGTCTGCCGCTACGAGTCGCTGAGCGGGTCTGGTGAGGGCGAGGCGTTCGACTTCGAGCCTTACGCGCTGTTTTTCTCGGTACGGGCGTGGTACGCGGTCGGGTTCCATGCCGGTCGCGGGGAGGTGCGGACGCTGAAGCTCTCTCGCTTTACGCAGGCGAAGCCGACGGAGCGTCCGTACGAGATCCCGAAGGACTTCAGCCTCGATGTGCACATCGGCAACGCGTGGCGGATGATTCCCGGCGAGCCGGAGTACGAGGTGGAGATCGAGTTCGAGCCCTCGTTCGCCGAGACGGTGGGCGACACGCTTTGGCACAAGACGCAGACGGTCGAGGAGCACGAGGACGGTCGGGTGACCTTCCGGTGCACGGTCGCGGGGCTGGACGAGATCGTGTGGTGGGTGTTGTCGATGGGGCCGCACTGCCGCGTGGTGAAGCCCGAGGCGCTGGCGTCGCGCGTGCGGGAGCTTTCCGAACAGACGGCGGCGAGGTATCGGGCGTCTGGCTCGCGGGCGGGGCTGTAGCGGAACAGGGATCGGGAGGGAATCAGCGACGGCGGTTTGGGGTTGTCGGCGCGTACGCTGTCTTTCAGAGACCGCGGCGCGTGGTTTGCGCGCCGGGCGGGACCAGCGGACCGGAAGGTGTTTCAATGGCGCCGGGCGGAGAGTCAGAGCAGCGGGCGCGCCCCGAGCGGCGTGTGGGCGGGGCGGTCCGGATCGGCCGGCTCTTTGGGATCGGTGTCTTTGTCCACTGGTCGTTCTGGCTGCTGATCGCGTTTGTGATCTACCTGCACGCGGCGCAGGGGGCGACGGTCTGGCAGATCGCCGAGGGCGTGGCGCTGATCTTTGCGATTTTCGCTTGCGTGGTGCTGCACGAGTGCGGGCACGCGCTGGCGGCGAGGCGGTACGGGATCGGGACTCGGAGCATCACGCTGATGGTGATCGGTGGGATCGCGAGCCTGGAGCGGATGCCTCGCAAGCCTTCGCAGGAGCTTGTTGTGGCGGTCGCGGGGCCGATGGTCAATGTGGTGATCGCGGGGGTGCTGTTTGTCGGGCTGCTGCTGGTGCGGGGCCATGTGCGTCAGGACGAGGCGCTCCTGCAGGCTGGCGGGGCGTACTTCGACAAGCTGATGTGGATCAATGTGATCCTCGTGGTGTTCAACATGATCCCCGCGATGCCGATGGACGGGGGGCGGGTGCTGCGGGCGCTGCTCGCGATGAAGTTCGGTTATGAGCGGGCGACGCGGGCCTCGGCGAGGCTGGCGCAGACGCTGGCGATCGGGTTCGCGATTCTGGGGATTTTCGAGGGACAGCCGCTGCTGATCGTGATCGGGGTGTTCGTCTTCTTCGGGGCGGCCGCGGAGGCGCAGATGGCGATCGCCCGCAGCGCGATCGACAATCTGAAGGTTGCGCGGGCGATGATGCCCGACTACCTGGTGATCGAGCCGGGGGCGAGGATCTCCGACGCGATCGAGGCGCTGGTGACCTCGCGCCAGAGCGCGTTCCCGGTGATGGAGGGGGACGAGGTGATCGCGATGCTCACGCGCGAGCACATCCACAAGGCCGCCGAGGCGGGCGAGCACGATGTGCCGGTGATGGACTACGCCGACCGGGACTTTCTCAGGCTCTCGCCCGACGAGCCGCTGGTTGATGCGGTCGACCGTCTGCAGCAGGCGGAGAAGAGCGCGGCCCTGGTTGAAGACGACAGCGGCCCTGTCGGGATCCTGACCCGCGAGGGTGTGGGGGAGCTGATCTCGCTGCGGGCGTCGTTTAAGGGGAGGCGGGGGTGAGGGGGGCTGACGGCTGGGGATCGGGGTTGCGGGGCGATACGCTGGGGGCATGATCGCACGAACGAGATTGTTGTGGGCGCCGGCCCTGGC
Organism: Phycisphaerales bacterium; assembly: GCA_007694925.1. Taxonomy (GTDB): domain Bacteria; phylum Planctomycetota; class Phycisphaerae; order Phycisphaerales; family UBA1924; genus SLFH01. The sequence goes on along the minus strand of REET01000085.1, from coordinate 109 downwards.
CGGGATCGGTGCGGTGCTGGGTCTGCTGTCGGGCGGCTGCGCGACGGATTCGGCCGGTCTTCGCGTGCAGCGTGCGCCGGCGCAGCACGCCGAGAGTTTTTCGAACGGG
>REET01000166.1 GCA_007694925.1 Phycisphaerales bacterium | reverse complement strand
ACGCCGATCCCTGAGCAAAGCGAAGGGTCGGGTCGAACTGTCAGTTTCGACCCCGACGAGTCTTCCCTCGCGCGATGTCCGCCCGGGCGAGACGCCCGGGCCACGGTCGATTGCCAGCTCCCCGCCAGCCGCAGGCTGGCGCCCCCGCGCCCAGCGCCCCGCTTCCTGCGCCCTCACCTGTTTTTTCCCGGCTTCCACAGCACATCCGTGCTCCCGTTGTCGTTCGCAACACGACAGAGCACAAACAACAGGTCGCTGAGCCTGTTGAGGTAACGGATCGCCTCGTCGTGTGCTGCCTCCGCCCCGCCGCCTTCACGCAGCAGGACCGCGTGGCGTTCGGCCCGGCGCACCACCGTCCGGGCCAGGTGCAACGCCCCGGCGATCGGCGAGCCCCCGGGCAGCACGAAGCTCTGGAGCGGTTCGAGCTTCTCGTTGTACCGATCGATCGCCTCCTCCAGCCTCTTGGTCTGGCCCTCGACGATGCGGAGGGGCGGGTGCTCGGGGTCGGGCGTGATCGGGGTCGCAAGGTCGGCACCGAGGTCGAACAGGTCGTGCTGGATCGACCGGAGCAGATCTGCAATGGCCCGGTCGGTCGGTGCGTTGGCCATCGGGCGGCAGGCCTCGACGATCGCGAGCCCGATCGTCGCGTTCGCCTCGTCGACCGCGCCGTACGCCTCGACCCTCGGGCAGGCTTTCGACACCCTCCCGCCGGTCACCAGGCCGGTTGTGCCGTCGTCTCCGGTGCGGGTGTATATCTTGTTGAGCTTGACCATCAACGCCGTCCTTTCAGGAAGGGCAGGAGAGAGACAGGCACGGATGCCGAGCCCCGCCGACAGTACAACCCAGACGACCGCCACGCCACACCCGTCGGGCGTTCACCAAGACGACCGCGGCATGCTCTTTCGCTGGTCGCCCCGCGCCGCCGAGCCCCCCGCGCCGGGCGTCTCGCTCCTGGGCCGGGTGCTGTCGGCCAGAGGGATCGTCGGTGAACGGGCCTCGGGGGAGTACCTGCACCCGAGCCTCGGCCAGCTCCACGACCCCTCGCTGATGCCCGGGCTCGACCGGGCCGCAGAACGCATCCTCGCGGCCTTGGAGCGGGGCGAGCGCATCGCGATCTACGGCGACTACGACGCCGACGGCGCCACCGCAACCGCCATCCTCTACCACACCATGACCAAGATCCGCCCGCAGGCTGCGCCCGGCGCCGAGAGCGAGGGGCAGATCGTCTGCTATGTCCCCCACCGCATCGACGAGGGCTACGGCCTGCACGAAGACGCGATCGCCTCGCTTGCCGAAGCTGGCTGCACGCTGATCGTCTCGGTCGACTGCGGGATCACGGCCGTCGGCCCCGCGACGATCGCCCGCACGCTCGGCGTCGACCTGATCATCACCGACCACCACAATCCCCCGGCCAACGAGGCCGACCTGCCCGACGCGTTCGCGATCGTTCACCCGCGCGCGCCGGGCTCGGCTTACCCGTTCGAAGGGCTCTGCGGCGCCGGCGTGGCGTACAAGCTCGCCTGGCGGATGTGCACGATGAAGTCCGGCTCGGCCAAGGTCGAGCCCGGGCTGCGGGCGCTGCTGATCGAGCTGTTGGCCCTCGCGGCGCTGGGGTCGGTGGCGGATGTCGTGCCACTGACCGATGAGAACCGGGCCATCGCCAAGTTCGGGCTGGGCCGGATCCAGGGCTCGCCCCTGGGCGGGCTGCGGGCGCTCGTCGAGGCGTGCGACCTCGCCAACGAGAAGGTTAAGGCGGACGATGTCGCCTTCCGCCTGGCCCCGCGGCTCAACGCCTGCGGGCGGCTCGGGCACGCGCGAGACACCGTCGAACTGCTGACAACCGCTGCGGGCGAAAGGGCCGAAGAGCTCGCCGCCCAACTCGCCCGCCAGAACGACCAGCGCCGTCGCGTGGAAAAGACGATCTTCGACCAGGCCTGCGAGCTCGCAGAAGCCTCGGGCATGACCGGCGATGCGCGCCGGGCGATCGTGCTCGCCCACGAGGACTGGCACCCGGGCGTGGTCGGCATCGTTTGCTCAAGACTCGTCGAACGCTTCGCCCGCCCGGTGATCCTGATGCAGCGGGCCGCGGAGCTGACCGGCGGCTCGGGACGCTCAATCGACGGCTTCAGCCTCCACGCGGCGTTGACCGACTGCGCCGACCTGCTCGCCAGCTACGGCGGGCACGACATGGCCGCCGGCCTCCGCCTGCAGACTTCAAACCTCGAAACCTTCACCGAACGCTTCATCGAGCGGACCAACGCCGAGCTCGGGCCCCACGACCTTGTGCGCACGACCCGCTACGACACCGAAGCGACGCTCGGCGAGCTGACGATCGATGCGATCAACGAGCTCGCCCGCATGGAGCCGTTCGGGCGCGACAACCCGCCGGTGCAGGTGCGCCTGCGCGGGCTCCGTGTCAGCGTGCTGCCCCGCTACTTCGGATCCGCCGGCGATCACGCCCGCCTGACAGTGACCGACGGACGCCAGACCGTCCAGCTCCTGGGCTGGCGCTGGGCCGAGCGGGCGCAAGGGATAAGCCCCGGCGCGAGGATCGAAGCGATCGTCACGCCGGGGCTCAACCGGTGGAACGGGATTTGCCGCGTCGAGCCGATTCTGGTGGACCTTCGGCCCGCCTGAAAAGCTCCTGCGGGGAAGACTCAGTCGTTGCCGTCGGTCGGGACGGTGGCGACGGGGCTGGCCGAGCCGCCGCGGGCGAGGGCCCGGACGGTCTGGTTGTTGGGGTCGATCGCCAGGGCGTTGCGGAAGGCCTCCCGGGCGTGGACGGTGCGTCCGAGGTCCTGGAGGATCATGCCCCGCATGGTGTGTGCGTTGACATTGTTGGGCTCGGCGGTGATCGCGCGGTCCACGCTGCGGAGCGCGTCATCGTTGCGGTTCTGCAGCCGGAGCGAGACGGCCATGAGCATGTGCCCGTCGGCCCGGTTGGGCGCGATCGCGACGGCACGCTGGGCGCACCGGCGGAGCTGACGCTCGTCACGCATCGCGACGCTCACACGCCCGAGCTTGATCCACGCGTCGATGTCGTTGGCGCCCTCGCTGTCGTTGGTCAGCTCCATCAGAACCTGGCGCGCCTCGCTGAAGCGGTCCAGCTCGATCAGGCAGTTGGCCCGGAGGTGCTGAAGGTCGCGACGGTTCTTGTAGTCGGTGCGGCTGAGCAGGCGGGAGAGGTTGCTCTCCGCGTCGTTGAAGCGGTTAGAACGGATCTGCGCGTCGACCAGGTCCTCGACGATCGCAAGCTCGTCGGGCGCGAGCAGCCTGGCCTCGTTGAAGAGCACCGCCGCACGCTCGAAGTCGCCCTGCAGCATCGCGATCTGCCCCAGCGTGTGGCGCACGCCCGAGTTGTGCTCGAACTGCGAGCCCGCGTTGTGGAGGAACTCTTCGGCGTCGTCGTAGCGGCCGAGATCGACGAACACTTCGGCGGCCGCGATGTGGTAGCCCGCGTTGGTGTTGTCCAGGCGGGCCGCGGTCATGAAGCTGTTCAGAGCCCGCTCACGCTGGGTGAGGCGCTCGAAGACGATCCCCTCGTAGTACCAAGCCTCGGCGGACTCTTCGCTGATGGCCTTGGCCATCTCCATCGCCTCCAGAGCCGGGCCGAGCTGCGACTGCTCCATCAGGATCCGGCCGCGGAGCACGTGCGAGCGGGCGACATTCGGGTTCAGCGACAGCGACTGCTCGACCTTGGTGCGTGCCTTGGAGAGGTCGCCGGCGAGGAAGGCCTGGTGGGCCATCTGGAACTCGGTGCCGGCCTTCATCGCGTCGGCCTTGGCCTTCGCGGTGCTGACATACTCCTTGTTCCGGTTGCTCTGCGTGCAGCCGGTGAGCAGGCCGGCCGAGCAGACCAGGGAAACCAGCAGCATCCTTGCGTTCTTACGGGACATGGGTCTTTATCTCCGGTTGGAGGTTGCGTGTCGTTCAGGTCACCGGCGTGCTATCGGGCCGAAAAAGGCCCGGGTTGAGCACCCGGGCCTTGGCTTTCGGTCCTTCTGCTTCAGTCGTTGCCGCCACTCTCGGGCACGCCCGTGACTTCCGTCCCGGAGTCCCGCATCTCGCGGTACGCCCGGAGCGCCGCTCGCCTGAAGCTATTGGCCAGCTCGCGGTCGAAGATGTTGAAGAACGTGAAGGTGTCGGGGTCGATCGAGCTCGCGTTGCGGTCGAAGCTCTCCTCGGCCGCGGCGTCCGCATCGGCCAGCTGCGTCGGCGAATCGCTCGAGGGGGTCTGCTCTCCCTTCGGCTCCGCCCCGCGGCCCGTCATCGTCAGGTACTGATCGATGAAGTCCTGGTTGCTGCGCGTTGTCGTGGTCCGACGCGGCTGCTCGCTGCGCTCCTCCCCACGCTCACGCTCGTACCGCTCGGCGGCCTCGCGGGCCATCTCGCGGAAATTCTCGGGCAGCTCGCGGCTCGGCCTGCCCGCGTCGACCGTTTCGGTCGGTGCTGTCTGAGCGTCCGCCGAGGGCGCGTCGTCCATGGTCGAGACCGTGAACTCACGCGACGGGGGCACCCGAAGCTCGTCGCCGACCCAAGAGAAGTCCGCGGGACCGAACCGCTGCGAAGGCGGCACGGGGTAGGTGTCGTCGCCAACGTCCGTCAGCGGGGTCAGGGGCGGGTCGATCGACTCGGCCTTGGCGCTGGTGGTCTTGGCGATCCCGCCGGCGACCTTCTTGGTCTGCTCATCGGAGGCGACCTCGGACCCGTCGGCCTCGTCGTCGAAGCCGTAGGTCGTCGCACGCTGCGTGGCCTCTTCGTGGATGATCTCGTTGAGGAGGCTGCGGGTCGGCCAGTGCGTCTGCTCGTTCATCAGGCGGGTGCGGAGACCGATCGCCTCGGGCTGGTTGGGGTGCAAGGACAGCGAGCGCTGGACGCGGTTGAGCGCCTGCTCGGTCCGGCCCTGCGAAGCCAGACGCTCCGCCTCGATCAGGAGCTGCGACGACTGACGCTCGCGGCTCCAGGGCAGCAGACCCTCTCTGGCGCCGGCGCGGGAGTTGTGCACCAACTCCTTCGCACGCTCGCCCTGCTCGAGCAGGATCTGGTCGTTCAGGATCGTCGGCGTGATCATGAAGATGATCTCGGCGCGGTCCGTTGCGTCGCTGTGGCCCCTGAACGCGGCGCCGAGCAGCGGGAGGTCGCCCACGAACGGCACCTGACGGCGCGTCGAGGCGGTGCGCTCGGTGAACAGGCCGCCCAGCACGATCGTCTGCCCGTCACGCACCAGCACATTGGTCACGAGCTGGCTGGTGTCCTCGTCGGGGATGGTCAGGGTCCGGCCGGTGCCGTCGCTGACGGTGCGGATGATCGGCTGGCTGACCTTCGGACGCAGCTCCATGCGGATGAAGCCCTCGTTGGTGACGAAGGGGCGGAAGAAGAGCTGCGTGCCGGTCTCGAGGAACTCGACGGTCTGGCTCGTGGCGGTGTCGGTCGTGGTGGTGCTGAGGTAGCCCACGCGACGCCCGACCTGCACGCTGGCGGGCTGGCGGTTCAGCGTCAGCACCTTGGGGTTGCTGATGATCGTCGTATCGCCGACCTCGTCGAGCAGGCGCATGAACACGGCGAACGAGTCGTTGACGACGCCGACCTTGAAGCCCGCGTTGCCCTGGGTGTTGCCGACCGTGCTGCCGATCGCGACGCCCCGACCGTCGTCGGGGATGGGGTTGCCGCCGCCGCCGTCACCGTCAACGGAGCCCGAGCCGCCGGTGATCAGCCCGTCGACCACGCGGAGCGGCCCGCCGATGTCGGTGAAGTCGGCGAAGTCCAGGCCGCCCAGGATCGAGAAGTCGATGCCGAAGGCGTTGGCCTCGCTGATCGAGCTCTGGAGGATCGTCGCCTCCACGAGCACCTGCGCGGGGCGCGTGTCCAGCGAGGCGAGCAGCTCCCTGATCACCTCGATGTTGTCCTCGAAGTCGTTGATCACCAGGCGCGCCTCGGCGGCGTAGTTGTCCTTGCCCGTCGGCAGGTCGCTGCCCATCGAGAAGTCCGGCGTCGCGCCGATCGTGGTGATCGTGCCGCCGCTGGAGAGCAGCGGCGAGGAGAACTGGGCCGCGTCCACCGCGTTGAGGTAGTTCAGGGTGATCACCCGGCTGACGCGGCGCATCCGCGCCGCCTCGCGGGCCTGGATCTCCTCGATCGGCATCACGAAGATGGTGTTCCCCTCTTCGTAGTACCCGAATCCGTTGTAAAGCAAGATCGCGTCCAGCGCCTCGCCGAAGGTGACCGAGTACAGGTTCGCGGTCACGCGTCCAGAGACATTCTGGGTCGCCACGATGCTCCGCTGGCTCTGCATCGAGAGCATCTGCAGCACCGTCGTCAGGTCTTCGTCCCGGACCGTCAGGTTCACGAGATCGAACTCGCTGACAAAGACATCCTTCGAGTCCGCAGCGCCCTCGACACCGCTCTGGGCGAGCGCGATCGGGGCGCCGGCGAACAGCGCGAGGGCTGCGGCGCCCTGCGCCACACGCCGCGGAAACTGGCCATCGGCAAAGAGGCGTCGCTTGAGGTTCATCACCGTTGCTCCAGGGGTCGGCCGCCGGCTTCATTGGCGGCAAGCTTTGGGGTGCCGGTCGCGAACACCGATCGCGTTCCGGTTGCAACGGGTTTGTCGACGAATCCGAGTGGCGACTTTGGACGCGTTCCTCCGCACTCGACGAATACGCCGCCACCGGCGGTCGGTCTGCGACAACACATCGCGTGGACTGGGGCCCCGCTTCGGGCATGCGCCGCGCACCGAACCCGCACCCGGAATCAGGCCCGAAACGGCGTCCCGCCCCCCGCCAAGAACGCCTGCGGGGCGATCGCGGCGAAACAGCAACCCCACCAAGCGTGCGCCCGACCGGCCGCCGAAATCAGCCCCGGCCCTGCGCGGATTCGAGTTGCTCGCGAACCTGCTGGTACCGCCATCGCAGCGCCTCGGCGGCCCCCTGTTCCATCCCCCCGATAAGGGTTCCCGCCGCCTCGATCGACCGCCACGCCGCCTCCGGACGACCCAGCCCGAGCTGGGCCTGCGCAAGAGCGATCTGCGCCCGCGCCAGACGCACACCGACGCCCGAGCCCCCAGCGTTCTGGCCGTCGATCGTGATTACCACGCGGGCGAGGGCCTCGGCCTCCTCGTCGTCCCCAGCGTCCAGATGGACATCAACCAGCCCGAGTCTCGCCCACTGCGCCGAATCGAGAAAACGGGGACCCGCGTCGGACCACAGCCCGACCGCCCGCCGGTACTCCCTCGCCGCGTCTGCGTACTTCGCCTGGTTGCGGTACGCCCGCGCCAGCGCGACCCGAACCACCGCCTCGGCCGCGGGAAACTCTGAAACCCGCCCCGTCCGCCTGGCGAGGTAGTCCTCAACCGCCTCGACCACCGTCGGCGGGTTCAGCGTGCCCGCCCGGGGCTGGTTGCCCTCTTCAAGAATGTCGACCAGGATCTCGCGGATCGCGTTGGCGGTCCGGCGCTGCTCGTCGAGGGCCTCGTTGGCCTCCTGCAGCTCCGCCCGCTCGCGATCCAGGATCACCCGCTGCTCCTCGGCGAAGGCGAAGTTGGCCTGCGCCCGACGCCACAGCACCGTGGACACCAACGCAAAGGCCAGCAGCACCACGCCCAGCAGCATCAGCGACCCCGAAGGCACCGGGTTGCGCCGGACGAACATCACCAGCCGCCGCGTCGCCCCCGCCCGGCGCGCCGAGACCGGCTCGCGACGCAGGTACCGGTCGATGTCGTCTGCAAACTCCGAAGCCTGCTGGTAACGCTCGTCACGATCGATCGCGATCGCCTTTGAAACGATCGCCCGCAGGTCCGCGTGCAGGCCGGGCACGACCTCCCCGATCGGCACGCGCGGCTCTTCGCGCACGATCCGCGCCGACTCGATCGGCGTCTGCTCGTCCGGGTTAAACCGAAGCGGGCGCTTGTCCGCCAGCAGCTCGTACAGCAGCACCCCAAGCGCGTAGACATCCGCACGCGTGTCGATGTCCGCCCGGTCGACATCGCACTGCTCGGGGCTCATGTACTCCCAGGTGCCCGCGACGAAGCCCACGCGCTCGGTCGGGTCCACCGTCCCCGCGAGCTGGTTGTCCAGCGTCGAGGCGATGCCAAAGTCCAGCACCTTCGGGCGGTCCTCGTCGTCGACGAGGATGTTCGCCGGCTTGATGTCCCGGTGGATCACCGCCCGCTGGTGCGCGTGGTGGATCGCGCGGCAGACCGTCGAAAAGAGCTGCAGCCGCTGACGCAGCGGCATGTCCCTCGCCGCGTCGGTGATCGACCGCCCCCGGTGCACCAGCTCCATCACGAAGAACGGGATCTCGCCCTCGGGGCCGTGATGGACGCCGACCTCGTAGATCTGCGCCACCGCCTCGTGCCTGAGCCTCGCCAGCACGCGCATCTCGAGCTGGAATCGCTTGGAGTCCGACTCGCTGAGCCCCCGGCGCAGGACCTTCAGCGCCACACGCCGGTTCGGCCCTTCCTGCACCGCCTCGTACACGACCGACATCCCGCCCTTGGCGATCCGGCGCCGGATCACGCAGGACCCGACGCGGTCGCCGGGCTTGAACGGCTCGTCGCTGACCAGCGCCGAGGCGACGGGCAGCACGGGCGCGTCGTCCTCGGGCTCGGGGTTGGCAAGGTCCGCCGCGACGAGCTTCCTCAGTTCGCCTGCGATCTCCGGATCAGCGCGGCAGCACTCGTCGAGCACGCGCGCCCGCTCATCGCCCTCGGCCGAAACGACAGCCTCGAACGCGTCGGCCAGTCGATCGGCGCGGTCGGGGGGCATCGCTCAGGGTCCGTCCTCTGGCTCGGGCTCGGCGTCGTCGGCGCCGACCTGGTGGCCCATCTCCTCCAGCGCCACCAGCAGCTTCGCACGGGCGAGACGCCAGTACTTCTTGACCGTCCGCGGCGCCATCCCCGTGATCGCCGCGGCCTCGTCCACCTTCATCCCCATCAGGAAGCGCAGACGCACCACCTCCGCGAACTCCGGCTTCTCAGCCTCCAGGCCGTCGAGCGCCTTGAACACATCGGCGAGCATCCCCTCATCGAACGGCTCGGGGTCGGAGAGTTCGCCCTCGGCGATCGTCAGCGGGATCCGCGCGCGCCCCCCCCCCCGCTTGAGCCGGTTCCGCCCCCGCCCCACGTCGATCAGGTACTGCTGCATAGCACGCGCCACCGCCCCGAAATAGTGCCGACGGTTGTCCCACTTCTGGGGCTTGTCGCTCTGCAGACGCAGGAACACCGCGCTGACCACCTCCGTCGGCTCGATGTCGTCGCTCTTGCGGCGCACGAGGGCCGCGGCCTGGCGCCTGACATCCGCGTACAGGATCGTCCACAGCTTCTCCTGCGAGTCGCGGTCGCCGGCGCTGGCGTCGTTGATCAGGTTCGTCAGTTCTGGCTGCTCGGAAGGGTCCATCAGCGGGTTCCTCGGAAGACACGCGGCGCAGGTTCGCGCACCACGCCGATATCGGACCGCATCTGCATCCCGTCAAAGCGGATCAGGCGGCACGCCTCGTACGCCTTCGCCCGCGCCTCCTCCAGCGTCTCGCCAAGCCCGGTCACCCCCAGCACACGCCCGCCGGCGGTCACGATCGTTCCGTCATTTTGTCGCTTCGTCCCCGCGTGGTCGATCACCACGCCTTCGAGCTTCTCCGCCGCAGCCAGCCCTGTGATCGGCGCGCCCGTCTTGGGCTTTTCCGGGTAGCCCCCGCTGGCGAGCACGACGCAGCACGCGTGCCTCGGGTCCCACGAAAAGTCCGCACGGTCCAAATGTCCCTGGGCCGTGAGCTTGAGCAACCGCACCAGATCGCCCCGGAACCTCGCCATCAACGGCTGGCACTCCGGATCGCCGAAGCGCACATTGAACTCAAGCACCTTCGGCCCCGCGTGCGTGAGCATGATCCCCGCGTACAGCACCCCCCGGTACGCGATCTCTTCGCGCGTCAGGGCGTCGACCGTCGGCACGAGGATCTCCCGCTCGATCCGCTGGAGCATCCGGTCGTCGAGGTCGGCCGTCGGACAGAACGCCCCCATCCCGCCCGTGTTCGGGCCCTTGTCCCCGTCGCCGAGCCTTTTGTGGTCGCGGCAGGGCGGCAGCACCATGATGTTCCGCCCGTCGACCAGCGCCAGCACCGAAACCTCCGGGCCTTCGAGCTTCTCCTCGATCACCACCGCCCGGCCCGCGTCGCCGTGGATCCGGTCGATCATGAACGAGACGATCGCCTTGGAGGCTTCTTCGGTGTCTTTGGCGACAACGACGCCTTTGCCCTTGGCCAGCCCCGCCGCCTTGACCACCGGCGCCTGCTCGCGCGAGCGCACATACGAGAGGGCCGAGTCGGGGTCGGTGAAGGTCCGCGACTCCGCCGTCGGGATCGCGGCCGCACGCATGAGCTGCTTCGCCCACGCCTTGTCGCCTTCGAGGCGAGCCCCGTCGCGCGTGGGGCCGAAGACCAACCGTTCGGGCGCCGCGAGCTTGTCGGCGATCCCCTCGGCCAGCGGGTCCTCCGGCCCGACCACGACCAGCCCGATCCCCCGCTTCTCGCACCACTGCACCAGCCGGTACGACTCGCGGACCTCGGTCGGCTCGTCGCAAGCCTGGGCGAGCTGCGCGATGCCCGGGTTGGACATGTGCGTCGCATAGAGCGTGCCGAGCGATGGCGAGGCCGCCAGCGCGCGGGCCAGCGCGTGCTCGCGCCCCCCGCCGCCGATCAGCAGCACATTGGTCTTGCCGCTCTGAGAACCGGCGTCGCCCTGAGATGAAGCGTCTTGAAGTTTGGCCATCGCCGCGATGATACGGCCCCCCGCCAGCCCGCCGATACCGAAGAGACGCTTTCAGCCCCCTTCTCAGCCCCTCTGGAGGCAGCCCCACGGGCCCGGAGGCGGGTCCGGCAGGTCTTTCTCTTGCGTCTCTGTGCGCACGAGCGTGAACCCCCGCGCCTCGTAGTTGGCCCTCGCCGCCGGGTGGTCCAGCGACGAGGTGTGCAGCACGACGCGGTTCGGCTCGCCCTCCCACGCCCGTTTCAGGCACTCGGTCAGCAGCCACCCCCCCAGCCCCCGCCCGACAAACGAGGGCAACAGGCCGAACTGCTCGATGCTGGTCTCCCGCCCGCCGCCCTCAGCTTCCCGATGATCCAGCTCGAAGTACCCGCAGGGCGTGCCCCGCATCGAGGCGACCCAGGTCTGGTAGCCCTCCCGCCCGATCACCTCCAGCCACCGCTCGGGCGTCCACCCGAGCCGGTCGACCCACCACCACCCGTGCCCCACCGCGACATACAGATACCGGTTCAGGTGCGGGCAGGGCGCCTCCGCACTCCAGAGCGCGGCCCCCTCGGGCGGCTTGCGCCCCGGCCGCAGCAGCGACCGTTCGGTCATCTCATAGTAAAAGGTTGTCTCTTCGACCCGCACGTCCGACTCCCTCGCTCCCGCCTCAGTGCCCGGCCGGACGCCCGCCCTTGCGCGGATCGCTCGCCGCGTGCTTGCGTCCGTCCTCATCGACAGTGATCGCCTGCACCATCCCGACCGTCGCCGTCTCCCCCACAGAGTGCCCGAACCGGCGCATCGCCCGACGCAGCGCCCGCGTCTCGGTGGAAGGCTCAAAGAGCAGCCGGTCCGGCGTCCACTGATGGTGCACGCGCGGCGCCTCCACGCCGTGCTCGGGCTTCATCTCAAACAGCAGCGAGTTCAGCACCACCTGCGACGTCCCGCTGATGATCCTGGGCCCCCCGCTCGCCCCAGACACCATCACCACCCGCCCGTCACGAAGCACGATCGTCGGCGCCATGCTGCTCAGGGGCCTCTTGCCCGGCTCTGGCAGGTTGCGGTCCGACTGGCGCAGCCCGAACGCGTTGGGCGCGCCGGGCACGGTCGTAAAGTCGTCCATCTCGTTGTTCATCAGGAACCCGAACCCCGGCACCGCCACCAGCGACCCGCCGATCAGGTTGATCGTCTCGGTGCACGCGACCGCCATCCCGCTCGAATCCACCACCGACAGATGGCTCGTCCCACCGCCCGCGTTCTCCTGGGCGTTCTCCGGCGTCACAGACCCGTACGCGAACAAGTCGTCCAGCGTCCGCTCCCGATCCACCCGCGACGCCAGTTCTGCGATGTACTCCCGCGAAGTCAGCCTAGCGACCGGCACATCCACAAACGCGTCGTCGGCCAGCCACTCGGCGCGGTCCGCGAAT
>REET01000087.1 GCA_007694925.1 Phycisphaerales bacterium | reverse complement strand
CGAGTCGCCGGTGTGCACGCCCATGGCGTCGATGTTCTCGATGCCGCAGACGATGACGCAGTTGTCCTTCTTGTCGCGGACGACCTCGAGCTCGTACTCCTTCCAGCCGAGGAGCGACTTGTCGACCTGGACCTGGCCGATCATCGAGGCCGAGAGCCCGCGCTGGACGATCTCGCGGAACTCCTCGATGTTGTACGCCACGCCCCCGCCCCACCCGCCGAGCGTGAACGCGGGGCGGATGATCGCCGGCAGGCCGATCTCTTCGAGGAAGGCCTCCGCGTCGGCGAGTGTTTTGACGGCCTTGTTCTGCGGGGTCTTCAGCCCGACCGACTCGCAGACGGTCTGGAAGGTCTGGCGGTCCTCGGCACGGTGGATCACCTCGCGGTTCGCCCCGATCATCTCGATGCCGTTGTCCTGGAAGACCCCCTGGTCCCACAGCTCGCAGGCGCAGTTCAGGGCGGTCTGCCCGCCGAGGGTCGGGAGCACGGCGTCGATCGGGGTCCCCAGCCGGGCCTCCTTCTCGATCACCTTTCTGACCGCCTCGGGCGTGATCGGCTCGATGTAGGTCCGGTCCGAGAACGCCGGATCGGTCATGATCGTCGCGGGGTTGGAATTGACCAGAACAATCCGGAAGCCCTCGGCCTTGAGGGCCTTGCAGGCCTGGGCGCCCGAATAATCGAACTCGCAGCCCTGCCCGATGACGATCGGGCCCGAGCCGATGATGAGGATGGTCCGGAGGTCTGTGCGTTTGGGCATGCTGGCTCGCGGGCCGGGAACACGGGGCGCGCGGCCTGCGCGACCCCCGCGCCGGCCGGCTCCGAGCCCGGCGGGTTTCCGCCAAGCGTAAGCGACGAGGACCCCAAAGACAAAGATTCGACACGCTCACCCACGCCCCAAACAGGGCGGAAACCGGCCCCGGATCGGGTCCGCGGGCCCGTTCCTGCGGCTATAAGCGGTCCGAACCTCCCTCCATGCCCCCGATCCTCGCAACCCGGGCGGCCCGCCGGGCCGATGTCTCCGATCCCGGCGCGATCCGCCGGCGTACAACCCCCCGGCCCCCCGGCTCGACCGGAGGCACGGAGGAACCGGGCGGGGCCTTTGCCCCGCCGCCATCTGAGAGGAGCTCGGCGTGTGCGGGATCGTCGCCTACATCGGGGCCAAGAAGGCCAGACCCCTCCTGATCGAGGGACTCAAGCGCCTGGAGTACCGCGGGTACGACTCGGCGGGGATCGGCATCCTCTCCGATGAGTTCGGGCTGGAGGTCGCCAAGTCCGTCGGGCGCGTCTCGCACCTGGAGAACCGGCTGAAGGAGCTGGGCGGCTTCGACGGCTCGATCGGCCTCGCCCACACCCGCTGGGCGACCCACGGCGGCGTGACCGAGGCCAACGCCCACCCCCACCGCGACGACAAGGCGGGGATCTGCCTCGTCCACAACGGGATCATCGAGAACCACTCGGCCCTGCGCAAGTACCTGATGGAGCGCGGGCACACCTTCCACTCCGAGACCGACACAGAGGTCCTGGCGATGCTGATCGGGGAGCTGTACGACCCCGAGAACGGGACCGACCTGGAAGCCGCGGTGCAGACGGCGCTGCGCGAGGTCAAGGGGGCGTACGCGATCGCGGTGATCTGCGAGAACGAGCCGGGGGTGATGGTGTGCGCCCGCAAGGGGTCGCCGCTCCTGGTGGGCGTGGGGAACGAGGAGTTCATCGTCGCTTCTGACGCGTCGGCGATCGTGGCGCACACGACCCAGGCGTTCATGCTCGACGATTACAACGTCGTCAAGATCACGCGCGAGGGGTTCAGGACCTCGACGGTCGACAATGTCGAGATCATGCCGAAGGTCACGGAGCTGGAGTACGAGCTCGAGCAGATCGAGCTCGGGGGCTTCAGCCACTTCATGCAGAAGGAGATCTTCGAGCAGCCCGCCTCGCTGCGAACGACGCTGGGCGGGCGCATCGACCACAACGAGGGCAAGGTCGTGCTCGGCGGGCTGGCGCAGTTCGCCAAGGAGCTCGTCAAGGCCAAGCGCATCATCCTGACCGGCCAGGGCACGGCCCTGCACGCCTCGATGATCGGCGAGTACCTCATGGAGGACATCGCCAAGATCCCCACCGAGTGCGAGTACGCCAGCGAGTTCCGCTACCGCAACCCGATCGTCGAGGACGGGACGGTGGTGATCGCCGTCAGCCAGTCGGGCGAGACGGCCGACACGATCGCGGCGCTGCGCGAGGCGAAGGACAAGGGCGCGCTCTCGGTGGGCGTGGTCAATGTCGTCGGCTCGTCGATCGCGCGCGAGACGGACATGGGCGTCTACCTGCGCGTGGGCCCGGAGATCGGCGTCGCCTCGACCAAGGCGTTTACCGGCCAGGTGACGGTGCTGACGCTGATCGCGCTGTTTATGGGTCGCCGGCGGGTGACCTCGCCCGAGCGCTGCGCCCGGATCATGAACGCGCTGGACGCCGTGCCCGACAAGATCGAGCAGATCCTCGCGACCAACGACGAGATCCGGCGCATCACCGAGCGGTATGTCGAGCGGAACAACTGGCTCTTCCTCGGGCGCGGGTACAACTACCCCACCGCCATGGAAGGCGCGCTCAAGCTCAAGGAGATCAGCTACATCCACGCCGAGGGCATGCCCGCGGCTGAGATGAAGCACGGGCCCATCGCACTCATCGACGAGGGCATGCCCGCCGTCTTCATCGCAAACAAGGGCAGCCAGTACGACAAGGTCATCAGCAACATCGAAGAGGTTCGCAGCCGCGGCGGCCATGTCATCGCCATCGCCACCGAGGGCGACGAAGAGATCCGCTCGGTCGCCGAGGAAGTGATCTATGTCCCCGGCTGCCCCGAGCCGATCAGCCCGCTGCTGACGGTCGTGCCCCTGCAGCTCATGGCGTACCACGCGGCGGTGCTCCGCGGCCACGATGTCGACAAGCCGAGGAACCTGGCGAAGTCGGTGACCGTGGAGTAAGAGTGGCCCGGGCGGGCGCCCCGAATCAATGAAGACTTCTGTGGCACTGGCGGCTTGTCCGCCAGTGTTTTTTCATCTGGTTCTCATCTGGGGCGCATCGATCATCCACAAAACACTACCGGCTTCGCGCGTTTACCGCGTTGATCCCTTCGCCGAAGTGCCACTCTGCGTACGCGATGCGTTGTACGCCGCCGAAGATGTCCGCGGTCGCCGCGATGAAGTCCGTGAGCTTGCCGGGCGTGTCGCCAGAATCCGGGAGCGTGGCGCCCGCCCCGAACGCGCCAACCACTTCCAGCACACCGGTCAGGAAAACCGCGGCGGGCTCGCCACGAAGTGTGTCCCCATCGGCGTGAAAACCGGCAAGCACACGCTCCCAGTCGCCCCAGTAAACCACGCGAACCTCGGCGCCGCCCGCACGATCGATCATCACCATCATGTCGCCCCGATTGTCCGGATCGGACGGCCGAGCAAGCACAACAGACCTGCGGCAAGCCGTCACAACAACCGTTGCATCGCCGACGCGGTCGGCGATCACATCTTCGAGCTGCCGCAACACTTCTGATACACCGAGCCGTGCCTGGATTTCCGCAGCATGCGACCCCTCCTCACCCCGGATCTTCCCCCGAAAGCGCAGACGCTCCGGCTCACCTTTCTCCTGAAGCTCATCCCAGCTCAGCACGAGTGAATAGTTGAGCCCGAGCCCGTCCCGGAACGAAAGCTCCGCGCCGGGCGGCGTTGCCCTTGCCTCCGTCGGCTGCATCAGGGTGACCAAGAGCAATACGAACGAAGCCGAAGTAACTCGCCGAACCCGTGCGATGTTGCTGCCCATCCTCGCCCTCCTGTCAATCGTGGTCACAGACAAGATACACCGGCTTCAATCCCGAAGCCCTGTCCAAGACGCGCCCCCTACTCCATCTCCTCCACCTGCTTCAGCAGCGACCTCGCCATCCCCACCGTCGTCTCGTTCTCGATCGCGCCGAGCACCACGCCCGCCACGATCGCGGCGCCCAGCGACGACGCCGGATCGAGCACGCCCGCGGCGCAGACCAGGGCGAGCAGGACCATCTGCGTGAGCGGGACGCCCCGCGCGTGAAGCTCCAGCCTGCGCTGGCTCTTGCGCTCCCCGAGCTCGGCGCCACCGATCGCCCCCAGCGCCAGCACCGCCCCGAGCCACTGCGGCAGCCCGGCGATCAGGAACAGGGCGATCGCCAGAAACGCCGGCGTCCAGCCCGAGAAGATCGCCGCGGGCTCGGTCATCGAGACCATGAAGGCCGTGAGCGGGCCGACGCCGGCGTAGAGCGCCAGGGGCGTGGCGATCCTGCGCATGCGACGGCTCCCCGCGACCGCGGGCCTTGCAACCCAGCCGATCGCCAGCCCGCCCAGCGCGACCAGCGCGTAGCCGCGGATCTCATCGGAACCGAACGCCGCCATCGCACCGCACGCGACGATCAGGCCAGCGAACCCGTACCAGCCCGAGCCTGCCCGCCCCTCGCTCGCGACCCAACGCATCGGGAGCAGCGCAAAGGCCGAGCCCGCGCCGACCGCCGCCCCGATCGCGACCGCCTCGTCGCGCGACAGCGTGAACAGGCGCTGCACGATCACCGCGACCACCCCGGCCGTGACGACGACCGCCACCACGCCCGCGACAACGAGTGTCCGGCGTTCGTCGACGCGGAGCTTCCGTTTCCGAAAGCGTCCGGCGACGCCCGCGAGCGCGAAGACCCACGCCGCGAGCCCGGCGACGATCGCGCCCGAGGCCTCGCGGTGGGCCTTTCTCGCCATGTCGAGGCTCTGGCGGTAGGGGCGGAGCTCGGCGTCGAGCAGTTCGGCGAACTCGGCCTCGTGCTCGTCGAGCGCGACAGCGCTGACATCGATCTCGCGGAGGACCGCCAGCTCGCGGTCGCGCTCGGCGATCATCTCCGTTCGTCGCGTCTCCAGCTCGCGCAATTCCTGCAGGCCGCCGACGGTCATCGAGGTGTGCAGCCCCGGCGCCGCGGCCCCGAGCACCATCGGCCCCAGCAGCACGCCCGCGATCGCCCCGCCGACGATCGCCGAAGCCGGCCGTCCGCCGGGCAGACCGCACCGGCGCAGCAGCACCCCAAAAACTGCGGCGACGACGATCAACAGCCCGAAGCGCAGGAGCAGGATGGAAGGCTCGGTCTGCATGGTGCAATCGAGCGTAGACCCACGGGCCCCGCCCCTTCCCGGGCGGCGACCCGAACCCGATGCGGGGGAACGCCGATGGCCCGACGCAACACCAAGACCCAGCGGGCGCCGACGCGTCTGATCCCGACCCAGCCCGTCCGCGTCGACCCCGTCGGCCCGGGCGTGGTGCTGACCTCGCGGATGACGCTCCGACCGCTGCACGCGGGCGACCGCGCGGCGTTTGTCGAAGCGGTCGACGCCGCACGCCTGGCCCTGGACCGCTGGATGCCGATCCACGAGCAGGGCGAGGACGACCACGCCCTGTTCGACCGCCAACTCCGCCTGACCGAAGAGGGGGAGTCACGAGGCACCGCCTTCCGGCGCGTCGGCGTGCTCGCCGACGGGACGATCGCCGGGGCGTTCAACCTGACGACCATCGAACGGGGGCTGGACTTCCACGCCGAGGCGAACTGGTGGGTGCGCCCCGAGTTTTCAGGCCAGGGGCTCGGGGCCGAGGGCGTCGGCGCCCTGGCCGACCACGCCCTGCAACCCCCGCCCGCCGGCCTCGGCCTGCACAGCGTCAGCGCCTGGATCGTCCCGGGCAACACCGCGAGCGAACGCCTCGCCGATCGACTCGGCTTCAAGAAACAGGGCGAGAGCACCGAGCTCCGAAGAGTCGGCGGCGACCGCTGGATCAGGCACGCGCTCTACCAACTCCAGGCGGCGTGAGCGAGGGGATAGACCTGTGGCACTGGCGGGCGAGCCGCCAGTGTCTTTTCGGCATGCTGTATCGGTGACAGGAAACACTGGCGGGCAAGCCGCCAGTGCCACATCCCAGCGCCCCGCGCCCGGCCCCCTGCGCCCTGTCAAAGCTTCTTCAGCGCATCCACCAGCGCATCGATGTGCTCGGTCGTGTGCGCGGCGGAGATCTGGATCCGCAGCCTCGCGTGGCCTTCGGGCACGACGGGGTAGCCGAAGCCGATGACGAAGACGCCCAGCTCGAGCAGGCGCTTGCTCATCGAGATCGCCTTGGCCGTGTCGCCGACGATGATCGGGCAGATCGCCGTCGGCGAGTCGATGACCTCGAACCCCGCGCCGGTGATCTTTCTGCGGGCGTAGGCGGTGTTGTCCTTGAGCTGCTGCACGCGCTCGGGCTCGCGGAGCAGGATCTCGATCGCCTTGGCGGCGCTGCACGCGACCGTCACCGGCAGTGCGTTGGAAAAGAGCGTCGGACGCCCGCGCTGGACGATGAGCTCTGTGCCCCGCTTGTCGCCGGCGATGAAGCCCCCCGCGCCGCCGCCGAGGGCCTTGCCCAGCGTGCCGGTGAAGTAGTCGACGCGTCCGTTCTCGTCGGTGTCGTCGTGATGGCCGTCGAGGTGGTCGACCATGCCGAAGTGCTCGTGGGTGCCCCGCCCGCGTGCGCCCATGACGCCGTGCCCGTGCGAGTCGTCGACGACGAGCATGGCGTCGTACTTGTCGCAGAGGGCTCGCAGCGCCGGCAGGTCTGCGATGTCGCCCTCCATGGAGAAGACGCCGTCGGTGACGACCCAGGCCTGGCCGGTCACCTCGTCGTTGTTCTGTGCCGCCTTGAGCTTCTCTTCGAGGTTGTCGAGGTCGGCGTGCTTGTAGACGGTCTTGTGCACGCCCTTCTTCATGGTCGAAGCCAGGCGGATCCCGTCGATGATGCAGGCGTGGTTCAGCTCGTCGCTGATGAGGATGTCGCCCGGCTCGGCGAAGGTCGGGTAGAGCGCCTCGTTGGCCGTCCAGCACGAAACGAAGGTGTACGCCGAGGGCGTGCCCATGTAGCGGGCGATGAGCTCCTCGAGCTTTTCGTGCGGCTCAAAGGTCCCGCAGATGAACCGGACCGAGGCGGTCCCCGCCCCGTACTTCCTCAGGCCCTCGATCCCCGCCTCGACGACCTCGGGGTGGTTGGCAAGGCCGAGGTAGTTGTTCGAGCAGAGGCAGACGACCTCGCGTTCAGAGCCGTCGGACCCGCGGAGGCGGACCGTCGCGTCCATGGGCGAAGTGAGGGTCTGGAGGTGCTTGTACTGCCCGCCCTCGACGAGCTGGCGGAGGATGTCGTCGGTGCGTGCGTCGAAGGGGCGGTGGGTGGTGATGGTCATGGCTGTCCTCGCTTGCGGAAAGTCGGCCTCGCGCGGGCCCGGTCCGGAGTCAGTGTATTGGCCTTCCCGCCCCGCACGCGGCGATCAGCGGACATCCTCGGGCGACAGCCGGGCCCACCCCGAGACCACGCAGCCCGAGCGTTCCTGGCGTTCATCGCCGCCATAGACCACCAGCGGCCGCTCGCCCTCACCGCCCCCGAGCAGTCCGGCGACTCTGAGCGCAGGGGCGAGCATGTCCTTGGCGATCGTCGCGCCCGCCTTGGCCTCGACGACGCGCACGCCCCCGCCCGATCGATCGACCAGCAGGTCCGCCTCGACGCCGGCCCGATCGCGGTAGTGGTGCATGCCGCCCCGCTCGCCGGCGTTGAGGCGGTGCTTGGCGGCCTCCGACGCGACCCATGTCTCGAAGACCGGCCCCCTCAGCGGATGTGTCCGGAGTTCCTGCGCCGTTCGGATGCCCAAGAGGTGACAGACGAGGCCCGTGTCGTAGAAGTGCAGCTTGGGCATCTTCACCAGGCGCTTGCGCAGATTGCCGCTCCAGGCGGGCAGGAGGAAGATGATGAAGCTCGCTTCGAGGATCGAGACCCACGCCTTGGCGGTCGGCTGGCTGACGCCGCTGTCTGCGGCGAGCTGCGAATAGTTCAGCAGCTGCGCCGTCCGCCCGGCGCAGAGCTCGACGAATCGCCGGAACGCCGTCAGATCGCCGACATTCGAGATCGTGCGCACATCGCGCTCGATGTAGGTCGCCGCGTACGCCGACAGCCAGTCCGACGCTGGAATCTGCCTGTCATAGATGCGTGGATAGCCGCCTGTAAACAGGAGTTCGTCGAGCGTTCGCGGCGGGCCCGGGAACCGGGCGATCTCGCCCCGAGTCAGCGTCAGCAGGTGCAGCACCGCCGAACGACCCGCCAGCGACTGGCTCACCGATTCGAGCAGCGCGAAGTTCTGCGAGCCCGTGAGAATCCACCTGCCCGGGGCCGGGTCCTCGTCGATCAGGGGCTGCAGATAAGAAGCCAGCTCCGGCGCACGCTGCACCTCGTCGAGGATCGCCCCGCGCGGGAACTGCGACAGAAACCCGCGCGGATCGGAGGCGGCGAACTCGCGCACATCCGGGGACTCCAGATTCGCGTAGGGGTGCTCGGGGAAGAGCGCGCGGCAGAGCGTCGACTTGCCGCTCTGGCGAGGGCCCGTCAGGGTCACCGCCGGAAACGAGGCGGCGGCCCGGAGAATCCTCGGCGCGAGATCGCGTTCGATCATGGCGAAGTGTATCGCCCGGATCTATGACAAATTCAAAATCTGATTTTGAATTAGCCATAACTACCCCACCTGAGTCGGAAATGGGCATGTTATTATAGGACTATGCGCAGATGGCCACCACCCCGCTCTGCGCAGTGTCCCCCCTACCATCGAACCCCCATGCGTTACGACCTCCTCGCGATCGATCTCGACGGCACGCTCCTCGACCCTCGCGGCAAAGTCAGCCGCGCCAACCTCAAGGCCCTCGACCGGGCCCGCAAGGCCGGGCTGGAGGTCACCCTCTGCACCGGGCGGGGCACGCGCGAGACGCTCGCGACCGCGGTTGCCGTGGGCCAGCGGACCCCGATCGTCACGGCCGGCGGGGCGATCATCGCTGATGCGGGGGACGGGCGGACGATCCACCGCTTCTCGCTGCAGCCCGACCTGCTCCACCCCGCGACCGACCTCTTGCTCTCGCACGGGTACGCGGTTTTGGTGCTCAAGGACGCGACCGAGACCGGGTACGACTACCTCGTCGTCCGGGGCGAGCAAAACCACCCCATCGGCCAGTGCAATGAGTGGTGGTTCAACCACACCGGCGTCAGCGTCCGCTACGCGCGGCATCTCGACGAGGACGAGCACCCCGAGCACACCGTCCGCTTCGGCGTCGCGGGGATGAGCGCCGACTTCGCGCCGATCAAGGCGGGGCTGACCGACCGGTTCGCCGGACGCTTCACCATCCAGCACTTCCAGGGCGTGTTCGATCCCGATCATGTCGGGCTGCCCGCCGGGGCGACTTACGATGTGATCGAGATGTGCGACAGCGGCGTCAACAAGTGGAGCGCCCTGGAACACCTGGCGAGTTCGCACGGGATCGACACCGGGCGGATCGCCGCGATCGGCGACCAGGTCAACGACATCGAGATGGTCAGGGGCGCTGCGCTCGGCGTCGCGATGGCCAACGCGCGCCCCGAGGTGAGAGCGGTCGCCGACCGCTCCACGCTCAGCAACGAGGAAGACGGCGTCGCCCACGCGATCGACCGTATCCTCGCGGGCGAGTGGTGAGCCGGTGCAGACGCTCGCGGAGATCAGGGCGCTGCTCGAATCGCGCGGGTTCGCGCCGCGTAAGAGCTTCGGCCAGAACTTCCTGATCGACCACAACCTTCTGCGCAAGCTCGCCGACTCGTCGGAGGTCGGCCCCGGATCGCTCGTGCTCGAAGTCGGCCCGGGCACCGGCACGCTGACAGAAGAACTGCTCGACCGCGGCGCGGAAGTCATCGCCTGCGAGCTCGACCGAGGGCTGTGCGAACTGCTGCGCGAACGCCTCGGCGCGAACGATCGCTTCACGCTCATCGAGGGCGACTGCCTCGCGAAAAAGTCGCAGCTCTCGACCGAGGTCGCCTCCAAGATCGGTGGCCGGGGGTTTTCCCTGGTCGCCAACCTCCCCTACGGCGCCGCCACGCCCCTGATCATGACGCTGCTGGTCGATCATCCCAACTGCGAACGCATGTGCGTGACGATCCAGCGCGAGGTCGCCGAGCGCATGGCGGCGGCGCACGGCTCCAAGGCGTACGGGCCGATCAGTGTCGTCGCACAGTCGTGCGCAGAAGTACGCATCATCGCGAACCTCCCGCCCTCGTGCTTCTGGCCGAGGCCCGAGGTCAACAGCGCGATGGTGCGTATCGACAGGCTCGGACATCCTCTGTGCGGCGATCTTCAGGGTCTGGCGTTGCTGAGCAAACGCCTGTTCTCGTCGCGCAGGAAGCAGCTCGGGAGTGTTCTCGGACGGAATTTTCCGTTTCCGGACGGCGTTGATCCGGGCGCGCGTGTGGAATCACTCACTCCCGCCCAGATTGTGGGGCTTTTGCAGGCGCGAGAGTCGTAGTACACTGTGGTGTTGGCCGAATCCGAAAGGAGGTGAGGCCGGCATGGCGGATCGCCCCTTGCGCAGCGTGCCGACCACAGCGTGGTCGGCGGAGCGTGTTCAGACAGGGCCCGACAGAACGGGTGTCTCCACCCGTCTCGACAGGCCGCCGACAACCCCCTCACCCCCGAACGAAGCCGCGGTTCACCGACCGAAGCGCACGCATCAGATCTTCGAAGACGACGACACCCTCTCTCTCGGGGCGTCGCTCGGACCCGCTCTCCGCGAGGCCTGCGAAGGACGCCTCGGCGAGATCGAATGGTTCAGGTCCACATGGCAGCGAGGCGGCGCGGCCACCGGGTTCTCGACATGGCGTCGATCCGACGACAAGACCATCCGCGTGATGGTCAAGGTCCCAGTCGGCGCACGCGAGTATTCATGGACAACGCGGCTGGGCGCCGTCGGCGAAACCGACTGGGACTCGCAAGCCGCCCGATCGCTCCCGACCCCTCGCGTCGTCGCCTCGGGGCTGGAGGTCGGCTCGTACGACATGGCGTGGCTGATCGTCGAGCGGTTCGAGGGCAGGCCCGTCTCAAGAGATCTGTGCGCCGATTCGATCCGTTCGGTCATGGAGGCGGCGGCGGAGTTCCAGAAGGCCGCCCAGTTGATCGGCTGCGGCCCCGGCCGCCCCGAGTACTGCCAGTGGTCCAAGCTGATCAAGAAGAGCCGCGAGCGGGTCTACGACTGCGGCCTCGACGAGCCCGACCGCTGGGCCTCGACGCTGGACCGGCTCGACGGGCGCCTGCACAGCGTCCTGGAGCGCTGGTGGGCCCGCCCGATGAACGGTTGGTGCCACGGCGACCTGCACCCCGGCAACGCCATGCGCCGCGAGAACGGGGGGCGCTGGGCCCTGATCGACCTCGGCCTGGTCCACCCCGGGCACTGGGTCGAGGACGCGGTCTACTTCGAGCGGCTCTTCTGGGGCCACGAGGACAAGCTCGGCGGGGTCAGCCCGGTCGAGGCGATGGCCGAGGCACGCCTGCGCCATGGCTTGCCCGTCGGCGACCGGGACTACGAGCTGGCGGACATCCGGCGCCTGTTGACGGCCGCGTGCGTCCCGGTCTTCCTCGCCCGCGAGGGGCGCCCGGTGTATGTGCGGGCCGCGATCGAGCGTCTGGAGCGCCTGGTGGATCTGTTCGGCCGAAAAGCGGGGTAAACACCCTACTGGCCTGGGTAGGCGGCACCCGGGACGGCTCAGGCATCGTCTGGGCGGGTTTTCCGGCTAGACTTGCGACGGTCGCCGGCACGGCGGCCCTCGCCGACGCGGGTCTCCAG
The DNA here is from genome assembly GCA_007694925.1 of Phycisphaerales bacterium. Taxonomy (GTDB): domain Bacteria; phylum Planctomycetota; class Phycisphaerae; order Phycisphaerales; family UBA1924; genus SLFH01. Next base: position 540 of record REET01000087.1, on the reverse strand, counting down.
GCCCGGACCCCCGGGCCGTCGCGTCGTCGTGACCTCTGGAGAAGACCGGCCCTCCTGGGCGGAACGGAAGGGTGAGCCGTGGAAGCATTTGATCGACTCAAGGGCATCGTCGCATCCCTGGACGAAGACATCGCCAAGGCCGAGGGCGGCAACAAGGCCGCGGGAACACGGGTGCGCCAGGCGATGCAGGACATCAAGTCGATCGCCCAGGACATCCGTCAGCAGATCCTGGATCTGCGCAAGACGGAGGAGACGCGTTAACGCCGCGGCGTGTACGCGCAAACGCCCTGCCATGAGCGATCAACTCGTCGAATCGAAGTTTCTCGTTGACCTCGCCGGCGTCGATCTCGACACCCGTCTTTACGGACGCGAGCACATCGAGGGGTACAACCCGCACCGCGGCGAGATGTCGCTCTTGGATCACATCGTCTGGGAGTCGGATGACCACAGCTCGGGTGTCGCGCTCAAGATCGTTCGCGATGACGAGTTCTGGGTGAAGGGCCACTACCCGGGAAAGCCCATGTTCCCCGGCGTCCTCCA
>REET01000187.1 GCA_007694925.1 Phycisphaerales bacterium | reverse complement strand
CCGTCTGCGCGTGATCGCCAATGCATCGGAGCGTGGCGAGGCGGCAGAGAGAGCGGTTGCCGCGGCCGAAGCCGCGGCCGAGGGCACGCCCGTCTCGCAAGATCTTGTCGAACTCCGGGCCGAGCTGGCGCGAGCAGCGATCGAGCGAGGCGAGTTTCAGGCGGCTCAACGCTTCATCGAACGCGTGCCGGGCGGGACGCTCGGGGCGATGCGTCGTGCGGAGCTGTGGATCGAGCTGGCTCGTGTCGAGGCGGCGTTGGTGGAGGCCGCGTCCGGAGCGGTCGCGGCGGAGGCGGACGCCGCCTGGCCAGAACTGGCGTTGAAGCTGCGTTTTATGGCCGAACGGATCGGACGGTGATCATGGTGGGGTCTGTCATGCAAAGAACAATCGGTGTGGTCGCGGCGGTGTGGCTTGCCCTGTTCGCTCACGCGGAGCTCGCCCACGCGCAGGTCGATTACAGGCACGCGCAGTCGCCGGTGAAGAACCAGGGGGCCAGGGGCACCTGCGTCGCCTTCTCGATCTGCGCGGCGCTCGAGACCTTCCCGGGCGTTCCGACGAACCTGAGTGAGCAGATGCTCTACGCGACGGTGAAAAACAACCAGCAATCCGTCGACCACTGGCTTCGCTTGAACGGTCGGGAGGTGACGATCCGCGAGGGCGACGACTTCATGGCGTATGTGCACCTCTTCGAACTGCTGGGCACCTGCGCCGAGGAGTTCCTGCCCTACAACCCGAACCCGATCCGCGTCGATCGGCGCACGCCGCCGGAGATCAGGCGGTTCATCGAGCTTGCGCAGGTCGACCCCTCGCAGTTCGAGGGGATGCGCGATGCGGCGGGCAAGTACGGCTTCCGGCGCCACCAGTGGAAGGTCTACGAGGGCGACGAGGCGAAGAATGTTCAGCGCATCAAGGACGCGCTGGACGCGGGCGTGCTCGCGATCCCAGCGACCTATTTGGTGCACGAAAAGCCCTGGTCGGACCTGCCAAACCACGCCAACTTCCGGGGCGACGGCGTCCGCGACATCATCCACCCCGGCATGCTCGAACAGTTTGCGCCGGCCCGGGGGGAGCCCGGCGGTCGGTCGGGGACGCAGTGGGTCGATTACAACCGGGCGAGGCTCATGGCCGGTGGCGACGGGCTGACAGCCGCCCTCCGCGATGGGCGTTGGCGACGGCGCGGGGTCTACCCGCAGAACCAGTACTCCGGGCACGCCGTGACGATCGTCGGCTACGACGAGGTCGGCTTCATCATCAAGAACTCGTGGGGGACGGATTGGGGGCGCAACGGCTACGCGCGCATCTCGTTCGATTACCACGAGCTCTACGCCACCGGCGTGCTCTTCATCACCGGCGTCACCCTGCGCAACCCGCACACCGGTCGCGGCATCTCGATGATCGACTTCATCCAGCGGGCGAACTGGCGGCTGAAGGTCCAGCGGACCGGCCCGGTCGAGGGCGGACGCCTGACCCTATCGACTTGGGCGCTGGAGCTGCGCGACCCCGATGTCGGGCTGATCGAGTACACCGTCGAGGGGCGCGACGCCCAGGGCCGCTGGTCGGTCCTGACCACGGAGCGGGTCTTCACGGGCGATGGCACCCGCCGCAACGGCGCCCCGCTGACGCTCACGGGCGACCTGTACCGGCGTGCGATGGCCTGCCGCGAGCTTCGGGTGGGCGTGCGCTACGCCCTCTACCACCCGACCTGGCGTCGAGAGGACGCGGAGTTTGTGGCGAGCAGGTTGTTCCCGGCATTCGTGCCGTTGGTGCAGACGGCGATCGATCTGGCGCCGAGGTGAGCCTCAGTCCGCAAGCCGCCAGTCCTTGCCATCGCGCAGCACGCGCCGATAAAGCGTGTCGCGTTCAACCGGCTCGAATCCTGCCTCGCGGATGGCGCGTTGCAGGTCCCAGACGGTGGTTTCCTGGTGGGTGCTCGACCCGCCGACTTTGGTGATGTCGTACCAGACGACGGTGCCGTCGATGTCGTCGGCCCCGTTCTGGAGCATGATCTGGGCCATCGACAGGGTCTGCATGATCCAGAAGGCCTTGACATGCGGGAAGTTGTCGAGCATCAGGCGGGCGACGGCGATGGTGCGGAGGTTCTCCAGCCCGCCGGGGCCGGGCAGGGCTTCGAGCTCGCTGCCGTCGGGGAAGAAGGGGAGCGGGATGATCGTCTGGAAGTAGCCGCCGGGGCGTTCGCCCGAGGCGAGCTTTTCCGCCCGCATCTTCAGCGGCATCGGCGTGCCGGGGCGCGTGAGCGTGACGGGCGGGGCCGTGATCGCCTCGGTCGCGTTCAGGCCGGGCTCGATCGGCATTGAGGGGTCTCCCTCGTAGCCGAGGCGGGCGAGGGCCTGGTCCTGGGCGCGGCGGAGGATCTCCATATGCACGAGGCGTTCGCGGCGAGAGTCGATGTGCCCGTAGAGGATCGTCGCGTTTGAGTTCAGGCCGAGTTCGTGGGCGACGGTGTGGACATCGAGCCATTCGTCTGAGCGGATCTTGCCCTTGAACGCTTCGTCGTGCACGCGGTCATCGAAGACCTCGGCGCCGCCGCCGGGAATGGAGCCGAGCCCCGCCTCGATGAGCTCTTCCAGCACTGCTCGGATGCCCGAAGTCCGGTCGGAACGCTTGTACTTCTTGGCGATCTTGGCGAGGTGGACGACCTCGACGGCGGTGAACGCCTTGATGTGCAGCCCCGGCGCCGCCTCGCGGATCGTCCGAAGCATCTCGGGGTAGTAGCTCCAGGGGAGGTAGGGGTGCAGCCCGCCGACGATGTGCATCTCGGTCGCGCCGTTCTCCACGGCGCCGCGCGCCTGCTCGGCGATGTAGCCCATGTCGCGGGTGTACGCGCCCGGCTCGTCCTTCTTGCGGAAGAACTCGCAGAACTTGCACGAGAGCGCGCACACATTGGAGTAGTTCATGTGCCGGTTGATGTTGTAGTACGCCACGCCCGGGTGCAGACGCTCGCGGACGAGCTGCGCGAGCTCGCAGACCGTCCATATGTCCGGGGTGGTGTAGAGCAGGTCCCCGTCGGCGAGGCTGAGGCGTTCGCCCCGCTCGACCTTAGCGCGGACCGCGTCGAGGCGCGGGTCTCTCTGGAGGCTCGGGGGCGGCGTGGCGGGGAGTGTCGCGGTCATCGGGTCGCCTTGCGAGGGAAGAGGGCTCCGGCGGAAAAAGTGCAAACCGAGGGAAGCCGCCGGATCTTTCAGGAATCATTGAAAATAACCCCGCCCGGGTCAACCGGCGGGGTCTCTGAACGGACATTCGCATCAGAAAAAGCGCGGCCCGGACTGTTCAGACCGGGCCGCACAAGGGGTGGGGACCTTGGAGTGGGCGGGATGGATGCCTGAGAAAGACCGCCGCCGGGCGCGTCAGCGCCACGGCGGTCGGAGAAAGGATCAGTTTCCGATCCGGATGTGCACGCCCGATCTGCTCGGGCGGTGCCAGTTGTGCCGGTAGCCGATGTGGCTCCGTCCGTGGTGGAATCTCTGGCCGACATGGAAGCCGACGCGCGAGTTGCCGCCGCCGATCGTGCCGTGGACCGAGACGCTCGGGGCGCGGTGGTATCGGTGGGTGTAGCGGACGCCCGGCGTGTAGTGGTGGTGGTGCACCGTCCGGGTGTAGACCGGGGAGCGGACGACGGTGCCGGGGAAGACGCCGTATTGGGTTGTGGTGCAGGTGGTTTGGCTGATGGTTCGCGGGGCGACGCGGTGGTTGTACGCGGGGGTGAAGGTCGAGCGTGTGAACTGAACGGCCTGGGACCGCTGTGGGGCCTGGGCGTTGTGGAACTCCCGGCCCTCGTAGGCGGGCTGGAGGTGCGTGAAGCCGCCGCCGTGGATGGAACGCGGACGCTCCTCGATCACGACGGGTGTGTGCCGGCGCGGGGCTTGCCTGTTGGCGGCCCGGCCGTCGCGCCGTGCGTCGGAGACGATCTGGTTGACGACGACCTGCTCGCGAGAGGCCTCGCGGGTGACCTCGCGGTGCACGATCCGCCCGTCGGAGGTTCGGATCACGCGGGTGGTGGTGACGGTGTGCGGCTGGTGGGCCGGACGAACGACCACCGTGTCACCATGGCGGGTGTAGGTGACGGATTTTGACGCCGTCGCGGCGGGGGCGAAGGCGAGCAGCAAGCCCGCTGCCGCGAGCCCGATTGTTCTGATCTGGCGCGGGCCGTGTTCTGGGGTTTCGCGGTGACGGCTCTTCATGTCGATTCTCCGCTGTCCCGTTCGGGTGTTGCCGAACGGGGAGGCCAACCCCGCGCCCGCGGCCGCTGTTCCGCCAGCGGGCCTGAGATTCCGGGCAGGGGGCCTTGCCCCGACCCCTGCCGGTCCATGCGTCGGATCGCATCGGCGGGGGCACGCCCGGACACCCGTGGGGGCGCTCGTGGGGGCACTCGCGGGGGCCGGGGGCTGCCAAATCGGCAGAAATCAGGGCGTGCGGGCCGGCGTTTCACGCTCCACGGGGGGTTGAGGCGGGGGCGTCGCTTTGGCACCGGGATTGCAATGATGCCCCATCGAGAGCGAATACCACCACTCCGGCAAGGGAGCGAACATGGCTTCGAACCGCATCATCGGCATCGACCTCGGCACGACCAACTCGGTCGTGGCGATCATGGAGGGCGACGAGCCCCGCGTGTTGATCAACTCGCAGGGCAACCGCACGACCCCCTCGGTCGTCGCGTTCACCGACAAGGGCGAACGCCTCGTCGGCCAGCCCGCCAAGAACCAGCAGGTCACCAACCCCAAGAACACCGTCTCCTCGATCAAGCGCTTCATCGGCCGGCGCGGCTCGGAAGTCCGCGACGAGGAGAAGCAGATCCCCTACGAGATCGTCGGCGGCAGCGACGACTTTGTGAAGGTCAAGGTCCGCGACAAGGAATACACGCCCCAGCAGATCTCCGCCTTCGTCCTCCAGGACCTGAAGAAGATCGCCGAGAACTACCTCGGCGAGAGCGTCGAGCGGGCGGTCATCACCGTCCCGGCGTACTTCAACGACTCGGAGCGTCAGGCGACCAAGGACGCCGGCGAGGTCGCCGGCCTCAAGGTCGAGCGCATCATCAACGAGCCGACCGCCGCGGCCCTCGCCTACGGCCTCGACAGGAAGACCAACGAGAAAGTCGCGGTCTTCGACCTCGGCGGCGGCACCTTCGATATCTCGATCCTCGATGTCGGCGACGGCGTCTTCGAGGTGCTCAGCACCAACGGCGACACCCACCTCGGTGGCGACGACTTCGACCAGAAGCTCATCAACCACATCGCCGACGAGTTCAAGCGTCAGGAGGGGATCGACCTCCGCAACGACGCGATGGCGATGCAGCGCCTCAAGGACGCCGCGGAGAAAGCCAAGATCGAGCTCTCCACCATGCAGGAGACGACGGTCAACCTCCCGTTCATCACGGCCGACCAGAACGGCCCCAAGCACCTGCAGATGTCGATCACGCGGAGCAAGTTCGAGGGCCTCTGCGAGGACCTCTTCCGGCGCCTGCGCGAGCCGGTGCTGACCGCCCTCAAGGACGCCAAGCTCGACCCGTCCAAGGTCGACGAGGTGATCCTCGTCGGCGGCTCGACCCGCATCCCCAAGGTGCAGGCGGTCTGCCGAGAGATCTTCGGCAAGGAGCCCAACAAGAGCGTCAACCCCGACGAGGTGGTCGCGATCGGCGCGGCGATCCAGGGCGGCGTGCTGGCCGGCGATGTCAAGGATGTGCTCCTGCTTGATGTCACGCCCCTGAGCCTCGGCGTCGAGACCCTGGGCGGGGTGATGACCAAGCTCATCGAGAAGAACACGACCATCCCGACGAGCAAGAAGGAAGTCTTCTCGACCGCCGCGGACAACCAGGCGAGCGTGACGATCCATGTGCTCCAGGGCGAGCGTGAGTTCGCGCGTGACAACCGGACGCTCGGCCAGTTCGACCTGTCGGGTCTGCCGCCGGCTCCGCGGGGCGAGCCGAAGATCGAGGTCGAGTTTTCGATCGACGCCAACGGCATCCTCACCGTGACCGCGACGGAGCAGCGCACCGGCAAGAAGGCCGACATCCAGATCACCAACTCGGGCGGCCTGCCCAAGGAAGACATCGAGCGGATGAAGGCCGACGCCGAGGCGCACGCCGAGGAAGACAGACGCAGGCGCGAGCTCGTCGACACCAAGAACCGCGCCGAGGGCGTCGTCCAGACCGTCCGCAAGTCGCTCGAAGAGCACGGCGACAAGGTCGACGGCGAGACCCGCTCGAAGATCGAGTCGGCGATCTCCAACCTCGAGAGCAAGCTCAAGGGTGACGAGAAGGCGCCGATCGACGCGGCGCTGAGCGAGCTCGAAGCCGCCGCCACCGATCTGGCCAAGGCCGCTTACGAGGCGGCGGCACAACAGGGCGCCTCGGGCCAGCCCGCGAGCACAGAGACCGACACCCCGGCCGACGACGATGTGATCGACGCCGAGTACGAGGTGAAGGACGAAAAGAAGGATTGACGGGGCGCGGGGAGCCGGGCGCTGGGCGCGGGGTCCGCGTCCGGCAACAGGCCTTGCGACTGAAGATCCAAGCCGCAAACTCGCGGGACGCTTTCGGGCGTCCCGCGTTTTTCATGCGCCGGGGCGGCAGGCCTGGACCAGTTCGTCGAAGATCCGCTGGCCGAGCGGGGCGTGGGGCGTGCGCTCGGGGTGCCATTGCACGCCGAGATAGAAGGGGCGGTGCGGGTCGTCGATCGCCTCGATCACCCCGTCGTCAGAGGTTGCGGTCACGCGCAGCGGCCCGGGATCGCTCACGGCCTGGCGGTGCTTGCTGTAGATCTCGCCGGCTGGCAAGGCCGAGCCGTCAACGGGCACGATCGCATGGCTCTGCTCCCAGTGGCGCCCCGCGTCGGGCCTCGTGTCGGGCATGTGCTGGTCGAGTTCTCCCCCCGCGACGAGCGCCATCATCTGCATCCCGAGGCAGACGCCGAGCACCGGCGCCTCGGCTCTTGAAGATTCGAGCAGCCGCAGGAGCTCGGTCTCGAAAGCCTGGCGGTCTTCGTGCACGGGACGGGCTTCGGGGTGGGTCGGTACGCCGAAGGGCTCGGTGCGCGGGTCGTCGCCCCCGGCGAAGACGAACCCGTCGAAGCGTTCGGCCGCCATTGCTTCGCTGCCCCGGATCGGGGGGAGGTAGACCGGTTGGCCCCCCGCCCGCAGCACGCTCTCGGCGTAGGTGCGGTAGGAAAAGACTCGGAGCGTCCCTCGAGCGGGTTCGAGATCGGTCGTGATGGCGATCAGGGGATTCGGCATGGTCTTCTCTGTCGGCGTTTCTAGACTACGCCCGTGCTCGGGCGTGCGCTGCTCATCTCGCTTGCGGTCAACCTCGTGCTGGGGGCGGCCATCCTGCTTTCGGTCGTGCTGGGTTCGCGCCCGCAGGGGGGTGGCATCGTTGAAGGCCCGCCGCCGCTGCGCTTGGAAGCGTTGCGGCTGGTCCGTGTCGAGCGTCCCGGCGCCGAGCCGCTGACCGCCGAGCGGACGCCGCTCGGCTGGGTCGGGCGTCGGGGCGAGGACGGGCCGGCGATGGTGCTCGACGCCGACAGGATTCTGGCGTCGTGCCGACTGCTGCGCGACGGGCTTCGCGTGGCCGAGTCTCAGGACGAACTGACCGATCCGCTTCGGATCGAACTCTCCACCGAGACCGGCGCAGCGCTGATCGAACTCGGCGAGCCGGGGCTCGGCGGCGTCGCGCCCGCGAGGCTGGTGATGGACGATCACGAGCCTTTGGCGATGACCGCATCCGCAGAGCTCTACCGCCTTTGGGCGGGGGGCTTCGATGGTTGGCGTCCTCGGACGGTCTTCGCCGGGATGGGTGAGAACGCGTCGAGACTCACGCTCGGTGTCGGGCAGACCAGGCTCGCCGTCGCCCGGAGCGCGGGACGGTGGGGGATCACCGACCCGGTATCGGCGCCCGCCGATGCTGATGCGGTGCGGGCAGTGCTTGCCTCGCTCGCGTCGATGCGGGTGCTGGCACGACCCGAGTCGGGCGCGAGGGCTGGGCTGGACAGACCAGTCGCCGAGCTGACGATCGAGCAGGACGCGCGTGTGACCGTCGGCGGAGAGGTCCGCGTCGAGACGACCCGCTGGTCGCTCATCATCGGGGCGCAGTCGGACATCGATGGCGAGGCCCGCTTCGCGTCCATCTCGGCGAGGCGGGTGGCCAGAACGCCGCAGGGAACCGTCGAGGTCGCCTCGTGGGGGCCGGAGCTGATCGAAATCGCCAGCGACGACCTTCGGGGCATCAGCACGGATCCGTCGGGTGTGGTCGCCAGACGCGCTGTGCAGGAGCCTTCGGCCGATGTCCGCGTGATCGAGATTGTTCCGCCGGGGTCGGAGGCAGGCGACGCGTACAGGCGGGAGCTGGGACGATGGCGGGGCGAGAGCGCTGGTGGGTCGCCTTCGGCCGAGACGGTCCGCTGGCTCGATAGGACGCTGGCGTGGATCTGCGATCGTTCGGCCGACGAGGCGGTCTTCTTCGTGCCCGACGGCTGGCGCGACATCGCGACGCTGCGCGTGCGGGGCGCCCAGGGCTCGCACACGCTCTTCGTCGGCGCGATCGACCTGCCCTCGGGCGTGGTCGTCGGGATCGGCGACGGCACTGTCTGGCGTGTGTACACCGGCGAGGACGCGGCGCAGGTCACCGGCTGGCTGGCGTCGCGGGCGGGCTGACCTCGCTTCAGTCCTTGGCTTTGTCGTCGGTGTCGTCGCTTTCTTCGGGATCGCTCTTGGTCCCGTCTTTTCGATCGCTGTCGCGTTTCTCTTTCTGCTCTTTGGCGAGGCGGTCGAGCTCGGCGAGGGCCGCGTTGTAGCGTTCCACCGCGTCGGCGGAGAGCCTGTTGATCGCTTCGGTGACCTCGCGCCCGCTCTCGAAGATGTTGGTGCCCAGGGCGGACACAACCGACTCCATGGCACGCTGGTTGAGGAAGCCCTGATCGAGGCGGAAGCTCGCGACCAAGCCCTTGCACGCGGCGCAGCCCAGAAAGATCGTCGGCGCGGCGTCGGGCTCGCGCGCGATCACGCCGAGCAGTCTGTCTTCTGAGCAGTGGGGGCAGGCGAGGATCTCGGCCAGCATCGCATCATCTCCTCCGGGGCGCTAGACCCCGACAACGCTCCACCACCACGGCCCGACCAGCAGGAGCAGCGTCAATCCCGCGAGGCAGATCGCCCCGCCGAACAGGATCAGGTGCTTGGAGCGGATCTCGCCAGAGCTGAAGGCGATGGCGTTGGGCGGGGTCGAGATCGGCAGCGCCATCGCCAGCGAGCACGACATCGCCACCCCGAGCCCCAGCGGGCTGGGGTCGAGCGCCCCGAGCCCCATCACCAGGGGCAGAAGGAGCGTCGCGGTCGCGGTGTTGCTCATCACCGTCGACATCGCGCACGCGGTGATGCAGACGATCGCGAGCACGACGCCCGCCGGGGCGCCTTCGAGGGGCAGCACCTCGACGATGGTTGCGGCCAGCCCGCTGCGCTCCATCACTTCGCCCAGGCAGAGCCCGCCTCCCATCAAGAGCAGCACATCCCAAGACATCGATCGAAGGTCGGAACTGTCGAGCACGCCCACCCCGAAGAGCACGATGATCGGCGCGAGCGAGACGGTGCCGGCCGACAGCCCGTGCCACCCGCCGGTGATCCATCCGAAGATCGTCAGTCCCGCCATCACGAGGACGAGCTTGGGCTTCCAGCCCGTCGCCTTGGGCGGCGGCTCTTCGTCGAGGGTGAACCTTGTGTCTCGCTGCTTCCGCCCCGCGTACATCAGGAGGCACCACGCCAGAGCCAGCAGCACGACCACGCCGGGCAGGCCCGCCATCATCCAGGTGCCGAAGTCGATCGGCTCGCCCCGCTGCTGGAGGTAGCGGACCGCGATCGCGTTGGGCGGCGTGCCGATCGGCGTGCCCAGCCCGCCGATGTTGGCCGCAAGCGGGATCGAGAGGATCAGCGCCAGGCGTCCGGTGTGCCCCTCGGGCAGACGCGACACCAGGGGCAGGCAGAGAGCGAGCATCATCGCGGCGGTCGCGGTGTTGCTCAGCCACATCGAGAGCAGCGCCGTGATCGCCATGACGCCGGCGATGAGCTTGGGCATCTCCCCGCCCGTGGCGCGGATCACGCCCCGGGCGAGGCGCTCGTCGAAGCGGTGTTTGCGCAGCGCCGCAGAGAGCGTGAACCCACCGAGGAAGAGCAGGATGACATCGGAGAAGAAGGGAGAGGAAAAGTCGGCCGGGACGGCCTCGATGCCCGCCGACTCCAGCGAGGGCAGCAGCCAGACCAGCGCGAGGGCGAGCACGCTCAGGCTGGTGACAAACAGCGGGGCGGCCTCGGTGATCCACATCGCCGCCGCAACGATCAGGATCGAGAGCGCGATCTGCTCGGGTGTCTCAAGCCCCAGCGGCGCGAACGCGCCCGTCAGCCCGGCGGCGACAGCGCCCAGCGCGATCCCGATCCCGACCGACTTTCTGACAACCGCGCCCAAGTCCTGCCTCCTCAACACCCAGATCGGGAGGATATCGGGCTCTGGGCCGGTCCGCGGACGGCGGCTCGCGTGCCGCTTCGGGCGACATCAGCGGCAGGGGGCGGATTCCCCCTTGGATGCGGGGGGCTTTCGGGTACACTGCAGAGACCGAACCTGTCAACCGAGGCGTCGGACCGACGCCGCAAGCGAGGACGAACCGGGCGGGCGACCGCCGAATGTGAGGAGACATTTCCCATGCGTATCCCGTTGCGAATCGCGACCGGCGCGATGGCCGCCGTCGGCGTTGTTCCGGCCGCCATGGCCCAACTCTCGTTCCAGACCGAGCTGCTGATCCAGGACACGATGTTCAACAACCCCGTCAGCGTCGCGGTCGACCCCGACGGCGCCGTGCATCTGGCCTACACCTCGCAGTTCAGCACCGACAGCACGAGCAAAGAGGTCTGGTACGCGACCAACGCCACCGGCGACTGGGAGTACAACCAGATCACCAATAACAATGTGCGCGAGGAGTTCCCCTACCTGATGATCGATTCGTCGGGTGTGCTGCACCTGACCTTCCACACCGGCTTCCCCGACAGCGGCCCCCCCGGCAACCAGGTCCGCTACACCAACAGCGCGATCCGCCCGCTGATCGAGGCCGGCGAGGCCGACCTCATCAACATCTCTCCGGACAATGTGTCGTACATCCTTCCCAAGATCGATGTCGACGCCGACGGCGTCGTCCACTTCGCCTTCCAGACGCAGCGATTCGGCGGGCCCCGCAACGACATCGTCTACACCACATGGGACGCGGTGAACGGCGTCGGCCCCCTCGTCTTCCTGACAAACAATTCCGCGATCGAGAACCGCGAGCCGGCGATCGCTGTCGGCCCCGACGGCGTCGTCCACATCGCCTACGAAGAGGGCAACGGGGTCTTCGCCAACCCGCTGGTCTACCAGAACAACGACACGCCGACAGGCGACTTCCAGACCGTCGGCACCGGCCTGTTCGTCAATGTCGCCCGGGTCGGCATCCTCGCCGACAGCACCGGCAAGGTCACCATCGGCTTCCGAAACGACGACACATTCGCGATCATCGAGAGCAACGGCGCCGGCTTCACGCCGATGCAGGACCTGACCGCCCGCGGCCAGTTCCGCGCTGCCTTCTACGACAAGTTCGCCCTCGGCCCCGACGACAAGCGGTACTTCGCATTCTGCCACAACATCGCCTCGCTCGGCCAGCCCGGCGTCTACCTCATCGCCGAGACCGAAAACGGCTTCACCGAGCCCATCCGAATGGAGGGCAACGCGCCGCAGTCGAATGTCTCCGCGTCCGTCAGCGTCGGCCAGAACGGCACCGTCGCGGTGGGCTACACCTTCTCCGACTTCCGCACCACCGTCGTCGCCGACCTTTACATCGCCATCAGCGACGACGACGCCTGCATCGCGGACCTCAACGGCGACGGCGTGGTCGACGCCGACGACTTCTTCCTCTTCCTGCAGCTCTTCGCCGCCGGAGACATGCGCGCCGACATCAACAGCGACGGCGTGATCGACGCCGACGATTTCTTCGCCTACCTCACGCTCTTCGCCCAGGGCTGCTAAAACGCAAGAATCAATCACGACACAAAGACCGCCGGCCCGGGCATCTGTCCGGGCCGGCGTTGTTGTTCGAAGAGATCAGGGCGTTGCTTCAGCGTCTGCGCCGGACGAGACCGAGACCGGCCATTGCGAGCACCGCCGCCGCGCCGGGCGCCGGAACGACCACCGCGTACAGGCCCGCGCCGGGCACGCGGGGGTTGACGAGGCTCAGAAAGTCCGAGGGGGCGGTGACGAGGATGTCCTGCCCGTTCTGCTG
>REET01000150.1 GCA_007694925.1 Phycisphaerales bacterium | reverse complement strand
GGGGGTGGGGGGGGGGGGCCCGCCCGGCGGGGGGGGAAGAAGAGACGGAGAGACGGAGAGATGGGCGGTGCTCAGGGTTGCTGAACGCTTCGTGCCTCTGTGCCTTCGTGCCTGCTTGCCTCCGTGCCTTCGTGCCTCCGTCCCTAATCGCCCTCTTCCACCGACTCGGTCATCGCGATCAGCTCCCGCAGGCGTTGGCGGGCGAGTTCGGCGGTGCCGTGCTGTTTCTCGGCGCGGAAGTTCGCTCGCAGGGCCGAGGCGCCGAGCAGGTCTTTGAAGCCCTGGCTGCGGCTTTCGAGCCTGAGGGTCCCGCCGATCAGGCGCCCGCCGAAGTTCAGGTCGCCGACACTCCCGCCCGGCAGCAGGAACCCGCCGCCCCGATAGACCCCGATGCGCCCGTTGGCGATGACGATGTGGGTCACGGCGGCGTTGAAGGCGGTGGGGGCGATGGGCGTCCGGCCCGGGCGGGGCTTGACGAACATCTGGATGTGGATGAGGTGCCCGGAAACTTCCGACAGGTCCACGCCCGGGCGGAGCTGGTCGCGGGTCAGGGTTGTCAGGTAGATGTCAGCGGTGCTCTGGTCGTCGTAGCCGTAGACCCGGAGGGAGAACGCGGGGCTGACGCGGACGGGCTCGTCGATGGACTGGAGCTCGTAGCGGCCGGGCCCCATGCCCGCGCAGCCCCCCATCAGGCCGCAAAGGAGGCTCACGAGCAGGCCCCATACGAGAAAGATTCCAGCAAGAGCGGGAACACCCGGGCGATTGGGGAGTCGTATAGAGAGTTGGGCCATGCGGTGAGGACGATACCGCCGCCGAGGGCTCGCGGCGATCGGGCGACAGGCCCGACGGGAGGCAGGCGGATGAAAAAGGTTCGAGAGTCGGGACCGTTGTCGGGGCGCGGCGTGTCTGCGGGGCGCCTTCGGCTGCTTTCTGTTTCCGTCTGCGGGGCGTGCATGTTCATGGGCGTGCCCGGCGCCTCGGCGCAGTCGGAGGGCGGGGCGAGCGGGGCGACAGCGTCATCGGGCTCGAACCTCGCGACGGGCGTTCGCCCGGGCGGCGGTGTCCGGGCGGCAGGAGGCGTGCGGGTCGGCATGCGCCGGTCCGTGATCGACCACACCAGAGGGCGTCTGACCCCCGGCGCGAAGCTTCCGCGGATCGCCAACAGGATCCCGACGCAGCGGGGGCGTCCTCCGCGCACCTACGAAGAGAGGCAAGAGAGTTTCCGCGTGATCCGTCGGGCCGCTGCAGCGGCGTCGGGCGCGGCGCCGGTGACAGTCGTCGAGGCGAATCAGAGGGTGTTGGACCAGTTCGCCGTGCCGGGTGTCGGGTTGTACCTGCAGCGGGGCGGATTCATCGGCGATGTGGCCTTCGGCCCGAGGGTCGTCGCGGTGCCCGACGACGCGCCACGAACGCGCACGGAGTACCGCGGCATGCTGATCGACGGTCGATGCGTGACCGTTCCGGTTGAAGTTCCGATCGACTACAGCGCGCCGCCGAAGGTCGACCAGCGCGTGAAGCGGAGCGGGCCCAAGGTCAATGAACGGAGCTTCATCGGCCCCGGCCGGATCGTCGGGGACGAGGGGGTTGTCGTCTCGACGGGTCCGATGGGCGGCTGGTCGGCACGGACCGTGTGCGGACCGTTGGGCTGCAGGCCCGTCTTCACCCAGCACGCGCCGGCTGTGGCGGAGGTCGACCCGATCCTGCTGGCGGGGCTGCTGCCAGAGAGCGCGAGCGGCAAGGCCTCCGCGGACTCGATGACGGTGCTCGATCGTCTGCTGCTCGGCTCGCCGCCTTCACTCAAGGCTGAGGCTCTGGCCGAGATCGACAGCGCGTCGCACCCGGATCAGGCCCGTGCGATCGCGATCTCGGTGATTCTGAGCGGCTCTGTGCGTGAGGGGATGGAGGCGTTGGACGCCATCTACCGCGAGCACCCGTACCTCGCATCCAGGCCCTTGGAGATCGATTCGCCCGAGTTGCAGCGTTCGATGCGCCGTGCCCAGTCGCAGGTGATGTCGGTCGCGAACCGGGAAGACTCGTTCTTTGCGTGGACCGCCGCCGCGGCGTTCGTCCAGCATGTGGGGGGCCAGCAGGCGGTCCTGAAGCGGTCGATCGAGCGGGGGACGCGTGTGGGGCTGTTCGGCGAGCTCGCCGAAACTTCTTCCTGGAAGGGTTTGTAGAACCCAAGGGTTACCATCGGTGCAGGGGGAAGGGCTCGGCGCGGCTGGGTGGGGCGGAAGGAGTGTTTCCGATGCGTCCCGCTTTCAGTCTGGTCGCCGGTTCGATCGCCGGGTTCTTTGTCGTTGCCGGCGGGGCGGGGGTCGCGCATGCACAGACTTCTGTGGAGGGCGTGACGGTCAGCGGCTCGGCCTCGGTGGGCGGGGTGAGGATCACGGTGACTTCGCCGCAGGTCAGGGTTCGCTCGACGAGCGGCGTGCAGCGGTTCGGCGTGACTGTGCCGAGGTCGACGCCCAGCCGCCTGCCGAGCAATTTCGGGGGCGTTCGGATTCCGGAGACCACGCCCTCGCGGATCGGGCGGGGCGGGGAGACGAGGCGGCTGCCGCCGATCACCCAGCCGACTGTCCGTCCGCCGGTCGTCGTTTCGCCCGGCCATGGGGTGGTGATCGACGGACGCTTCAGACGCGGATCGTTCGTGATCCGACGCGGCTTTTACGGCGATCGCGATTTCCTCGGCCCGGGCGTGGTCTACGGGTACGAGGGCAGGATCATCTCGACGGGGCGGTACGGCTACGGGTATCCGACGATCCGCAGGGGCGGGTTCGCGGCCCCGGTCGACCCCATGCTGACGACACGCCCCGAGCCGGTCGAGCCGCAAGAGCCGGTCTCGGTGCTCGATGCGATGCTGGCGGGGTTTGTCCCCTCGGTCGGCCCGATGGATCTGTCTGGGCTCGACGCCGAGGCCGAGCCGGATCTGGCGCGGGCGACGGCGATCGCGGCGATCCTGAACGGGCACACCCGGGAGGGGATGCTCGAGCTGGCGAAGATCTACCAGGCCAAGCCGGAGCTGGCGGCCCGTCCGCTGAACCTGCGGGGCGAGGCGGTCCAGCGTGCGATGCGTCGGGCGGTGAGTTCGGCGATGTCGGCGGCGAACCGGGAAGAGAACCCCCTGATGTGGGTGGCTGCAGCGGTGGTCGTTCAGCATGTGCCCGGGCGGGGCGATGTGGTCGAGCGGGCGGTGGAGCGGGGGGTCCGGGTCGGGCTGTTCGGGCGTCTGGCCGACCCCGGGTTGTGGTGGGGTGTCGGGTCGGGCTGAGGCTCTCTTGGGCTCCAGCGGGGTGTTGATTGTCCGGGGGATTGGGGCGGCCTAGTATCCCGGCCCTGCTCTGGGAACCTTTCCGGAGCTACTCACAAGAACCGGTTGCACCACCGAGACCTGCCGCGGGCGTGTTCGTCAGCCTGCGGCCATCGCCGGGATCGTCCGGGGCCGGTGGGAGGTGGAGTCAGATGGCGAAGCGCGAGCTCGTACACGAATTCAAAATCATGGCCCCGGGCGGGCAGGCGACGCCTGCGCCACCTCTGGGTCCTGTTCTGGGCGCCAAGGGTGTCAACCCCGGGCAGTTCATCCAGCAGTTCAACGCGGCGACGGGGAGCCTGAACGGGAAGGTCGTAGGCTGCATCGTGCGGGCCTACTCCGACCGCTCGTTCGAGTTTGAGGTCAAGTCGTCGCCGGCCTCGGTGCTCATCAAGGAGGCCGCGGGTGTGGACAAGGGCTCGGGCGAGCCGAACAAGAACAAGGTCGGCAAGATCACCCAGGACCAGGTCCGCAAGATCGCAGAAGAGAAGATGGCCGACCTGAACTCGAGTTCGGTCGAGTCTGCGATGCGTGTGATCGAGGGGACGGCACGCTCGATGGGCGTGACGGTGGAGGGCTAACCGATGGCACGCGTTTCACGCAAGCGGAAAGACAACCTGGCGCTCTGGACGGAAGAGGCGGTCGAGCCGCGCAAGGCGTTCGAGCTGCTCAAGAAGTTCAAGGCGCCCAAGTTCGACCAGACTGTCGAGATCTGCATGCACCTGGGGGTGGACCCCAAGCAGGCGGACCAGATCATCCGCGGCTCTGTGAGCCTGCCCAAGGGCATCGGCAAGAGCAAGCGGGTGGTGGCGTTCTGCTCTGACGACCAGATCAACGCGGCCAAGGAGGCCGGGGCGATCGAGGCGGGCGGGGAGGACCTGGTCGCCAAGATCGAGAAGGGGTGGATGGACTTCGATGTCGCCGTCGCCTCGCCCGAGATGATGCGTGTGATCTCCAAGCTCGGCAAGGTGCTCGGCCCGCGCGGTCTGATGCCCTCGCCCAAGGCGGGGACGGTCACCAAGGATGTGCAGGGCGCTGTGAAGGAGTACGCGGCCGGCAAGGTCGAGTACCGGACCGACAACGGCGGCAATGTCCACGCGATCCTGGGCAAGATGTCGTTCCCCTCTGAGGACCTCGAGGAGAACTACAAGCACTTTGTCTCGACGATCGAGAAGGCCCGCCCGAGCACCGCGAAGGGCGTGTACATCAAGAAGATTTCCGTGAGCGGGACGATGACGCCGGGCGTTCAGGTCAAGCACGCCGAGGCCGTCGTCGCCTGAGCCGGTTTAAGAGCAAGAAAGCAGGAGCGGACCGATGTCCAAACCGGTGAAAGAAATCATGATGCGTGAGTACCTCGACCGCCTCGGCGGGCGCGAGGATGTCATGGTGATCGGGCTGCGGGGAATCGACGCCAACGACACGAACCGGATCCGTGCCGGCCTGGCGAAGAAGGACATCCGCATCACGATCGTGCGCAACGCGCTGGCCAAGCAGGCCTTCCGCGAGTCCTCGCTCGACGCGCTGTCGCCGGTTCTGTCCGGCGCGAGCGCGCTGGCTTACGGCGGCGAGACCGTCGTCGAGGTCGCCCGCGAGATCGTCGAGCTCGTCAAGGAGTTCCCCGACCTTGAGCTCAAGGGCGCGGTGCTCGACGGCGAGCTCTTCGAGGGCAAGGACGGCGTCGAGCGTCTGAGCAAGTTCCCGACCCGCGACGAGGCGATCGCCCAGGACGTGGCGTTGATCCTCGGCCCGGCCCGCAAGCTGATGGCTTCGATCAAGGGCCCTGGCGCGTCGCTCGCCGGCATCGTCAAGGCGATCGAGGACAAGCTGGAGAAGGGCGAAGAAATCGCCAAGGTCGGCTGAGGCCGGCCTTTTCGAGCACACACGAGCAACCCGTGTCTGCCGACTGGCCCCTGATACAACCGACGCCGAGCGCGTCGGGGGGTGAAAGAGCCGAATGGTTCGGCCCCTCTCGGGAGAACGAGTCCGCCTCCGCTTTCGGGCGTGGGCACAGCGTTTGGAGAACGGACCATGTCCGACGAAGCGACAAAGACTTTCAGCGAAAAGATCAGCAAACTCGGCGACGAGCTGGCCGGCCTGACCCTCAAGGAGGCCGTCGAGCTGGGTGACTACATGAAGGACACCTACGGCATCGAGGCCGCCGCTGGCGGCGGTGTCATGATGGCCGCCGCTGCCGACGCGGGCGGCGCCGCCGCGGTCGAGGAGCAGACCGAGTTCGATGTGGTTCTGAAGACCCAGGGCGAGAAGATCAAGGTGATCAAGGTCGTCCGCGAGGCGACGGGCCTGGGCCTGAAGGAGGCCAAGGACCTGGTCGACGGCGTTCCGAGCAAGATCAAGGAAGGCCTGTCGAAGGAAGAGGCCGAGGAGCTCAAGAAGAAGTTCGAGGAAGTCGGCGCCGAGGTCGAGCTCAAGTAAGCGATTTGATTGGGTCTTCTGTGGAACGATCCATCCGCGGGGGCGGCCGGAAACGGTCGCCGCCGCTTTCCTCCCGGGCTCGGGCCGGGGGCACTTGACGGTACGAAGTCGGGCGGTTACCCTACAAGGTTCGGCGACAAGACGGGTGACGGCAGTACAGAAACACACCAAGTGAACCACGACGACGGCGAACGCCCACCAGGGGGCGGTCGGTCCGTTGTCGTGCGTTTTCATCGAGCGTGAGGGAGCCGATGCCAGCGACCACCATGCGCAAGCGCGTCCTTCGAGATTTCACCAAGCGCGGCGACGCACTGGATGTCCCGGATTTGACCCGGGTCCAGGCCGAGTCGTACGAGCGGTTCCTCCAGATGGGCAAGGGCCCCAAGGAACGAGACCGGAACATCGGTCTCGAATCCTTGATGCATGAGATTTTCCCGATCGAGAGCTACGACGGGAAGATGCAGCTGGAGTACCTCCACTACGACCTGGAGGAGCCCCGCTACACGCCCGACGAGTGCCGTGAGCTGAGGCTCACCTTCGCGCACCCGTTCCGCGTGGGCCTCCGCCTGCGCCGGGAGAACCACCCCGACCTCCCCGAAGAGGAGGTCTATCTGGGCGAGTTCCCGGTGATGATCGGCGGCGGCGAGTTCATCGTAAACGGCGCCGAGCGAGTGATCGTCAGCCAGCTCCACCGCTCGCCCGGCGTTGACTTCTCGATCGTCTCCAGCGAAGGCGACCGCCCGCTGCACTCGGCCCGCATCATCCCCGAGCGGGGCTCGTGGATCGAGATGGAGGTCAACAAGAAAGACGCCCTGGCGATGCGGATCGATCAGTCCGCCAAGCTGGCGGCGTCGACCTTCCTGCGCTGCCTGGCGTTCCTCTCTGAGAAGGACGCGTACATCGGCGAGCACACCCCCGCCGGCGAGGAGCCGACGCCCGAGGTGATCAAGGCGGCGGCGGCGCACGCCGCGCCGGCCGCGACGACCGACGCGATCCTCGGTGTGTTCTACGAGATCAACGAGATCCCGGCCTCGAAGGTGCGTCCGGAGCACTACGCCGCCTCGACGATCATCGACACCGAGAGCGGCGAAGAGCTGATCCACGTCGGTCGTCAGATCGGCGAGGAGGGCGCCGCGGCGATCGCCGAGAGCTCGCTCAAGACCGTCCGCGTTGTGCAGAACCCGCAGGACTCGTTGATCCTCAACACGATCGCCGAAGAACGCCGCGAGGGCTTCGAGGTCGACCACGACTACGAGTGGGCGCTCCTGAAGGTGTACTCGAAGCTGCGTCCGGGCAACCCGCCGCAGGTCGAGAAGGCGGAGATGCTCTTCCGCGAGAAGTTCTACGACGAGAACCGCTACCGCCTTGGGCGTGTCGGCCGGTTCCGCATCAACCGCAAGTTCGGGACGGAGACCCCCGAGAACCTGATGTTCATCACCGCCGGCGACTTCCTCGAGGTCATCCGGTATGTGCTGGACCTGCGCTCCAACCGCGTCGACCCCGAGACGGGTCGCTCGGTCGCGCAGATCGACGACATCGACCACCTGGGCAACCGCCGCCTCCGCACGCTCGACGAGCTGGCGGTCGACGAGCTGCGCAAGGGTTTCCTGAAGCTGAAGCGCACCGTGCAGGAGCGCATGAGCGTCAAGGAGCCCGACGAGATCACCAAGATCGCCGACCTGGTCAACTCCAAGAGCGTCAGCTCTGCGATCGACTTCTTCTTCGGTCGGAGCGAGCTGAGCCAGGTGGTCGACCAGACCAACCCGCTGAGCACGCTGGTGCACGAGCGGTGCCTCTCGGCCCTGGGCCCGGGCGGCCTGAACCGCAAGCGTGCGGGCTTCGAGGTGCGAGATGTCCACATCTCCCACTACGGGCGCATCTGCCCGATCGAGACGCCCGAGGGCACCAACATCGGTCTCATCAGCCGCATGGGCATCTTCTCGTCGATCGACGAGTACGGCTTCCTGCGCACGCCCTACCGGCTCGCCTCCAAGGGCAAGCTGACCGGCGAGGTGGTCCACCTCCGCGCCGACGAGGAGATGCAGGAGGTCCTCGCCCCCGCCGACTCGTTGGACATGAAGGGCGACCTGAAAGAGGGCATGATCCTCGCCCGCGTCTCGGGCGAGCTGACCGAGGTCAACTCGCGCGAGGTGAAGTATGTCGACATCTCTCCCAAGCAGATCGTGGGCGTGTCGGCGGCGTTGATCCCCTTCCTCGAGCACGACGACGCCAACCGCGCCCTGATGGGCTCGAACATGCAGCGCCAGGCGGTGCCGCTGATCAAGGTCGATCCGCCGAGCATCGCGACGGGGATGGAGCTTCCCGTCGGTGTGAACTCGGGCATGGTGGTCCGGGCCCGTCGCGGCGGGACGATCACCTTCGTCGACGCGGAGCGCATCATCATCGACAACGCCGATGAGTATGTGCTGCGCAAGTTCGTCGGCCTGAACGAGCGGACCTGCATGAACCAGAAGCCGGTGGTCCGCCCCGGCGACGAGGTCGAGACGGGCGACGTGATCGCCGACGGCGCCGCGACGAAGGACGGCGAGCTTGCGATCGGCAAGAACGTGCTCGTCGCGTTCAACACCTTCGACGGGTACAACTTCGAGGACGCGATCGTCATCAGCGAGCGTCTGGTCAAGGACGATGTCTTCACCTCGATCCACATCGACGCCTTCGATGTGGAGATCCGCGAGACCAAGCTCGGGCGCGAGGAGTTCACCCGCGACATCCCCAATGTCTCGGAGAAGATGCTCCGCAACCTCGACGACAACGGGATCATCCGCATCGGCGCCCGCGTGGGCCCGGGCGACATCCTCGTCGGCAAGGTCAGCCCCAAGAGCAAGACCGAGCTGACGCCCGAGGAGAAGCTGCTGCACGCGATCTTCGGGCGGGCAGGCGAGGATGTGAAGAACGACTCGCTGGAGGTCCCCGCGGGCGTCGAGGGCGTGGTGATCGGGGCGAGGAAGTTCTCCCGCCGCGGCCACCTCACCGAGGCGCAGAAGAAAGAGCTCGATAAGCAGATCGAGCAGTACCAGCTTGAGATGGACCAGAAGGCCATCGACCTGTTCCGCGAGATGGTCGCCTCGATCAACGAGCAGATCGGCTCGGAGATGGTCGACCCGATGACCCGCCAGAAGGTGGGCGCCAGCGACATCAACGAGGTCATCCTCGAGCAGATCCGCACCTTCGACATGAAGTGGGTCAAGGGCTCGAAGGAGACCAGGGGCGGGGCCGAGCAGGTCTTCGCCGCGTACTGGCCCAGACTCGAAGCGATCGAGAAAGAGAAGCAGCGCCGCGTCGCGCACATGAAGCGAGGCGACGAACTGCCCTCGGGCGTGCTCGAGATGGTCAAGGTCTACCTGGCCACCAAGCGCCACCTCTCGGTGGGCGACAAGATGGCCGGTCGCCACGGGAACAAGGGCGTGATCGCCCGCATCGTGCCCGAGGAGGACATGCCGTTCATGGACGACGGCACGCCTGTCGAGATCCTGCTCAACCCGCTGGGCGTGCCCAGCCGCATGAACGTCGGGCAGATCCTCGAGCTGCACCTCGGGTGGGCGGCGCAGGTCCTGGGCTTCCAGGCGGTGACGCCGGTGTTCGACGGCGCGACGGAGACGGAGATCCACGCCGCGATCGCCGAGGCGAACGAGTATGTGCGCACCCGGCGAGCCGAGTGCGAGGCCAAGGGCGAGGCGCCGCACTGGCGCGAGCTCCTGGCGGAGATGCCCCCGACCGCGAAGATCCAGCTCTACGACGGGCGCACGGGCGAGGCGTTCCACCAGCGGACCAGCGTGGGCTACATGTACATGCTGAAGCTGCACCACCTTGTCGACGACAAGATCCACGCCCGCGCCACGGGGCCCTACAGCCTCATCACCCAGCAGCCTCTGGGCGGCAAGGCGCGGACGGGCGGGCAGCGCTTCGGCGAGATGGAGGTCTGGGCGCTCGAGGCGTACGGCGCCGCGTACATCCTTCAGGAACTTCTGACGGTCAAGAGCGACGATGTCGAGGGCCGGACGAAGATCTACGAGAGCATGGTCAAGGGCCAGAACAAGCTCGAGGCCGGCATGCCCGTCGCCTTCGATGTGCTCTGCAACGAGCTCAAGGGCCTGGGCATGAACATCTCTCTGGAGAAGGCGCACTCCGAGGGCGGAAGCCTGCTCTGAGTGTGCGTTCGGCGAGGGCGCGGGTGTCCCGCTTTTCCGGCGGGCCCCGCGGGGGCTGGTGATTGTGACGAAACGAACCCCGGGCGGACGCCCGGATGGAGCGAGCCATGGCCGAATCCGTCTATGACCGCGTGAACGACTTCTCCGCTGTCAAGGTGACCCTCGCGTCGCCCAACGACATCCGGGCGTGGTCGTACGGCGAGGTGAAGAAGCCCGAGACGATCAACTACCGCACCTACCGCCCCGAGAAGGACGGCCTCTTCTGCGAGCGCATCTTCGGCCCCGAGCGCGACTACGAGTGCGCCTGCGGCAAGTACCGCGGGACGAAGTACAAGGGCATCATCTGCGACCGCTGCGGCGTCAAGGTGACCCACAGCCGCGTGCGCCGCAAGCGCATGGGCCATATCAACCTCGCCGCGCCGATCGTGCACATCTGGTTCTTCAAGAGCATGCCCAGCCGCCTGGGCACGCTGCTGGGCATGAAGACCAGCGACCTCGAGCGGATCATCTACTACCAGGACTATGTCGTCATCGAGGGCGACCCTGAGATGAAGATCGGCGACAAGCGCCTGGTCTTCAAGACCGTCCTGACCGAGGACGAGCACCGCCAGGCTGTCGAGAAGTACGGCAACGCCTTCCGCGCCGTCATGGGCGCCGACTCGATCCGCGAGCTGATCGAGCACACCGACCTCGACGAGCTGGCCCGCCAGATCCGCGAGGACCTCGCCGGCACGCGCAGCAAGCAGAAGATCAAGGACTTCTCCAAGCGACTGAAGCTTGTCGAACAGATCCGCGGATCCGAGAACGACCCGGCGTGGCTGGTGATGGATGTGATCCCCGTGATCCCGCCGGACCTGCGCCCCTTGGTGCTGCTGGAGTCGGGCAACTTCGCCACCAGCGACCTGAACGACCTGTACCGTCGCATCATCAACCGGAACAACCGGCTGAAGAAGCTGATGGACCTCAACGCGCCGGAGGTCATCATCCGCAACGAGAAGCGGATGCTGCAGCAGGCGGTCGACGCGCTGTTCGACAACAACCGCTGCCGCAGGCCGGTGGTGGGCTCGTCCAGCCGCGCGCTCAAGTCGCTGACGGACATGATCAAGGGCAAGCAGGGGCGCTTCCGCGAGAACCTGCTGGGCAAGCGCGTCGACTACTCGGCGCGTTCGGTGATCGTGGTGGGGCCGGACCTGAAGCTGAACCAGTGCGGCCTTCCCAAGAAGATCGCGCTGGAGCTCTACCAGCCCTTCATCATCCGCAAGCTCAAGGAGCACGGGCTGGCGGACACGATCAAGAGCGCCAAGCGGATGCTCGAGCGCCGCGACGCGGAGGTGTGGGACATCCTCGAAGAGGTGATCGACCAGCACCCCGTGCTGCTCAACCGCGCGCCCACGCTCCACCGGATGGGCATCCAGGCCTTCGAGCCCGTGCTCGTCGAGGGCAACGCCATCCGCCTGCACCCGCTCGTGTGCGGCGGGTTCAACGCCGACTTCGACGGCGACCAGATGGCCGTCCACCTTCCCCTCTCCGTCGAGGCGCAGACCGAGGCGCACTGCCTCATGCTCTCGACGCACAACATCTTCTCGCCGGCCAACGGCAAGCCGATCATCTCCGCCTCGCAGGACATCGTCATGGGCGTGTACTTCACGACCGTGATGGAGCCCGAGGACGCCCGCGACCAGAACTCCCTCCGCGCTTTCAAGAGCCGGATGGAGGCGATCATGGCGTTCGACAACGGCGTGATCGATCTGCACGAGCGGATCGTCGTGCGTCTTGACGGGTTCGAGTCGATCGTCAACAGCCAGGGCGGCCCCGTCGAGCCGCTGGACCTGCACGGTCGCGTGGTCACCACCGTCGGTCGCGTGCTGTTCAGCGAGATCCACGCCGAGGGCATGCCGTTCTACAACTGCGCCCTGGGCAAGAAGGGCTGCGCCCGCGTCATCGACGATGTCTACCGCTACGCGGGCAAGCCCGCCACGATCGACCTGCTCGACGACATGAAGCGGATCGGCTTCCGTGTCTCGACGACCTCGGGCCTCTCGTTCGGCGTCACCGACATGCGCGTGCCCGACGAGAAGAAGGAACTCCTCGCCGACGCCCAGAAGAAGGTCGACCGCGTCGAGAAGAACTACGACCGCGGCATCATCACCGCCCGCGAGCGGTACAACCAGCTCCTGGACATCTGGGCCTCCTGCCGCGAGCAGGTGACCAAGAAGCTCGTCGACACCCTGAAGTTCGACCGTCGCCACGAGAACGGCTCGTACGCCTCGATCAAGGACAAAGAGGGCAAGGCCTACCTCAACCCCGTCTACCTCTTCTCCGACTCGGGCGCCCGAGGCAATGTCAGCCAGATGATGCAGCTCGCGGGCATGCGAGGCCTGATGGCCAAGCCCTCCGGCGAGATCATCGAGA
>REET01000299.1 GCA_007694925.1 Phycisphaerales bacterium | reverse complement strand
CCCGCGGCAGGCGACTGGCCCGAGCCCGGCCATGCCTACTTCGCCAACAGCTATCGCGTCGCGGATGTCGAGGCTGTGCAAGTCGCGGGCTGGGAAGTCGCGATCGCCGACCACGCCGGGCCGTTTGTCGCCGCGATGAGGAAAGACCGCGTGCTCGCCTGCCAGTTCCACCCCGAGCTCTCGGGCGCGTGGGGCGAATCGCTGGTCGGGGCGTGGCTCGGCACCGCGGCTACGAAACCGGACAAAGCCACAGGACGCAAGGAGGCCCGATGCTGACCACCCGGATCATCCCGTGCCTCGATGTCGACGCCGGGCGCGTCGTCAAAGGCGTGAAGTTCAAAAACCTCCGCGACGCGGGCGACCCCGCGCAGCTCGCGGCACGATACGAGGCCGAGGGCGCCGACGAGATCGTGATCCTCGATGTCTCGGCGACGAGCGAGGGACGCGAGACCGCCGTCAACACCGTCGAGCGTGTCCGCGCCGCGATCCGCATCCCGCTGACCGTCGGCGGGGGCGTGCGCACGATCGACGACGCCCGCCGATTGCTCGAAGCGGGGGCCGACCGCGTGTCGGTGAACTCCGCCGCCGTCGCGGAGCCGGCCCTCGTCGCCCGTATGGCCGAGCGGTTCGGCGTGCAGTGCGTGGTCGTCGCGATCGACGCGGCCGGATCGACCGGGCGCGACGCGGGACGCTGGGAAGTCGTCGTCAAAGGCGGGCGCGAGCGCACCGGCATCGACGCGATCGTCTGGGCCTCGCAGGTCGCGAGCCTCGGCGCAGGCGAGATCCTGCTGACCAGCTTCGACCGTGACGGCACCGGCGAGGGGTACGACACCGACCTCATCGCGGCCGTATCGGCCGCGTCGAAGATCCCGGTCATCGCCTCGGGCGGCGCGTCGGGCCCGGAGCACATGGCCCTCGCGGTCGGGGCCGGCGCGGATGCGGTGCTCGCGGCTTCCATCTTCCACGACGGGGTCTACGCCGTGGCGCAGGTCAAACGCGAGCTGAAGGACGCCGGGCTGGAGGTACGCCTGTGATCGTCCCATCGATCGACCTGATGAACGGACGCGCGGTGCAGCTCGTCGGCGGGGAACGCCTGGAGATCGACGCGGGCGATCCTTTTCCGATCGCCGAGCGATTCAGCCTCGCGGGCGAGCTGGCGGTGATCGACCTCGACGCCGCGCTGGGCAAGGGCGACAACGGGGCGATCATCCGCGAGCTGGTGCGTCGGTATCCGTGTCGCGTGGGCGGCGGCATCCGTTCGGCCGACGCGGCGTTACGATGGCTCGACGCCGGCGCGGAGAAGGTGATCCTCGGCACCGCCGCGACGCCGGAGATTCTCGGCGAACTCCCGCGCGACCGCACGATCGCAGCCCTCGACGCCCGCGACGGCGAGGTCGTCGTCGAGGGCTGGAAGACCCGCACCGGACGCGGGATCATCGAACGCATCGAAGAACTCCGCCCCTTCGTCGGCGGCTTCCTCGTCACACTCGTCGAGAACGAGGGAAGGCTGACCGGCCTCGACGAGCCCCGCGTCCGCGAGATCGCCGACGCATGCGAGCGAGGCGGCGCAAAGCTCACCATCGCCGGCGGCGTGCGCAACGCGGCCGATGTCGCTCTCGCCGACCGCCTCGGAGCCGACGCGCAGGTCGGCATGGCGATCTACTCCGGCCGCCTCGACCTCGCCGACGCGATCGGCGCTTGCCTGCGGTCCGATCGCGCAGACGGGCTCTGGCCGACCGTCGTCTGCGACGAGCGGGGCGTCTGCCTCGGGCTGGTCTACTCCAGCGCCGAGTCGCTGCGCGAAGCGTTCCGCACCCGGCGCGGCGTCTACTGGTCGCGCTCCCGCAACGATCTGTGGCGCAAAGGCGAGAGCTCCGGAGCGACCCAGGAACTTCTGCGCATCGACGCCGACTGCGACCGCGACGCCCTGCGATTCACCGTCCGCCAGCACGCAGGCTTCTGCCACACCGGCTCGCGGGGATGCTTTGGCGAGGACGATGGCATCGGCCGCCTGGCGCGGCGCCTTGCCGAACGCATCATCGAGCCCGAGCCAGGCTCGTACACACAGAAACTCATCGAACGCCCGGAACTGCTCAAGGCCAAACTGCTGGAAGAAGCGGGGGAGCTCGCCGACACGGAAGGTCCTGAGCACGCGGCGGCCGAAGCCGCCGATCTGCTCTACTTCGCGCTCGTCAAAGCGATCGCGTCAGGCGCAAGCCTCGGCTCGATCGAACGCGAGCTGAATCTGCGCGAGAAACGCGTCCAACGCAGATCGCAGACCAAAGGCGAGAAGTCCGCGGCGGAGTGAATCGCGGCGCCCCGGTGGCACGGCTCGCCGAGCCGTTTCCTACAAACGCTCGTCGCACGGGCGTCTCGCCTGTGGCTACAAAGACTACATCCATCCGAGCAAAGACACCCACGAGTGAGAGGACCGGTAGCCACGGGCGAGACGCCCGTGCCACAAGCCTCTGTAGAGAAAACCATGAACTCAGCCTCCCACATCCTCCCGCTGGTCGAGCCCGACCGCCTGCCCCCCCAGCCCGATGCTGTCGATGCCGCGGCGATCGCCGACGCGGGCGAGATCATCGAAGCGGTGCGCACGCGGGGTGAAGCCGCCCTGCGCGAGTTCGCGCAGCGCTTCGGCGAGCTCGACGCCGGCGCACCGCTCCTGCTCGGGCGCGCGGAGATGCAAGCCGCGGCAAACCGCCTCGACCCCGAAGACCTCCGCGCCATCGAGTCCGCCGCCGAACGCATCGAGGCCTTCGCCCGCGTGCAACTCGGCTCGCTCTCGCCCGTCGAGGTCCCGGTGCCCGGTGGCGTCGCGGGGCACACGATCGAGCCCGTCGCCAGCGCCGGCTGCTACGCGCCCGGCGGACGCTACCCGCTTCCATCTTCGGTGCTCATGACCGCGATCCCGGCGCGGGTCGCCGGCGTCGAGCGGATCGTCGTCGCCTCGCCGAGGCCCGCCGACGCCACGCTCGCCGCGGCCATGGTCGCGGGCGCAAATGAGCTCCTCTGTGTCGGCGGCGCGCAGGCGATCGCGGCGCTCGCGTATGGCGTCCCCGGCCTCGACCCCGTCGACTTCATCTGCGGCCCCGGCAACCGATGGGTCACCGCCGCCAAGAAGCTTGTGCACGGGCGCGTCGGCATCGACATGCTCGCGGGCCCAAGCGAGCTCATGGTCATCGCCGACGAGGCAGCGGACCCCGCGATGATCGCCTCGGACCTGCTCGCCCAGGCCGAGCACGATGTCGCCGCAAGGCCGATCCTCGTTGCAGTCGGCGCTGGCTCGCCGGTATTGGTCCAGCGCGTCCGCGACGAAGTGCTCGCCCAGCTCGAGTCTCTCCCGACCGCGGCGACCGCGAGCAAGGCGTTCGCCAACAGCTTCGCTGTCTGCGTCGAGCAATCCGAAGAAGCCGCGGCGATCGCCGACCGTCTCGCCCCCGAGCACCTCCAGATCCTCACGCGCGACGCCGACGCCCTCGCGGGCAGGGTCCGCCACGCCGGCGCTGTTTTCATCGGCCATGCCTCGGCGGAGGTCTTCGGCGACTACGGCGCCGGCCCCAACCACACCCTGCCCACCGGCGCCACCGCCCGCTACGGCGCCGGGCTGAGCGTCTTCTCCTTCCTCCGCGTCAGAACCTATCTGAACCTGAAAGAGGCCTCGGCAGAACTCATCGCCGAGACCGCCCGCCTCGCAAGGCTCGAAGGCCTCGAAGCCCACGCGCGTGCGGCAGAGGCCCGCGCAAAGTAGACTGGACCGCGAACGAGCCCTTCAACGAACGGAGGCAAACGGTGCGGATCTCATGGGTGATCATCGTGGGCGTGCTGGGGCTGGCTGTCGGCGCCGCGGGCCAGTCGGGACGCTCGGACGAAGCGCCGACCCCGGCGCAGGGTATCGAGCTGCGTCTGATCGAATTCTCAAACGCCGCGGCGATCACCATAGACTCACGCCGCGCCCTCGCAAACCCCGTGCCCGGCTGGCAACTCGACCGCTTCGCCCGCCACAGAACAGAGCAAATGGGCCCCGAGCTCCAAGCCGTCCTCGACGCCCTGCCCGAGCGCTCACACTGGGCGATCGACAACGCGGAAGAGCACCGCTTCCAGGTCGTGCTCGGCCTGATCGAGCGCGACGAGTTCGGCCTCGAACACCTCCGCCGCCAGTCGTTCCGCGTCGACGCCGAGTACTTCTACCCCGCCAGCACCAAGAAGCTCTTCGCCGCGATCGCCGCTCTTGAGTCGATCGACCCGCACGAGATGCCCCGCGGCCGGGTCATCGATCCCGCCCCGTTCTCAGAGCTCGTCTACATGCCGATCGAGGACGAGTCCCGACGCTACCGCCCCGCGCCCGACCAACCCTTCTTCATCGAGCACGAGATCTGGAAGCTCTTCGTCGTCTCAGACAACCCCGCCTTCAACCGGCTCTACGACCTCCTCGGGCGCGACGAGATCAACAAACGCATGCACGACGCGGGCCTCTGGAGCGTCCGCGTCACCCACCGCCTCGCCATCCCGCTGCCCGAGGAAGAGCAGTCCATCTTCCCCGCCATCGGCACGCCCACAACACACCCGCGCCACGGCTTCCCGATGCTCCGCGAGATCCTCCCGCGGCGCACGGGCGACCCAACGCCGCAGGCGCCACGCATCGAAGGGCTCACCGCCGGCGACCGCTACCTCCGGGCCGGCGAGATGGTCGAGGAGCCATTCGATTTCACGCAGCGCAGCTCCGTCCGTCTCGACGACCTCCTGCGAGCCCTCGTCAAGGTCGCCCGCCCAGACCTCGACGATTTCGGCAAGCCCTTCGCCATCACCGCCCGCCAGCGCGCACTCCTGCTGATGTCGATGGGCGCCTTCCCCCGCGAGTCGAACGACCCCGTCTACGACGGCTCACGCCACACCGACGACTTTGTCAAATACCTGCTGCCCGGCCTCGCCAAGGTCCGACCCGCCGAGGAATGGCGCATCTACAACAAGGTCGGCATGGCCTACGGCTTTGTCACCGAGAACGCCTATGTCGTCCACATCCCTACCGGCAAAGCCTTCTTCCTCGCCGCCACCGTCTACACCAACAAGAACCGCACCCTCAACGACAATACCTACGAGTACGACACCAAGGCCCTGCCTCTGATGGCAGACCTCGGCGAGGCCGCCGCCCGCCTCGTCCTCGACGGGCATTGAACACCAGGAGCTTCGTAGCAGTGACAGAAAAAGGCCCCGGCACAGCGCCGGGGCCTCTTGCATCCGTTGATCTCGGTCAGCGTCAGAACGAGCAGGGGTTGGCAAACGCCGCCAGGAACTGGAAGAAGTCGTCCGCATCGATCACGCCGTCGTTGTTCACATCGGCGCGGCTGTCGCCCGCGGCAAACAGCGACAGGAAGGTAAAGAAGTCGTCCGCGTCAACGACGCCGTCGCCGTTGATGTCCGCATTGAACGGCGCCTGGAAGATCCAGACCGTCCGGGGCCCGGAGGCGAAGTCGCTGATCGCCAGCAGGCGGCTCTCGGGGTCCCAGCTGAAGCTGTAGTACCCGACCGAGTCGGGGAAGACCATCGGCTGGCCGTTCTCGTCCAGGAAGTCGACCGAAACCGGAGCGCCCGTGTTGACATTCAGGAACTCGACAACGCTCGCAAACGCCTGCCCGCCGGAGTTCACCGGCCGGTTGTTGTAGATCACAAAGTCGTTCTCGCTGCCCGGGCAGATGTCGTGCACGATCGTGAGCTGCTGGCCGACCTGGATCTCCGTGTCGGTCGGGCCGGTCCGCCCGTTGGTGAAGACACGCAGGCGGTTCTCCACCGAGCCGTCGTTCTCGCGGAAGCCGAGCAGCACATCGTTGTTGGCGCGTGCCGCGATGATGCCGTTGCGGGGGTGGATCTCAAGGTCGCGCCAGATCGTCTGCCCGCCCGTGGGCTCGAGCACCGGCCCGCTGGTGATGAACCCGCCCTGCCCGTCCGAGACGCTGGTCGAGAGGTACGCCGTGTCCAGCGCGTCGAGCGTGTCGGGCTTGTACCCGGCCGGGCCGAACTTCGAGTTCTGGATCGAGAAATCGATCACCGCGACCGCGGGCCCGTCCGGCTCGCCGTTGCCCGTCAGATCGATCCCGTCGGGCGTGCCGTCGCCGTTGATGTCCGGGCCCAGATCCCACGAGGGGCCGGCCACGCCGCGGAACTGGTTCGGCAGGTTGTTCAGGTCGGGGGCGAGCAGGATCGGGTTCAGCTGCGTGTCGACATCGAACAGCAGCGTGTTGGCGATCGGGCCCGCAGAGCCGCGATCGACAGAGACGAGCAGCCCCAGCCCCGGACGGTAGTTCAGCCCCGTCACCCCGCGCGACTGCGTCACCTGCCCGAAGCCTGTCCCGGCGGGGAAGTCCGCGTCGGGCATCCCCCGGAACGCACGCTCGCCCAGCACATTCTCAACCTTCACCACGCGGACATTCGTCACCGCGGAGTTGTTGTTGAACCCGCCGACAAACAGGTGCGTGCCGGTGCTGTTGGTCACAAGCTCGATCGCCGAGATGTTGTTGCCGACAAACAGCGGATTGGTCGGGTCGGCGCAGACCGGGTCAAGGTTCTGGGTGTTGATGAGCCTGAACGCGGGCCCGGCGCTCGCCGAAGCCGCGACGCCGCAGACAAGGCCGATCGTCCCGGCGGTAAGAATCGTTCGACGCGTGATCATTCGAGAATCTCCCTGTGTGAGCGACGGACAACACCCGCCGCGGCGGCCCCTGAGGCCACACCTCCGGAAGATTCTATAATGATTCGCCTCCCGCGCAAACCCTGATAGAACACAAATCTTCGGGCCGGTAACCCACACCGGCCCGAACGCCTCAGACCCGTCCCGCCGGGCGGCTGGTCCGCTGGGCGTGCATCCGGCGGACCGCCTCGCGCATCTGCTCCCGCAGCCGCTTGGCCTCATCGGTCCGCTCCTGGCCCGGGTTGGGGCTCTCAAAGAGCGACGCGTAGGCGAACAGCGCGTGCCGCCGCCCCTCGCCGGCGGACTCCATCTGCGCGACCGTCCGCTGCGGGCTCTTGTGCTGGTAGACGCCCAGCCCGGCGACGACGCGCGAGGCGTCCCGCCCCGTCTGTCGCTGCCAAGACCGCAGGTCGCTCATGAACCGCTCGTCGTCCTCGGTGTAGATCATCGGCGTCACCTTGTCGACCAGCCCGTCGTTCAGCCAGCGGACGCCATCTTGCATGTACCGCTCACGCCCGAGTTCGGGCAGGCGCCAGACCGCCGCCGTCAGCTCGACGCCGGGCCTGGCCCGCTGCGTCTCGCGCCGGATGCGACGGACAAGATCGGTGATCCGCGTCGTGATCCACTCAGAGCGCGCGTCAAGGTCCGCCTGCGAGCTGAACTCCGTCCGCCCCGTCGCCAGCTCGAAAAGCCGCATACTCACCGGATCGCCCGGATACACCGTCTGATCCGCCATGGTGTCGGCGACAAAACGCACATAGTCCAGGTGCACCCCCGCGATGTCGTACCGGCGCACAAGGTCGCGGCAGACATCCACGATGTGGTCGTGCACCGAGTCCAGCACCGGGTTGGCGATCACATAGTGGTTGTTCAACGCCTGGAAGTTCCCCTCCCGGTCGTACAGCCGCCATTCCGGACGCGTGTGCCACGGGTGGCTCGGGTCCGCCGGGGGCGTGGTGCCCCGCCACAGCGGCATCACATTCACCCACGCGTGCACCCGCACGCTCCGCCGGCGCCCCTCATCGACCGCCGCACGCAGCGGGTCAAAGGTGTCGGGCACGCCGTCGGGGAAGGTCCGGGCGATCTCCTCGCCCCAGGGCTCCAGGCGGCTCTGGTAGAACGCGTCGGCCTGCCCGCGCACCTGCCAGAACACATCGGTGAACCCGTGCTCCGCCGCGTTCATGATCGCCCGCCTCGCGTCCTCCTCCGTCCGGAAGTCCCAGCGCGTCACCCAGAGCGCCGTGAACCGGTCCGTGTCCGCCGGCCGCCGGGCAGTCTGGCAGCCCGTCAGGGGCAGCAGCACAGCCAGAAACAGAACGGTCAGAATCGCCTTGTGCATCGGGTGGGCCATCGAGATCTCCGGCGGGAAGGTGTGCGTGGAACGATTGTTGCGGGTCGGGCGACGCCGGTCATGCCCCGAGCGCCAGGCACGCGACGATTCGACCGGATTACAGGCGAAGGGGGAGGCGCAGCAGCGCCCTATCGCTGGGGCTGCGCCATCAGCTCCTGCTCGTTCTGGCGCAGGTACTCGATCAGCACCCGCGTGTCCTCCCCGTCGATCAAACCGTCGCGGTTGATGTCGATTGGATTCTTCGCCTGCTTGTGCAGGTCCTCGATGTCGACCACGCCGTCGCGGTTCACATCCAGGTCCGGCTCGACTGGCTCGGTCAGGCCAGCGTGCAGGATCAAGAGGTCCTGGTAGTCGACCACACCGTCCCCGTTCAGGTCGTGCAGGTTCAGCGGGCGGCTGGGGTCCGGCGGACCGATCACACTCGGCGGCGTGTAGTTCGAGGTCAGAAAGTCGATCGCCTTCTGCCCGATCACGCCGTCCTCCCCGTAGCGGTACTCAAGCAGCAGCCGCTCGAAGATCGCCAGGTCTTTCTCGTCGATCACCCCGTCGTTGTTCAGGTCCATGTGCCGGTTCTGGTTGTTGCGGGGCACCGGCTGGCCCTGGAAAACGCCGAAGAAAAACGCGCGGTCGCGGGCGTCGATCACGCCGTCGCGGTTGAAGTCGCCGACCTGCGGCGTCGCGTTCTGGTCGAGCCAGTTCCGCAGGCTCGTCCGCATCGACGGGTTGGCCATCAGCGTGTTGGCGTCGAAAAGGATGAAGTCCTCGATGCCCTCGTTTCGGGCCGTCGAGAGCTGCTGCGAGATCGAGGGACGCGTGGTGTTGGTCAGGATCGCAAGCCCCGCGACGACACGCGTGTTCCCCGCGAGATTCCGCGTCGTCTGCAGGTCGTTGCGGATGCCGGTCGTCGAGGTCGCATACGCCATCGGCACGATGTAATCGACATACCCGCCGGCCGTCCACGCCGGCCAGTCCTGCATCTTCACGAGCTGGCTGGAGCTGGTCGTCGCCTGCGCGAAGACCGCCGCGGAGAACCGCACCTGCGGGTCGACATCCCCGATCGCGTCGAACATCACCCGCGCCGCCTCGGAGACCCCGTCGCGCCGCCACTGCACGAAGTTGCTCCACTGCGGGTCGGTCGGACGCCGGGCCGTCACCAGCGGGTCGGAGCCGAACTCGTTCTGGAACTCGGCCCGCGACCACGCGTCGTAGCTGTACGGCGCCGGGAACCCGTCGCCCGTGTTGTTGTCCAGCGGAAACCGGTGATAGTCGGTCTGGATCCCCGCCAGCCCCGGGTACGCCGCCAGCTCGGCGACCAGGTCCGCCAGCTTCCCCTGCACGCCCGGGTGCCCGAGGTTCACGAACACCTGGCCGTTGATGTCCCCGATGTTGGTGTTGCCGTAGACATCGACCACCTTCCACTCCGGGTGCTCGTTGAGGATGTAGTTGCCGGTGCCCGAGAACGACCAATAGGCCGACTCGATCCACGCGTGCACCCGCACCCCGTGCCTGGACCCCACGCGGATCGCCTCCGCGAGGTAGTCGAACGAGAAGCGGTCGCGGAAGACCTCCGACCGATGGGTCGTCAGCCCCCAGTAGAAAGTCTCAAGGTAGATGTCCGTAATCCCCGCCTCGGCCATCGTCGAGGCGATCGTCTCGAACTGCGGGATCGTCCCAGGTGGACGCAGCCACACCCCGCGGATCGGGCGTTCTGTCCGGTCGAACAGCGGCTGGGCCGAGGCCTCACCCCCCAGCGGCCCAGGCTGGAGCAGCAGGGCGGCCAACAGAACAAGCAGCGGGGCCAGGCCAATGCTCCCGCGCGGCGTCTGAGCGGTCTTCATGGATTCTTCTATAACGATTTTCGCTCCGCCGGGCAAGCCCGCCCAGCGCCGGAAAGCCGCTCCGGTCTCTCTTTCAACGACCGAGCGGGCCGGGGCAGGGTCCGATAGATTCTCCACTCTCAGGAGCAGCCCCCAGCCCCCGGAAGCGACGGACCACCAGAGGAGCACCGACCATGGGTTCGATGTACAAGGGCGAGAAGTCATTCACCACACTCGCAGCGGGCGACAAGGCGTGGCTGATCGAACTCCGCGACATGAGGCTCCACGAGGTCCTCGCGCTGAAGAACTCCAGCAAGGGCAACTACAACAACCGGTCCTGGGCCAAGCACCATGTCTCCGACCCACTGACCGGCAAGCGGGCGGTCAGACCGGTCCAATGTCTCGAAATCGACTGCAAGGACGGCGGCACCTTCCAGACCTGCCGCTTCATCCGACGAGACGAAGGCCCGGGCGCGGTCACCTGGTTCTTCGCAGAGCACAAGAAGAGCAAGGCCAACGCCTACAACTTCAACTATCGCAAAATCGCCGGAACACCCGCGTCCTGGTCCGTCTGACAGTGCGTCAGCGTGACCCCGGCCTCGGGCGCAGCGTGTCCTGACGCCGGTCGATCAGCAGCTCGACCGCCCGCCACCCCTTCGCCTCGCCCTCAACCAGCAGCGAAGCGTCAACCGACGCCGGGTCGACGCTCGCCCTGAGCATGTTCCCTGTGACAGACTCGGTCTTGAGCGCACCGTCGGGCAGGTACGACCACCTCTCCCCGTCGTGCGCGATCGCCCGGTAGCGGGCCTCGGGCACGCGCGGTGTGGTCCACCGCCCGTCCTCGAAGACCATCGCGATCGAAGGACGGCGCCATCCCCGGGGCAGGTCCGGCCGCCTCGCGGGGCCCAGTTCCGACACCCCGTAGAGCTCTGTGATCTCGTCGGGGTACTCGTCCAGCACGCCTCGGCTGAACCACCAGACATGCCCGCCCCCGCCCGTCGAACGCACCAGATCAATCTTCCGCTCCAGATCGGCCCAGGGCACAGGGTCGGGGCGGCTGCCGGTGGTCAAAACCCCCGCGATCAGCTGCGAAACCCGCGCCTCGCCCGAGGTCATCAACTCCGTCTGCGAGACCCAGGTCTGCTCGAACGCGCCAAAGTCGTACCGGTAGCACTGGGGGATGTACTCGTCCCACAAACCTTCCTCCGCCCACAGCGGCCAATTGAGGCAGTAGTTCTCGTACACCCACGGGTACGGCGCCGGGCTCACCGAAACGATCAGCCCCGGCCTCGCCTCGCGCAGCTCCGCGACGAACTGGCGCGCGTAGTCGGTGATCTTCTCCGACCGCCACGCGATCCAGTCCGGGTCGGTGTGGTCTGCTGGGGGCGCTGCGCCCCCGTGCTCGTTGCGGTACACCGCGACGGTGTAGTCGTCGTACCCCATCGTGACATAAGGCCAGACGATCCGGTCGTCGAGCTGCACGCCGTCGAGGTCGTACCGGTCGACCGCTTCCAGCACGATGTCCAGCAGGAACCGGCGCGTCTCGGGGTGCAAGGGGTTCAGCCACACAAACCCGTTGGGCGCGACGTCGTTGCCCTCGATGTCGCGGCTCAGCCAGTCGGGGCGGATCCGCCGCAGGTGGTTGTCGGTGTCCTTGTGCGCCGCCATGAACCCGTACTCGAACCAGGCGATGTACGCCAGCCCGTTGCGGTGCGCCTCGATCAGCGTCTCTTCGAGCAGGTCGCGCGCGGGGACGGGCTTGTCGGGGTCGGAGGGGTCCTGCTTGGCCAGGTCCGGCCGCCGGTCGACCCCGATCAGGTCTTCGAGCACCCGAGAGGGGTACTGGGTGTACCCGTTCTTCCAGGTCTCGACATAGACCGAGTTGAGCCCGATCTCGCGGAGCTGGCGCATTGTCTCGGCAGTCCGCGCCGGGGAGGCGATGTGGTCGTTGGCGGTCGTCGTCAGCCATGTCCCCCGGACCTCCGGGGCGGCCGGAGGCGGGGAGGCGGCGGCGCCCGTCGGCAGCGTCCACAGGGCGGCCCCAAGCAGGGCGTAGAGCAGGTTCTTGACGGCAGGCTGGGCTCGGTGACGCATCGGTCTACCCTTACTTTCGAAATATCGACCCGAAGACGCGACGGGGCGGCGTGCCGCCGTCGCGCCAATGGGTCATCGTAACGACGCCCGGAGCATCGCAGCATGGTGGCGACCAGCACTTTCAGGATCGGGATCATCGGCGCCGGCGGGATCGCCGGGGCGCATGTCGCCTCCGCGACCGAGACCGGAGGCGCCGTCGAGGTCGTCGCCGTCGCCGACCCCGTCGAGGCCAGCCGCGAGAAGCTCGCCAGCCAGACCGGCGCCGAAGGCTTTCAGGACGCCGGCGCCCTGATCGATCGGGCGAAGGACCTCGGCCTCGGCGGCGTCGTCGTCTGCACGCCCCCCAGCGCCCGCCTCGACATCGCCGAGCGCGCGCTCAAAGCCGGCCTCCCGATCCTCTGCGAGAAACCCCTCGCCCACACCCTCGCCGACGCGAAAAGAGTCGCCCAGCTCGGCGCGGCCCACCCGAAAACCCCGGCGTTTGTCGCCTATTGCCACCGA
>REET01000183.1 GCA_007694925.1 Phycisphaerales bacterium | reverse complement strand
CCCCGCCGGTTGGACGCTCCATGAGACGGCCTTCGGCACCCGCCAGGGCATCGGCGGCTTCGACCCGCTGGTCTTGGCCAACCCGATCGAGCTGACCCCGAACCAGGTTCGGGCCGTGTACCTGCACGCGATCGCGCCGCTCGGCGACGGCATCCGCTACAACGGGACCGCCGCCAGCCCGCCCCAGACCTTGTGGAGCAACAACGACATCACGATGTTCGGCGATGTCGCGCGGACGGGCGGCGTCCCCTTCGAGGGCGGGCGGTTCACCCCGCGGACATTCGCCGGCACGATCAACTACAACATCGGCGGTCCGGGCTGCCGCCCGGATCTGAACGGCGACGGCGTCGTTGATGCAGATGACTTCTTCCTGTTCCTGACGCTCTTTGCCGCCGGCGATCTCCGCGCCGACTTCAACAACGACGGCGTGATCGACGCGGACGACTTCTTCATCTTCCTCAACGAGTTTGCGCAGGGCTGCTGAACCAGCCCCCGATCAACGCAAGAACAAGCGCCGCCTGGGCCTCTGTGCCCGGCGGCGTTTTTCGTTGAAGCGAGGCCCGGTGCGTGCCCGGGGCTTGACACACCGAAAGATCCGGTTAGTTTGGACTGATTGCGTCGGGCCGGTCTTCGGCGTGCTGCGCCGCAGCGGACGCGCTTTGGGTATGGGCCGGTAAGGAGAGTTGATCGTGGCTGTTTGTGATCGTTGGTTGCGGATCGGGTGCGTTGTGCTCGCTGGGCTTGGGACTGCTGCGTCGGCGCAGACTGGCTCGCTTGAAACAACGGGGAACAACAACGGCAGCGGCGGCGTGTTCATGGATCTCCGGCCGGTGCAGCAGTTGCTCTCGATCACCGAGTTCGAGGTCGCGTTCTCCGGCACATCCGGTACGACGGTCGATGTCGAGGTCTGGGTGAGGCCCGGCAGCTATGCCGGGTTCGACGCCAGCAGCGCGGGATGGACGCTCGCAGAGACGGTTCAGGCGACCCGCCGGGGCACGAGCACGCTCTCGGCCGTGACGCTCAACGAACCCGTTCAAGCCGAGCCGGGCGTGACGACCGCGGTCTACCTCCATGTGGTCACCTCCGGAGGCGGGATCAGGTACAACGGGACCAACGCCAACCCGCCCCAAACGACCTGGACCAACGCCGATCTCGAACTGTTCTCGGATCTGGCGCGGACGGGCGAAGTCTCGTTCGGCGGCGGGCTCTTTACGCCCCGGACCTTCGCGGGCGTGATCCACTACCAGCTCGGGGCCTTCTGCCGCCCGGATCTCAACGGGGACGAGGTGCTCGAC
The DNA here is from genome assembly GCA_007694925.1 of Phycisphaerales bacterium. Taxonomy (GTDB): domain Bacteria; phylum Planctomycetota; class Phycisphaerae; order Phycisphaerales; family UBA1924; genus SLFH01. Next base: position 11,163 of record REET01000183.1, on the reverse strand, counting down.
GCCGAAGACTTCTTCCTTTTCCTGCAGTACTTTGCGGCGGGCGATCCGCGTGCGGACTTCAACAACGACGGTGTGATCGACGCCAACGACTTCTTTATCTATCTGAACCAGTTCTACCTGGGCTGCTGACCGCCTCTGGCGGGGATTGCGGGAACTTGCGCCGGGGCCGCCCGTATCGGTTGCAATCGCGGCGCGGCTTCTGGTCCGCGCATGCCTGCTATACTGGGATCAGCGGCATTTGTTCGGCATCGCTCGGCCCAGGGCTGTCAGACCGCGCGGAGCCATCGATTGGATCCCTCACCGGCGTCAACAGGAATCGGTCCCCAGAAGATCGGCGGGCTCGCCGGCCTCGATCCTGTCGCGCTCTGGTCGGCGCTGGTGTCCGACGCCGGGCTGGCGGCCTTTGTCTGCGACGAGCACGGGATCATCCGCTACGCGAACCGGCGTCTGGAGCGTCCGCTGCGCGAGCGGTCGGTGGTGGGGCGCCACTTCGACGCGGTTTTCGGCCTCGAGACGACGCCGTACATCCGCGAGTGCCTCCACCGGACCGGCCGGACGCCAAGAGCGGTGGCGTACGAGGGGATGTTCAACGGCGTGGAGGTGCTGGGCGTCTTCCGGCGCATCAGCGCCGAGGGTGTGAAGCCCAGACTGATTCTCGGGATGTTCCGTCGGCGTCTGGACATGACCCCCGAAGACTGGGCGAGCCATCTGGACAGCTCTTCGATCGTGCGGGGTCATCGCGACCTCGGCATGCTTGCCACCCTCCGCCCTCGCGAGCGGGAGGTTTTGGGGATGATCGGCGACGGGCTCACGGCCTCGGAGATCGCCCAGAGCCTCGGCATCAGCCAGAAGACCGTTGAGTGGTATCGGGCGCAGATCGGCCACAAGCTCGGCGTCCGTTCGCGGGCGGAGCTGATCCGGGTCGCGATCGGCGCGGGGCTGACCTCCGTCCCGAGGTGGCCACCCAAAGTGGTGCCCGACCCCGGCGTCCCCACAGTCAGAGGTAGGGGGGAAGACGAGCTCCCACAGACCCAGGGATAGTCCAATACCCGGTGTTACCCCGTGTTTTGGCGTTGGTGCGGCACATTCCCTATGCTGCTGAGTGAGGAACGCCCGAATCAGAGGTTGCTGATCGCACTCAGCGGACGCAGGAAGAAGGGCGACGGATGCAGAGGGGGTGGCGATGTCTTCAGATGAGGTTGGCAAACCTGCTGGTGAGCCCCGCTGGTCGCCCTTGGAGCAGGCGGGCTTGGACAGCGCGTTTCTCTGGCAGACGCTGTGCGATCTGTACTTCGTCCGCATCACGGTGGTCTCGACCGACGGGCGTGTTGTTTTCGCCGACGATCGTGTCGAGGCCCGCTACGCCCATCCGGGCGAGTCGCTCGTAGGCAAGCAGTTGAGCGACTTCGTCGACCCGAAGCTCGCGCTGGAACTCGTAAAGATCGCGCGCGATGTGGTCCGGTCCGAGACACCGGTCGTCGTGCAGTGGGTCGCCAAGGGCGTGGGCATCTGTTCTTCGGTGCGTTCCCTTCCCGGGAGCTGGCAGGGCCAGCGGCTCGTGCTCGTCGCTTCGCACGACAAGGTTTGCGGCTCCCAGTCGCCGCCCGCTGAGGACGGGGTGCGCGTCATCCGGCCCGTGGCCAGAGACCTCGGCCCGCTGGGCGTGCTGACCCGGCGCGAGTTGCAGATTCTCGCCCTGATCGCCGACGGGATGACCTCCGCCCAGATCGCCGATCGGTTGGGGCGGAGCGTCAAGACGGTCGAGTGGCACCGCGTTTCGATCGGGAAGAAGCTCGGGCTGAAGTCTCGTGTCGACCTGGCCCACATCGGTCTGATCGCTGGCATCGGGGGGGATCTGGACCGCATCCGCGAAGCCGCGGGGTTTTCCCGGCATGACGAGGAATCGGGCGTCGCTGACGAGCGGGGGGCCCCCGACGGCGCCTCGCTCTGAGCGGCTTATGCTGCAGGCATGCCAGGCCGACCGGCGGTCTTCCTCGACCGCGACGACACCCTGATCGCCAACCGTTCGCTGAGCGCGATGCCGGGCCTCCGCCCCGGGGATCTCTGCGATCCTGCGCGCGTGTCGCTTCTGCCCGGCGCCGAGGAGGGCTGCCGCCTCCTGCACGCCTCGGGGCTCGTGCTGGTGGTGGTGACCAACCAGGGCGTGGTGGCGCGCGGGGGCGGGACGCTCGACGAGGTGCGACAGACCAACGACCGACTGCGCGAGCTTCTGGCCGACCCGGCCCGCCCCGGCGCGTCGATCATCGACGCGGTGTACGCCTGCCCGTTTCACCCCGAGGGGAGCGTGCCGAGGTTCACAGGCGAGCACGCGTGGCGAAAGCCTTCGGGGGGGATGATCGAGGCCGCGGCTGCGGAGCTGGGCATCGACCTTCGGGCTTCGTGGATGATCGGCGACAGCGAGCGGGACATCGAGGCGGCGGTCGACGCGGGGATCCCGCGCGACAACACGATTTTGCTCAACGAGCGCGTGCCTGACATGCTGGCCGCGGCGTTGGTCGTGCTGGCGGGGCGTTCGGCGAGGACGGAGCGTTCGACGGTCACGCTGACGGCCGAGCGTCCGGGCGCTTTCGAGGATCCGCGGGTGCGCGACACCGTCATCGCAACGGCCAACGCCATCGCCGAACGGACGGGGCTGAAGCTCGTTGAGGTCACGCTCGACGCCTCGGGCGTCAGCGCGACGCTGGAGGCGCCAGAGGTGGTGGCCGTGGGGTTCGGCGCAGAGCTCCGCCGGCTGACCGACGCGTGGCACCGCGGCAGGTTCGGCACGCCCCTGTGGCCTCAGCGGCTCGATCGAGAGGGCGGAGCGTGAGCCTCCCCGGCGACAAGCCGCTGCGTTTGCTTGTGGTCTGCCCCTCGTGGGTGGGCGACGCGGTGATGGCGACGCCGGCGCTGGACCGCTTGCGGAGCGATCTGCCCGGGGCGTTCATCGGTGCGCTGGTGCGCCCCGGGATCGATCGCGTGCTGGCGGGCGCGGGCTTTTTCGACGAGGTGCATGTCGAGCGGGCGGGGGGGGTGATGGGGCCGAAGTTCGTCGCCGCGAAGGTCAGGCCGAGGCGCTACGACACTGCGGTGCTGCTGACCAACTCGTTCTCGACCGCCCTGATCGCGCGCATCGCCGGGATCCCGCGCCGGATCGGCTACGACCGCGACGGCAGGGGCCTCCTGCTGACAGACCGGCTCAAGCCAGAGAAGCGGGACGCGGGCGGTTGGGCGATCGTGCCGGCGGCGGACTACTACTGGCGGCTGATCGATGCGCTGCTCTCGGGCCCGCCCGGCGACGCTCGCTTGCCCGACGGCGCTGCGATGCGCCTGGCGACCACACCGGAAGAAGAGGCCGAGGCCGACGCGATTCTTGAGCGGGCGGGCGTCGGCGAAGGTGAGCGGTACTGCGTGCTCAACCCGGGCGGGAACAACCCGGCAAAGAGGTGGCCCGCCGATCGCTTTGCCGAACTCGGGCGTCGCTTGCGAGAAGAGCATCAGATGGCGGCGCTCGTCAACGGCTCGCCCGGTGAGGCGGAACTCACCGCCGAGATCGCCGGCGCCTGCGGGGGCGTCGATCTCGTCGCGCTGGGCAACACGCTCGGTGCGCTCAAGGCGATCGTCAAGCGGGCCGGGCTGATGGTGACCAACGACACGGGGCCGAGGCACATCGCCGTCGCGTTCGGCGTCCCGACGGTGAGCCTGTTCGGGCCGACCGACCACCGCTGGACGATCGTGCCGAAAGGAAGCGGGGGGGGCGAGGTGGTGCTTCTGGCCGACCCGACCCTGCCGGAGACCGAATCCGCCAACGACCACCCCGAGCGGTGTCGGATCGACCGGATCGGGGCCGAGCGGGTCTGGGAGGCGGTCTCAGGGCTGCTGGGCGGCATCGGGTCGACCTGAGCGCGGGTGTCGTCGGGTCTGGAGCGTCTTGACCGCGAGCGGGGACGCACTACCATCGCGTCGGCCTGCACGAGTTTCGAACTTGGCTGGCCGACAATCAGGGAAGCCTGCAGGGGGCGTAGCTCAGCTTTGGTAGAGCGCTTCCATGGCATGGAAGAGGTCGTCGGTTCGAGTCCGATCGCCTCCACTGCGAGAAGCCGCGGACCTTCGGGTCCGCGGCTTTGTTATGCGCACCTTGTTTACGGCATTATCGGGCATCGGCTGTCGGATTTGGCGATCACGCGAAGGATTCGCATTGAAACGCACATGTTCGCGATGTAATCTGCTCGGGTCGGATGGCGCGTGATCGTGTGGGTTGTGCCAATGTTCCGGCTTTAGTGTGTTTTCTTGAGGAGAGACCAAGATGAGCGTTTCGATGAAGTTCGTGGGCTGCGCCGTGGTTGCAGCTCTGTCCGGCCAGGCCTTGGCCGCCCCGCTGTACTCGACCGGCTTCGAGCCGCCGCTGTACACCCTCGGCGACAGCGTCAACGGCGTTGACGGCTGGGCGAACGCCTCGGGCGTCGGCGCCGGCATCACCGTCTCGAATGTGCAGGCCCTGGACACCCAGAGCCTCCAGTTCGACAACAGCAGCACCTTCAACAGCTTCTACTCGGTCCGGCGCGAGCTGCCGACCTACAACGGGTCCATCTCGGCCTCCGTCCGCCTGTTCATCGAGGGCAATGTCCAGACCAACCGCCTGTACGGCCTGTACCTCACCAGCACCGCCACCGGCACCCTCGGCGGCACGAGCCTCGGCCTGTCGATCGGCGGCGACGGCTCGATCCGCGCCGGCACGAGCTGGGCGGCGACCTACAGCAACACGGGCCTCATCGGCACCGCCGACGCCGGCTCGTTCACCGATCGCTGGCTGACCATCACCCTGTCGTACAACAACGGCGACGCCTCGGTGATGATCTCCGGCCTCGACGGGCCGAACTCCTCGTTCAGCAACAACTACACCATGGCGGCCGGCCCCCTCGGCCTGAACCTCGGCACCGACTGGTTCACCTCCGCCGACCGCGCCGGTGTCGCCTACTTCGACAACCTCGAGATCGTCCCCGCTCCGGGCGCCCTGGCGCTGCTCGGCCTGGGCGGTCTGGCGGCGGCCCGCCGTCGTCGCGGCTGATCCGATCCGTCGCACAATGAACCATGTCTCATTGCCGCTGCGCCCCGAGAGGGGCGCAGCGGTTCTTTACGCGCGTCCATCGGACGCTGAGCGTTGCGCAAACGACCGCCGGCAAGCCACAAACTCTTGACGCGGGTTGCGGCGGTCTGATATCTTCTTCGGCACTTGTGGGGTCGGAGCCAGCGTTGGTCTCCGTCGCCCATGACCATGTGGAGTTGACGGAGGTCATCATGAGAAAATCAAACTTTGGAATCGCACTCGCCGGCTCGATCGCGTTCGCCGGCATCGCTTCGGCCACCCCGGTCTTCGAGACCGGCTTCGAGCCCCCGGTGTACTTCGCCGGCTCGCCCATCGACGGCATCGATGGTTGGTCAAACGGTTCGGGCGTCGGGGCCGGCCACATCGTCTCGACGACGCAGGCCATCGGCACCCAGAGCCTCCAGTTCGACAACAGCGGCACCTTCAACAGCTTCTACTCCGTCCGGCGCGAGCTGCCCACGGGCATCGAGGACGGCTTCGCCGTCAGCGTCCGCTTCTTCATGGACGGCATGACCGAGGAGAACCGGCTCTACGGGCTCTACCTCACCAGCACGGCCACGGGCACCCTCGGCGGCAACACCCTCGGCCTCACCATCGGGGGCGACGGCGCCGTCCGTGCCGGCACCAGCTGGGGCAACACCTACAGCAACTCCGGTCTCATCGGCTTCGCCGACTTCGGGACCTACAAGGACCGCTGGCTCACCATCACGCTGATCTGGCAGCCCGATGGCAACGCCGTCGCCTCCATCTCCGGCTTCGACGGCCCCAACGACACCATCAGCGCGAACCTCTTTCAGGCCAACCGGCCACTCGGCCTGAACCTCGGCACCGACTGGTTCACCTCGACGGTCCGCGCAGGCATCGGCTACTTCGACGACCTGGAGATCACCACCGGCGCCGGCCCGGCCTGCCCGCCCGATCTCAACGGCGACGGCGTCGTCGACGCCGACGACTTCTTCCTCTTCCTCAACCTCTTCGCGGCCGGCGACCTCCGCGCCGACTTCAACAACGATGGCGTGATCGACGCCGACGACTTCTTCCTCTTCCTCAACCTCTTCGCCGCCGGCTGCTGAACCTTCGGCGACCCCATGCAAAGCAATAACGCCGCCCGTGCGCAGAGGCGCACGGGCGGTTTTTTTCCGACTGCATCGGATGTCATCCCGTGTTTGCCATCCGTCGGAGGAATCCGACCTCGGGGCCTTGAATGCCCCGCCTGTTGCGGGTAGGTTCAATCAGGAACGGGACGGGGCTGATTGCTCATTTCGAGAGGAGATTGGTATGAATCGCTTTGCAACACTCGCCAGCGCCGGGCTTGTCGTGGCTGTCTCTGGGATCGCCGACGCCCAGCAGCTTTACTACACCGGCTTTGAGCCGCCGCTCTACCCGACATCGGGCTCGATCAACAACCGCGACGGCTGGACGACGGGCACCGCCTTCGGCATCAGCAACGGCATCTCGCAGACCGTCGCCATCGGCACCCAGAGCCTCCGCTTCGACAACAGCGCATCGCTCAACACCCGCTACTCGGTCAAGCGCGAGATGCCGCCCGGCAGCGAGGACGGCTTCGAGGTCACCGCGCAGGTCTACATCGACGGCACCACGGGCGAGAACCGCCTCTACGGCGTCTACCTCGTCGATTCGCCCGGCGGCGTCCTCGTCGACACCACGCTCGGCCTGACCATCGACGGCGGCGGACGCGTCCGCGCAGGCACAAACTTCGACACGACCTGGGACACCTTCGGCATCGTCGACACCGCCGCCCCCGGCACCTTCAAGGACCGCTGGCTCACCTTCACGCTCTCGTGGACGCCCACCGGTGGCGGCCAGGTCGAGGTCTCCGGCTTCGCGTCGCCGCAGGAGCCGATCAGCGCCAGCTTCACGCTCGCCAACGCCCCCCAGGGCCTCAACCTCGGCACCGACCGCAACCAGCAGGTCGACCGCAACGGCATCGGCTACTTCGACGAGCTCTTCATCGAGGAGCTCGACGCGGGCTGCCCCGCCGACCTCAACGGCGACGGCGTCGTTGACGCCGATGACTTCTTCCTCTTCCTGCAGTTCTTCGCCGCGGGCGACCCGCGGGCGGACATCAACCAGGACGGCATCATCGACGCCGACGACTTCTTCCAGTACCTGAACCTCTTCGCCCAGGGCTGCTGAAGCCCCGCCTGAAACTGCCGCAGCATCGACCGCCCGGGGCCTCCCCGGGCGGTTTTTTCACGCCTCCCCGGGTGTACGATCGCCCGATGACGCCCAGCCAGAGCCAGCCCGCCCCCCCGTTCAGCCCCGTCGAGGAGGTGCTCGACGAGCTCCGCGCCGGGCGGATGATCGTTCTGACAGACGACGAGGACCGCGAGAACGAGGGCGACCTCGTCCTCCCGGCCCAGTTCGTCACGCCCGAGGCGATCACCTTCATGCTCTCAGAGGCCCGGGGGTATCTCTGCCTGAGCCTGACGGAGACCGACTGCGAGCGGCTGGACCTTGAGCCGCAGTCGGCGGTGAACACCTCCGTCCGCGGCACGCCCTTTACCGTCTCGATCGACGGGCACCCCAAGCACGGGTTCACCACCGGGGTGAGCGCCAAGGAGCGGGCCCGCTGCATCAGGATGGCGATCGACCCGTCGACGACGCCCGCCGACTTTGTCCGCCCCGGGCACATCAACCCGCTGCGCTCGCGCGACGGGGGCGTGCTGGTGCGGACGGGGCAGACCGAGGGGTCGGTGGACCTGTGCCGCCTGGCGGGGCTGACGCAGGCGGCGATCATCATCGAGATCATGAACGACGACGGGGAGATGGCCCGCGTGCCGGACCTCGAGAAGTTCTGCGCCAGGCACAAGATCAAGATGTGCTCGGTGGCGCAGATCATCGAGCACCGTTTGGCCCGCGAGTCGATGGTGCGCCGGATCGACCCTGTCGAGGGCGCGCCGCTGCGGACCAGGGAGGGCGAGTTCAGGCTGATCGGGTACGAGAGCGTGGTGGATCCGTTGCCGCACATCGCGCTGGTGGCGGGGGAGGTGGGGCTTCAGGACGCCTCGCGACGCCCGGTGGTGATCGAGCGGCCGACGCTCGTGCGCATGCACAGGCGGAACCTTTTGGGCGACATCTTCGGCGATCTGGACTCGTCGCCCGACGGGCCGACGGGCGAGGTGCTCAAGGCCGCGATGCGGATGATCCAGCGCGACGGCTCCGGCGCGATCGTCTACCTCCGCCCCGAGGGTGAGGGCACGAGCCTGCGCGATCGGCTCCAGGCGATCAAGCGTCCGGACCGGCGCGGGGCGGACGCGCCCGACCTGACCGACCCCGGCGGGCTGGGGGCCGCGGCACTCCCGATGCACCTGCGCGAGTTCGGCATCGGGGGCCAGATCCTCCGCGACCTGGGCCTGACAAACCTCCGCCTGATCAGCAACCGCGCCAAAGACTTCCCGGGCATCGAGGCCTTCGGCCTGAAGATCTGCGAGACGGTGCCGGTGGAGGGGAGTGGGGCGTAGGGCGTGGGGTGTGGGGGCGTTCGCCTTTGGCGAACGGGAGCGGGCGATCACGCCTTGAGCTTGTCCATCAGCATTTCGCGGACGGTCTTGGCGTCGGCCTGGCCCTTGGACTTTTTCATCACTTCGCCGATGAGGCGTCCGATCGCCTGGTCTTTTCCGGCGCGGATCTGTTCTGCGATGGCGGGGTGTTCGGCGATGACCTCGTCGCACCATGCTTCGAGGGCGCCCTCGTCGCGGACGACGATCATGCCGCGGGCTTCGGCGATGGCTTCGGCGGTTTTGTCGCCCGCCTCCCCCGAGGCGTAGAGGCCGAAGAGCTCGTCGAGCCCTTGGGCGCTGATGCGTCCGTCCTCGCGCAGGAAGATGATCTCCGCGGCGTGCTGGGGCGAGACGCCGAGGCGGTCGACGCTCACGCCCCGCTCGTTGGCGTGCTTGGCGCCGGACTGGAGCAGGAGGTTCGCGCCGGCTCTGCCGGCGTGCTCGCGGTCCATGCGGTACTTGTCGTCCTTGTCGATCAGGAGCTCGACGATGGTCTCGTAGTACGCCGCGACGCCCGGCTCGGCCGTGAGCGCCTGGGCCTCTGCGGGGGAGAGGGCGGCCTCGTCCATGTAGCGGATCTGCTTGCGGTGGGGCAGCTCGCCGACCCGCGAGCAGATGCGCTCGCGCCACGCGTCGTCGATCACCACCGGCGGCAGGTCGGGGTCGGGGAAGTAGCGGTAGTCGTGGGCGTCTTCCTTCTCTCGCTGGGAGAAGGTGACCTCGCGCTTGTCGTCCCACCCGCGCGTCGTCTTCATGCCCGGGCCCATCTCGCGCCCGTCCTGCAGGTACCGCCTGGGCTGCTCGGCGAGCTCGTGCTCGATCGCGAGCCTGAGCGAGCGGTACGAGTTGAGGTTCTTCACCTCGACGATCGGCGTCGTTGCTGTGCTCTTGTTAACGAAAGTGATCTTCGTGTTGATGTTCGGCTCGAAACGCATGTGCCCCAGTTGCAGCACGCCCTCGCTCGCCCCGAGGTGCCGGCAGATGTCGCGCAGGATCCTCGCGAACGCCACGCACTCGTCGGCCGATCGGAAGTCCGGCTGCGTGACGATTTCGAGCAGGGGCGTGCCGGCACGGTTCAGGTCGATGATCGAGCCCTCGATCGCCTTGCCCCCCGGCGCTTCGTGCAGCAGTTTCCCCGCGTCCTCTTCCAGGTGCGCCCGAATAATGCCGATGCGCCGCTCGGGGCCCTGTGGGTTGATGCGTCCCTCCGCATCCAGCGAGGGCAGGTCGAACGCCCCGTCGTAGCACAACGGCAGGTCGTACTGGCTGATCTGGTACGCCTTGGGCAGGTCGGGGTAGAAGTAGCTCTTGCGGTCCCACTTGGTGAACTCGGAGATGCGGCAGCCCAGCGCCGCGCCCACCATCATCGAGAGCTCGACCGCCCGCTTGTTCATGACCGGCAGCGCCCCGGGCAGGCCCAGCACCGTCGGATCGATCAGCGTGTTGGGCTCGGGCTCTTCGCGGCTCTGTCCGTCCGTGGGCGCCGCGGGGTTTGGCGCGCCGCTGAACATCTTGCGCTTCGTCGCGAGCTCGACATGGATCTCCATGCCGACGATCAGATCGACCTGCTCGATGTCGTCCAGCGTGCGGGGCTTGGTGGTCATGGACGGATGCTATCGGCCCCGGCCACCTCGATCGCGGCACGGACCGCCCCGCGCACGCGTCTTGACACCGTCGAGGCCGCCACGCCCAGTTCTTCTGCGAGGGCCGCGATCGTCCGGGGCTTCGGCCCCAGCCCGTAACGCAGGCGCAGGATCTCCCGCTGGCCCTCGTCAAGCCTGTCGAGCACGCCGGGCACGCGGGGGTCGGGCTCCAGCCACGCCTGCCACGGGGCGACGCGGCGCGTCCAGTCGGCGATGGCACCGCCCTGCGAGAGCCTGGGCGTCGCCCTGCCCTCCGTCTGCGGCCCGACGGGGTGGCTGGCGAGCACTTCCCGCGCCGCACGGTCGGCTTCGAGCGCCACCCTCGCGGCAAGCCGGCCGCCACGCTCGGGGTCGAACGCCCCGGCGGCGTGGCACGCCGCGGCGAACACCGCCTCAAGCAGCCTCGACAGTTCCTCGGCCCGCACCTGTTCGGCAGGCCTACCGAGCCTGTCGTCCAGCACGCGGAGCATCACGACCCACTGCGGACGCAGCAGCTCGACGCGCAGGCGTGCGGCCCACAGCAGATCCGTCTCGACGCTGTCCAGCGCCGTCGCCTCGGGCTGGTGGCGGTCGATCTCGGCCCGCGCGCGTAGCGCACGCCGGACCAGCATCCCCGCGCCCGACGCGATCAGGCGCTCGATTTGCGGCGGCATCGGGGGCGATTTGCGCGCCAGTCGAACAAACTCGGGCAAGCGCGTCTCGCCCGGATCGCCCAGCCCGTGGGTGAGCAGCGGATGCTCGAGCGCAAGCCCGGGGTCGGAGGGCTGCCGCCGGCCCTGCTCGGCCGCTGCGCCCTCCAGTTCCAGCAGCCGGTGCAGGCGATCGACCAGCATCGCGCGGCGCATCGCCCGGGTGGTGCGCCCGATCGTCTCGGCGATCTCCGAAGGCT
>REET01000081.1 GCA_007694925.1 Phycisphaerales bacterium | reverse complement strand
CTTTGTCGTCATCGGTTCCACCTTCTATTTCTATTACAGAGAGTTTTTCGTTCCACTGATTGAAGGCATCTTGTGCAATCTTTTCAAGGTTAAAACCGTCCTGCTCTGCTCTCAGGTTTTCGCGGGCATTTTCAATACTAACGTAGGAAACACCTAATTTTACTTCAATAATTTCGCCGGCTTCCACATCAAAGGTATACCAGGGGGCGACCGCCTGCGGGTCGACTTCAACCGGCTCGGCGAGAACGTGTACTACCGGAGCCTGGCGATCCGCGGCGAGGACTACCACGCGGTTGGCGACATCGTGGATCTGATCGGCGGGGCGAACGAAGGCGAGAAGGCCTACGACACGCTGTTCGTCGAGACGGTCGGGGCCGGCCAGAACGAGACGAAGATCCGAGACCATGTCGACAGCACGGTGGTGGTCCTCACCCCGGGCATGGGCGACTCGGTGCAGATGGACAAGGCCGGCATGCTCGAGATCGCGGACATCTTCGTCTGCAACAAGGCCGACCACCCGGGCGAGCACGAGCTCGTCCGCGACCTGCGCGATGTCGCGGGCAGGCGGAAGATCGTCGAGACGATCGCGACGCACGGCAAGGGCGTGCCGGAACTGCTCGATCTGCTCCTGGCCTGAGCGGGACGGGGCGTCGGGACGCGAGCGATGGAACGGGCCGTGTACATCGGTTTGGGGCCTCTCGGCCCCGGCCGAGGGGATTTGCGTTGACCGGGGCAAGTCCCGGCCCGCGAGAGAGCGTGCATGTCGGCGGACCGCAACGAACCACTCCAAAGCCCTGACCAGAGCCCCGACCGGGGCGCCGCGCCGGGCGAGACCGGGCGCGTCGCGGCCAACCCCTACCCCGAGTCGGGCGTGCGCATCCCGCCCCCGCCCGGAAGGATGAGGCCGGGCGGGCTGACCGAGGACGGGCGGCTCCGGAACGGGCGTCTCGCCGGCAAGACGATGAACGGGGCGATCCTGATCCTCTCGTGGCCGATCCTCATCGAGAGCCTCCTCAGCTCCCTCGTCGGCTTTGTCGACACCCGCCTCGCCTCGGGCCTGGGCGTGGGCGAGACCGACGCGATCGGGGCGGCCAGCTACATCACATGGTTCTTCGGGCTCACGGTGATGGCCCTGGGCATCGGGGCGACGGCGGTCATCAGCCGCGCTGTGGGGCGGGGGAGGCTCGCGGTCGCCAACGCCGCGGTCGGGCAGACGATCCTGCTGCAGATCGCGACGGGGATCCTCGTTGCGGCGTGCGTGATCGCGCTGGCGCCCTCGGTCGCCTCGGTGATGAACCTGACCGGCGACGCCCGTCGCGCGTTTGTCAGCTACCTGAGCATCGTCGCGACGGGCATCCCGCTGATGGGGGTGCTCTACGGCTCGATCGCCTGCGTCCGAGGGGCGGGGGATTCGATCCGCCCGCTGCTGGTGATGATCGTCGTCAACATCGTGAACATCACCGCCAGCTTCGCCCTCTCGGGAGTGGACATCGCGGCGACACGGTTCGAGGACGGCGAGCCGGTCACCAAGATCCTCATCGCCAACCCGTTCCCAACCGAGCTGGGCGTGGTGGGGATCGCGCTGGGCACGATCATCGCCCACTTTGTCGGCATGGTGCTCATGATCGGCGTCCTGATCAACGGGGTCGGCGGTGTCCGCCTGATCGGGCGCCGGCTCAAGCTGCACACCCACACCGCCCGGCGCCTTGTCCGCCTCGGTCTGCCCAACTTCATCGAGACGCTGGGCCTCTGGCTGGGCAACTTCGCGGTGGTGCTGATGGTCGGCTCGATGGGGGCGGGGGCGCTGGGGACGCACATCATCGCGATCCGGGCCGAGGCGTTCAGCTTCCTCCCCGGATTTGCGATGGGGGCCGCCGCCGCGACGCTCGTCGGGCAGTACCTCGGGGCCGGCAGCGTCGCGATGGCGAGGGCGGCGGTCTGGCGCTGCGCCCTGATCGCCTGCGGGCTCATGGGGGCCTTCGGCGCCGCCTTCATCCTCTTCCCCGTCGCGATCGTCAGCATCTTCTCAGAACAGCCCGAGCACCTGGCTTCGGCCCCGAAGCTGCTGGTGATCTGCGGCGTCGTCCAGATCCCCTTCGCCCTCTCGATCGTCTTCCGCCAGGCGATGCGCGGCGCAGGCGATGTCCGCATGGCGATGATGCTGACCTGGGCGACGACCTACGGCGTGCGCCTGCCGCTGGCGTTCGTCTTCTCGGGCGCCGACCTCGCCTTCACCCGCACCGTCGACGGCGAGTTCGTCCGGACGGTGATCCTCGTGAACCCGTTCCGGGACGAGCCGACGCTCACGGGCCTGTGGTACGCGTTGTGCGCCGAATTGGTCGTTCGCGGCGCGGTCTACACCGCCCGGTTCCTCCAGGGCGGGTGGGCGCACAAGAAGGTGTGACCGGCCGGGGATCGGGGAAGACCGGCGGCGCGGGTGCGCATCGGGCAAGGCCAGCAACAAGCCAGCGACAAAAAAAGGCACTGGCGGGCGAGCCGCCAGTGCCACAGGTCTTTTGAAGCTTAGGGTCAGGCCTCGGGCTGATCGTCGATGGCGGCCTCTTCGGGGTCGGCGTCGAGGTCGACATAGTTGAAGCGGCTGATGAGCGCCCGCTCGCTGAACGCGTCGGCCACGCCCCCGGTCAGCTCGACCGTCCGCTCCATCGAAGCGCCGCGAGCGACGGTGTCTCCGAACGCACGGAAGTCCTCGATCGTCAGCGGCTGCACCGCGTTGATCCGCACGATCGCCAGCGAGCGGCGGTTGTCCATCTGCAGAGCGAAGACGCGCTGGGACATCGCTTGCTCGGCGACGGGGCGGCCCGGGTCCAGAGCCAGAGCTCGTTCGAAGATCGCCGCGCGAAGCTCGGTCGTGTCCAACTCAGCGGCGCTGGACTGGCGGCGGGTCACTCGCACGCGCCGACGCACTCGGGGCTGCGCGTCCTCTGGCGCCTGGTCCATGTAGAGGTTCATCGCGTCTTCGAGCCCGTCTTCGGCGGCAATCGAGACCGCGATGCTCCGCTCGGCGAGCAGGGCCCTGTAGCCTTCGAGGCTGAAGTGGTCGGCGATCAGACGGTCGCGGACTTCCTCCCAGCTCTCGGGCGGTGAGGTCGGGCGGGCGTCGGTGACGAGGAAGTAGCTGATGTTGTCGGCGCCGTCGCGTGCGGGGGTGTCGACCACAGGCAGGCCGACCTGCATCGGCGGTTCGGAGGGGCCGCCGATCTCGCGGACGCGCATCACCACCTCGTTGAGGCGTACCGGCGTGGCGCCGATAAAGATCGCAAACCGGTCGAGCCCGTACTCTTCGGCCAGCTCGTCGCTGGTGCGCAAGCGCCCGCCTGTGGAGCGGACCCGCGGCTCGGGGATGCGGACCTCGCGGGCGATTCTCGCCGAGAGCTCGGCGAAGCTCGGGGCGCGCCAGTCTGAGGGGATGTCGTAGTAGTTGCCGGTAAGGGGCAGGCCGTCGCGGGCTCGGAAGACGGCGGTGCGGATGATCCGCTGCGCGTCGTTGATCGCCGCGTTGACCCGACGCTCGAGCATGGCCTCGGCGAGCTCGGCGACACGCCGGGCGTGGTCTTCGTGAGAGCGGTCGCGCCCCGCCATGGCCAGCTCGGTCTCCGCGTCGAGCTCGATGTCGTCGAAGTCGCGCTGGGCGATGTGGTCGCGGATCTGCGAGCGGTCGAGAACGAGCCACTGCACGGCGGCGCGGGGCGGCAGGGTGTAGCCGATGCCGAACTCGCCCTCGCCCGGGCTCGCCTCGCGGTAGCGTTCGAAGAGGGCCTGCAGCACTTCCGCGTCGGGCTCTGAAGTGTCGGGCGTCGCGGCCCGGCCGGGGATGATGAGCACATCGGCGACGACCTCTTCCAGCCGCGAGCGGGCCGAGGCGATCGAGGAGGGACGCGAGGGCCGGTCCAGCGTCAGATAGCTGTCGAGCATGCGCGTAACGCCCTGAGCCTTCGCCAGGGCGGCGTAGAACTCCTCCATCGACAGGCGCATGCTCCCGGCCGACTGCATCGCACGACGCATCACCAGCGACTCGGCCTCGGCGCGATACTCCGCGTCGGAACGCTCCGGCGGCGGGGGGGGGCCGGGGTCTTCACCGAAAATGCGGGCGAACTCATACTGCTGGCGGGCCCGCTGGTCCTGGAATCGGAGGAGGTCGGCGACCTGGCCGGTCAGCACATCGGCCAGCCAAAGGGCGCCGTCGCCCGACTCGCCGGCGTACCCGCCGGTCTGGACGGCGTGGGTGAGCAGCAGCCAGTGCGTGGTGTTGCGGCCGATGATCACCTCGGGGTTCAGAGGCCTGAAGCCGAGGCTTTGGATGGGCACGCCCCCGATCGATTCGAAGAACCCGCGGAGGGCCTCCCGCTCTGAACTGGCCTGCTGCCGGTCGAGCATCGAAACATTCCGCCCGTCCATCGTGGCGGTGGTGCGGTTGAGGGATTGCTGGCCGATCCGCTCGACCGCCTCTGGCGCCAGGAAGGCGACCATAAGGAACGAGCCGAAGGCGACGAGCAGGATCTTGTTGTACTTGCGCAGAAACTTGAGCATGCCGACCCCCGGCTCCCGCCGGAAAAAGAAGCGGCCGGCCGATATTGGCCGGCCGCGCGTGACGCACGATCTGTCGTGAGAAGCCTAGGCCGGAAGGGGGCGTCGGCCCCGGTCGGCGGGCGTCAAGATCAGCGGTAGAGCTCGACGATCAGGTTGGTGTTGACATCGAAGGGGATCTGGTCGCGGGTCGGGTTGGCGATGATCCGGACTGTCAACTCCGCGGGGTTCAGCTCCAGCCAGCCCGGGACCTCGACGCCGCCCATCGACTCCATGTTCTCGCGGACGAGCTTGTGGACCCGGTCGCGGAAGGTGATCACATCGCCGACCTTGATCTGGTACGAGGGGCGGTCGACCTTCTGGCCGTTCACGCGGACATGCCCGTGGGCGACGATCTGGCGGGCGGCCCAGATGGTCCGGCCCAGGCCGCAGCGACGCACGACATTGTCCAGTCGCGACTCCAGGAGCTGCAGGAGCAGCTCGCCTGTGTTGCCCTGACGACGCTCGGCCTCGTCGAGGTAACGCCGGAACTGCTTCTCCATGATGTGGTAGTGGTAGCGGAGCTTCTGCTTCTCGACGAGGCGGATGCCGTAGTCGCGGAGGCGTCGGCCCCGGTACCCATGGATACCCGGGGGGGTGAGCTGGCGCTTGGCGGTGTGCTTGGGGATGTCCGCGATGGGGACACCCACGCGACGGGACAGCTTGACCTTGGGGCCAAGGTACCTGGCCATGATCCGATTCCTTTCTTCCGTCCGCCGGCTCTGGGCCGGGGTGCCGCCTTCTGCGGCGATCGTTCGGGGCGTGACCGCGACTGCGGGGCCCAAAGTGACGATCCGGGCATTCCCGGAGCGGGCAATGGAAGGTCGACCGCCGGCCCCGGTCAAGCCCCGCTCTTCTTGGTTGGCAATTCATGGCGTCCGGCAGCGGGATTCTTTACCGAGCTTCCGACTCCTCGTGGTCCGGCGTCTTCGCAGAACCTTCGCGCTGTGCTAGAGTCAGGCCCAGCGGTCCCGCGTCCCAGCAATCGGTTCATTTGATCGGAGGCCGGTCGGTGCCTGACGACTCCCGGCGGCGGATCAGTCTTCCCCTTCTCCGGCCGGCCCCCAGGCCGGCATCAGGCCCGGCGCCCCATCCGGACATGCGGGAAAAGTGCGCCGTCTTCGGTGTCTGGGGCTCTCCCGACCCGGTCCGGCTGGCCTACTACGGCCTGTACGCCCAGCAGCACAGAGGGCAGGAATCGGCCGGCATCGCCGTCGCCGACGCCGAAGGCGCCATCCACGGGCACAACGGCATGGGCCTCGTCGTCGAGGTCTTCGACCCCCGAACGCTCGCCCATCTCGCCCAAGGCAGCCCGATCGGCGCGATCGGCCACAACCGCTACTCGACCGCCGGCGGCTCGCTCGCGTGCAACGCCCAACCGATCATCCAGCGGTACGCCGACGGGCAGGTCGCGGTGGGTCACAACGGGAACCTGATCAACGCCGCGGCGATGCGCGACCGCATGAGCGAGGCGGGGCACCTCTTCTCGACCACCAGCGACACCGAGGTGATGATCCACCTGCTCGCCTCGCCGGTGGCGCGGCGGAGCCCTGATCCGACGGCCGCGATGCTCCGGCGCCTCCAGGGCGCCTTCAGCGTCGTGCTGATGTTCAAGGACCGGATCGAGGCCGCCCGGGACCCGTGGGGCTGGAGGCCCCTGGTGATCGGGCGGCTGCCCGGGGGCGAGCCCGTGGTCGCCAGCGAGACAGTGGCTCTGGATGTGATCGGGGCCGAGTTTGTGCGCGAGGTCGAACCGGGCGAGATCGTCACACTCTCGGACGAAGGCGTCTCGTCGAGGCACTTCGCCCAGCCGGCCGAGCGGGCGGCCCACTGCGTCTTCGAGCATGTGTACTTCGCGAGCCCGGCCAGCAATGTCTTCGGGCAGAATGTGCAGCTCGCACGCGAGACCATGGGCGAAAAGCTCGCCACCGAGGCCCCCGTCGAGGCCGACTATGTCGCACCGATGCCCGACTCGGGCCGCAGCGCCGCCAACGGGTACGCCCGCGCCAGCGGCATCCCGTACCGCGAGGTGATCGTCCCCAACCGCTATGTCGGCCGGACCTTCATCAAGCCCACCCAAGACCAGCGCCGCGCCGCCGTCCGACTGAAGCTCAATGTCATCCAGGAGATGGTGCGGGGCAAGAAGCTGGTGATCGTCGACGACTCGATCGTCCGCGGCACCACCACGCGCGAGAAGATGCAGCAGCTTCGCAGCGCCGGGGCGAAGGAGATCCACCTGCGGATCTCCTGCCCGCCGATCCGCCACCCGTGCTACTTCGGCGTCGACTTCGCCACGCGCGACCAGCTCATCGCCAACGGGCGCACGGTCGAAGAGATCCGTGATTACCTCGGCGTCGACTCGCTGCACTACCTGTCGCTCGACGGGCTGCTGAGCGTGATGGACCGCCCCGCCGAGCACTACTGCACCGCCTGCTACAGCGGGGACTACCGTCTCGACATCGACCACCCGATCACCGAGACCGAGGTCGTCGGCGAGCAGTTGAAGATCTTCGACTAGGCGTTCCGGCCGGCATGGAGCGACGGCACGCCGCAAACTCCGGAAGGAGCCGCACCATGAGCAGCGAGCAGAACCAGCACCGTCCGATCGGCAGACGCGAGGCGATGGTCGGAGCGGCGGCGCTCGGGCTCGGCGGTCTGGCGGCAGGCGCTTCGGCCAAGGGGATCGGCGCCGAAGACGGACGCCCGAACCACCTCGCCGTGCTCTGGACCAGCGCCGACCCGGATGTCGCCCACCGCGTGGCGTTGATGTACACGCACGCCGCGAAACGCTCGGGCTGGTTCGAGCAGGTCCGACTGATCGCGTGGGGGCCGAGCCAGCGCACGCTGGTCGGCGACAAGGACCTACGGGCGAAAGTGCAGCAGATGCAGGCCGACGGCGTGGTGCTGCAGGCCTGCGTCGTCTGCGCCGACTCGTACGGGATCGCAGATCGCCTGCGCGAGATCGGCTTCGAGGTGCTGGCGATGGGCGTGCCGCTGACGCGGATGCTCAAGGACGCTGGGACCGAGGTCGTGTCGTTCTGAGCAGGCTCGGCACTACTGCACCAGCCCCTTGGTCAGTCGCATGAACACGGTTTCGAGGTTCACCGGCTCTTCGTCGAACTTCGTCAGGCGGTAGCCGTTGTTGACGAGGATGTTGGGCAGGTCGGTGTGGCTGTGGCCCGAGCTGTCGTCGAAAGCCAGGCGGATCACATGGCGCAGGTTGCCGTCGGGCCCGGACTCGTCGGCCAACGCCACCTTGCGCACCCCGGGCGTCCGTTGCAGCAGCTTGGCGGCGTCCTCGGACCGCTCGGCCACGCCCACATGCAGGATGTGCCCGACCTTCGCCTGCCTGACCGCCGCGGCGACGCTGCCCGAAAACAGGAGCTGCCCCCGCTCGATGATCCCCACGACATTGCAGAGCTCGGCGAGCTCGTGGAGGATGTGCGACGAGATCAGGATGGTCTTGCCCATCCTTTTGAGCTCCTTGAGCAGCTCGCGGATCTCGATGCGGGCGCGGGGGTCCAGGCCGCTGGCGGGCTCGTCCATCAGCAGGACTTTGGGGTCGTGCAGCAGGACGCGGGCGATCGAGAGCCGCTGCTGCATGCCCCGCGAGAGCGAGTTGACCTCCGCTGTCGCCTTGTAGCCGAGCTCAGTGAGTTCCAGCACATCGGAGACGGCCTTCTTGCGCTGCTGGCCATGGATCTCGTAGGCGGCGGCGAAGAACTCCAGATACTCCGTCACCACCATGTCCTCGTACGCGCCCATGAAGTCGGGCACATAGCCGATCATGGGGCGGATCTGGCGGTTCTGGAAGCCGATGGTGTAGCCGGCGATCTCCGCCTTGCCCCGCGAGGGCTTCAGCAAGGTCGCGAGGATCTTGATGGTGGTGGTCTTGCCGGCGCCGTTGGGGCCGATGAACCCGAAGCAGTCGCCCTCTTCGATGGACAGGTTGAGGTTGTCGAGCGCGACAAGGTCGCCGTAGGTGCGGGTCAGGTTGGTCGTCTGGATCATCGGCATGGGCGTGTCGCCTCGGAGGTGGTTTCGGATCCGGTGTTTAAGGCCTGGGCCACGCGGGCGGGCGGCCGGGCAGGGGGTAGACCCAGCGGACGATCGTCGTGCCCGAGAACTCCGGGCGGACAGGCGACTCGTCGCCCACGACAAGCGGGATCGGGCACGGACCGTCGATGTGCCCGATCACGATGATCGATGGCTGCGTCGTCCACAGGCTCATGTCCAGCCCGTGCAGCGACCAGCGCCGCGCAAGCTCGGGCCCGGCGAACTGCGTCGCCCGGTCGTAGCGGGGGGGCTCGATCAGCCCGAAGAAGCCGCCAGCGGTCAAACGGCTGATGGGGTCGCCCCCCGGTCGCGCGGCGGCCGTCGCGCCGGGCAGCGGCGCCGAGACGCGGGGCGTGATCCCGTTGAGCCATGCCTGCAGCCCGTGGTCGAGCTCGTCCTCGGCGGTCGTGATGAACTGCGCCGCAAGTTCAGAGAGGTCCAGCGGCGTATCGGGGCGCCAATCGCCGATGGCGAAGGCCAGGGCGTCGGCAGGAATGTCCTCACGCTCGCGCCCGAGCGGACCGACGGCGCGCTGGCCCCGAACCACGATCAGCCTCGCGTCTCTCAAAACGCCCGGGAGCGAGTGCACCAGCCGTCCGGCGGGCAGCCCGCGGGCGTCGAGCCAGAGGGCCGGGTCGGACGAGCCGTCGGGCCCGATGGTCGGGCGGGGCATCCCCCAGTCGCGGATCGGCTGGCCGGAGCGGTCGATCCGGAGCTGCTTGACCGTCGAGCGGACGGGGATCGAGGCCTGCTCGGGCCGGCGACCGTCGACGATGTACGACCGGGTGTCTGGGAAGCCGGTCGTCGAACCCCGCTCGCGGGGCTGCCACGCGCTCAGCAGGTTGGGCGTCGCGTCCATTGAGTCGGGGATCACCCGGACGCGGGCCTCGCCGTAGCGGGGCACGAGCAGGCTCATCCACGAGCGGGCGCGCTGCTCGCCCTGGTCGTAGACATGGTCGAGGATGGTCAGGTGCGCGGCTTCGACATTTGATGGACGGATCGCCGCCGCCCCGGACCAGGCGATCACCGTGAACACGCCCGCGGCGGCGACATAGAGCAGCCACGCGTGCTGGGTCTTGTTAAACCTGCGCAGGAGCGCATAGCCCAGCGGCCCGGCGACCAGCCAGTAGAGGGCGAAGACGGCAAAGCCGAGGCCCAGCCCGGCCGCGGCGCGCCCCGTCTTGGCGATCTTGTCTGGGATGTCGCGGTCCAGCCAGAACTGCTGGCGGCTGGTGAACCGGATGTCCTGCGTCGTCTGCAGCGCGGTCGCCTCCGCCTGCGACGAGACGATCCTGCCCCTGCGCCCGAGGATCCGGTGCCAGAAGACATCCGCGTCGGGCGCGGGGCGGTCCAGTTCCAGCCCGATCACGCTGACCATCCCCATGCCGACGAGCCTGCGTGCCGCCAGCACGCGCCCGCTCGGATCGGCCAGGAGCGGGATCATCGCCGTACGCGAGGCATTATCGATCGGCACGAACTCGTGCATCTGGAGCGATTCGGGGACGCTCGGCGCCACGGCCCTCGTCAGCAGGGGCAGCAGGTCGCGGACCTCGCGCTCGCTGAGGTCTCTGCGGCGGAGCTCCGCGTCGGGCATCAGCCCGGCGATCGGGTTGCTCCTGGGGTCCTGCCAGAGCTGTGCATCGAGGGGGAGCAGGATGACCAGATGCCCGCCCCGCCGGACCCACTGGCGGATCGCCGAGGCTCGCTCGGGGCCCAGTCGCGTCGGGTCGGCGTCGCTCGCCCAGACGAGGAACTCGAACGGCGCGAGGCCGATCCATGTGTCGGGCACGCTGTCGGGGCCGAACTGCACGGGGTCGATCCGCTCGTGACCCAAAGGCGGCCAATCGGTCCCGGGAGCAGAAAAACTGTACTGACGGATGCCCGGCGCACGCGTCCCGATGATGCCGAGCATCGCGGCCTGCTGGTCGATCGGCCGGGCGGCGGTGCGAGAGCCGCCCTCGGGGGCGATCGGGATGAAGCCGCGGGTGACGAGCAGGCGCCCGGGCTCGTGCGACCTCGGCCCGGTCTCGGCCGGCTCGGCCTCGAACGCCTGCACCGTGACGGCCTGCCCGGGCTCGAAGTCGTAGGGCAAGTACATCGAGAGCCACGCGTCGCGTCCGGCCAGGCCCGGGGCGGCGATCACAGTCTCGTAGACCGGGGTGTCCCCGTCGGGGTCGAACCCGTTCGCCCTGAGCATGATTTCGCGGGGCGAGGGCGAGGCGTCCGAGACCCGCAGTCGGAGCGTCACCCACCCGCCGGGGCGGAAGGCGTTGCCCACGCCGAACTCGACCAGATCAAGCGTCACCACCCCACCCCCCTGAGCGAGGGCGGGCGGCGCCGGGCAGAGCACCGACAGGAGCGCAAGCAGCAGCCAGAGCGGGAGTCGCTTCACGCGGGCATGGTATGGGAGGCGTGCGGCTTCAGCGGGGGGGCCATCCGCCCGATGCACCGGATGATGGTCCACTTTTCCGAAACGGTCTGGGTGGTGCTGGCCTTCTTGGCCCTTGTCTGTCTGTTCGGGGTGGGCCATGTCCTCGCCTCTTCGATCTTCTTCACGACCCGGACCCACCGGCTCAAGCACGAGGTCGTCCGCCTCAGAGCGTACTACACCGCCCAGATGGAGGCGCTCGCCCTCGGCGAGGATCCGGCCGAGATCCCCGAGGACCTGCCGAGCCTCATCGAATACCTCCGGGAGCGCGACGCCCAGATCATCGAGGTCGGCGAGGTCGATGACGAGGGGCCCGATGGCGTGATCGAGGTCGGCGAAGCCGCCGAGCCGGCCAAGGCCGCGGCCTGACGCCGGGTCGCGAGCGTCGGACTCCCGCTCGCCTGGGCGGCGATCATCGCTCAGCCACGCCCGTGCTGATGTACTTCACATCGGTGTATTCGCTGAGGGCCCAGGGCCCGCCCTCGCGCCCGTACCCCGAGAGCCCGACGCCCCCGAACGGCGCCTGCGCTGTCGAAACGCCCCCGTTGTTCACGCCCACGATCCCGGCCCGGATCGCTTCGGCGACGCGGATCGCCCGCGAGTGGTCGCGGGTGTAGAAGTACGACGCGAGGCCGTAGGGCGTGCTGTTGGCCAGCCCGATCGCCTCGGCCTCGGTGTCGAAGGGCGCGGCGGCGATCACCGGGCCGAAGGTCTCCTCCTTCGCCATCGCCATCGAGGGCTTCAATCCTGAAAGCAGCGTCGGGATGTAGAACCGGTCCGCCAGCGTGCGGTCCTTGGCTTTGGGCTTCGCTCGCTCGCCGCCGCAGTGCACCTCGGCGCCGTGCTGCTTGGCGTCGGCGATGTGGCGTTCGACCTTCGCCATCGCCTTGTCGTTGATGAGCGGGCCGATCTGGACGCCCTCGGCATCGCCCGGGCCGACCTTCAGCTTCTCGATTTTCTTGCGCAGCCGATCCATCGCCTCGTCGTACACCGACGCTTGGATGTACAGGCGGTTCGGGCAGATGCAGGTCTGGCCCCCGTTGCGGAACTTGCTGACGACCAGGCCCTCGGCCGCGGCATCGAGGTCCGCGTCCTCGAAGATCACAAACGGCGCGTGCCCGCCGAGCTCGAGCGAGAGGCGCACGAGGTTCTCCGCGCCCAGCTTCATGAGGGTGCGGCCCACAGGTGTCGAGCCGGTGAACGAGACCTTGCGCACGCGGCTGTCGGCGAAGATGGTCTCCGAGAACAGCTTCGCGTCGCAGGTCACGAGGTTGAACACGCCCTTTGGCAGCCCCGCCTCGACCCCGAGCTCGGCCATCGCGATCGCAGACAGCGGCGTCTCGTGCGCCGGCTTGGCGAGCATCGTGCACCCCGACGCCAGCGCGGGCCCGAGCTTGCGGGCCAGCATCGCCGAAGGGAAGTTCCAGGGCGTGATCGCGG
>REET01000296.1 GCA_007694925.1 Phycisphaerales bacterium | reverse complement strand
AAGTCGCGCCAGTTGTTGGCCAGCCAGATCCCCCCGATCACGCCCAGGATCGCCAGCACGCCCAGTACAACCAGACACCCCGTCAGGCAGTCGCCCCGACGCCAGCCCTCGCGGACGCTCAGACGGGTGCCGCATCGAAGGCCCCCGCGCTCGACGCTCGCCAGCCCGCCCTCCAAAGCCCGATCCGATTCAGCCACCATCCTCGATTCCTTCCTGCCCCCCCGGCGGGCTGTACTCAAGCTCCGCCTCTTCGGCGAGCCGGTCGATCACCTCGAACAGCGGACGCAACGCTTCTTTCAGGTTCTCAGGACGACCGGTCAGCAGCACGCTCGCCGGCTCCTCGACGCCCAGACGCCGGTACAAGGGCTGCGCCAGATCCCAGACCTCGCGCACCGCCTGTGTGTATTCGTCTTCCCCGCCGACATTTTCACGCAGCACCTCCCGGACGACCGGCCGGAGGTTGTCCGCCGTCGGCGCCACGCGGAAGAACATGAACAGCGCCAGCACATTGCCCAGCACCGCCAGGATCACCGCCACCATCAAGACGATCCGTTCGCCCGGCTGCACGCCCGGCCTCCTTCCGTCATCAATCCCCCCGGCCCGCCGCTTGCCGCGCAATGGGCCGGACCGGACGGTAGGAGGCCCGTCAGCGGCTGAAGATCGCCCGCAGCCGCTCGACCAGCGTGAACTCGCTCAGGTCCGCCAGCTCCCCGGCGTCGAAAAACATCCCCCCGCAGGTCGGGCAGAGCTCGTACTCGATGTGCTGCTGCTGCTCGTCGTTGACCACGCTCAGCTGCGTCCCGTCGCGGGGGCAGACGAGCTCCCCCACCGCGAACGAATTGACCATCGCCCCGTGGTCGTCGTACGCCCCCGAGTCCAGCCGCTTGATCAGGTCCTTCGCCCCGCCCGGCAGGCCCAAGAGATCCTCGAGCTCTCCCCCGTCCAGCCAGATGCCCCCGCAGTGCGAGCACCTGTCGACATCCACCGCGTTTTCCACGCGGATGCGCTCCATCACCATTCGGTCCTTCGGGCAGCGGATCTTCGGGTCGTGCGGCTGTTCCATGGGCCCAGTCTACCATCCCCTCCCGCACACGCACGCCCCCCCTTCCGCCCCAACGCACCCCTGCCGAGGAGCCCCGCCTTGCCACAGCCGACCCCCAGATCCGAGCGCTGGTTCGACGCCCACCTCGACCTGGCCTACCTCGCCGAGGTCGGGCGCGACATGCACACGAGCGTCGACGACTGCCGGGGCCGCTACCAGCCCGCCGCCGTCACCCTCCCCACCCTCAAGGAGGGCCGGGTGACCGCCTGCCTGGGCACGATCTTCACCGAGCCCGTCGACCCCAACGACCCCCACGCCGAGGACGGCCCCTTCGCCTACCCAGCCGACGATGCCGACGCCGCGTGGCGGGCCGGCATGCGACAGCTCAAGCTCTACCACGCCTGGCGCGACGCGGGGCTGATCGAGCTGCTCCCCCGGCGAGGCTCGGTCGTGCCCAAGGGCTCATCCGCGCCCCTCCGCCTGGGCGTGCTCATGGAGGGCGCCGACCCGATCACCTCCCCCGACGAGGCCCACGAGTGGGTCGCCCAGGGCGTCATCGCCGTCGGCCTCGCCTGGTGGACCCCCTCCCGCTACGCCGGGGGCAACGGCACCACCACCGGCCTCACCCCGATCGGGCGCGAGCTCGTCGAGACACTCGACCGCCTCGGCATCGTCTTCGACGCCAGCCACCTCTCCGACGCCTCGCTCGACGGCGTGCTCGAACACGCCTCCGGCCCCGTCATCGCCAGCCACTCCAACGCCCGCGCCCTCATGGAGCCCGGCGAGCAGCGGCACCTCACCGACGAGCACGCCAAAGAGATCGCCCGTCGCGGCGGCGTCATCGGCCTCAACCTCTGCTCACGCTTCCTCAGAACCGGCATCGCCAAGCACGACAAGGAGCGGGCGACGATCGAGGACTGCCGCAGACATCTGGAACACTGGCGCGACCTCGTCGGCCCCAAGCACATCGGGCTGGGCTCAGACATGGACGGCGGCTTTGCGGCCGACCGCCTGCCCGAAAACATCAACCTCCCCGCCCACCTCGCCAAACTCGCCGACCACCTCGCCGAGCACGGCTGGAACGACGAAGACATCCACGCGTTCGCGTGGGGGAACTGGGCTGGGTTTTGGGGGATCTGAGAGCAAACGCACGCTGACACACCGGCGTCCTTGCTCCTGTGGCACCTGCGGCTTATCCGCCAGTGGTTGCGCTTCGTTGACCGGCAAAAGGCCCGTCAGCCACAGCCGTCCCGCCCGCCCTACGCCGGACCCAGCGAAACCGCCTTCGCCCGCTTGACGCTGTGCACAAAGAGCACCGCGCCCAGCGTCACGATCAACCCCCAGATCGCGCCGAAAATCGCCACCGCGACGATCGCCTCGCCCAACGCCACATCCGTCAAGAGTACCGACCGGCTCGGCCAGCGCGGGTCGTAATGCACCGTCACGGTTTCGCCGGGGGCGTAGGTCTCCGAAAACCAACGCGACCGCGCCGTCGAGAGCGGGACACCCAGGTGCGAGACCCTGCCGGAGCGGAACGCCCGACCTCCGACCTCATAGGTATAAGTCGCGTAGCCCAAGGTGCTCGACATGCCGTCCGTATCGAACTTGATCTCGACGCCCGAGTCCTCGATGACGCCGGTGGTTTGCTGGTAGCTCCCGGCTCTGAACAAACGCTCCGCCGCGCCGACCATCGGCGACGCCGACATCACCAGCACCACGAGGGTGAACAACAGAAAGACGACCCAGAACAGAGGCAGCGGACAATCCTGCGAATCAGACGCCCCCGATCGGTTCTGCTCCAGCACTTCTCTGGCTTCGTTGTTATCCACGATCACCTTCCCCATCCGAAGCTCGGTATCCCCTGCGAGCATACACAATCAGCCGCCCAAGCGAAAGGCTAATCCGAGGCCGGGTTCGGCTTCAGCCGCACAACCCCCTCGTTGAAATAGCGCATCAGCAGCACATCGTCGTTCTGGGTCTCGGCAGGACCCTCCGAAGCAGGAGCCCCTTCCCGGTACAAGAGGATCCAGTCGAAGAACCCCCACCCGCCATCTTCCGGATCCACCGCCAGCATCATCCGCCGGTGCAGTTCCACACCCACACACCCGATCATGAATTGTACAAGCTCTCTGTTGCCGTTTAGTCCCTGATCCCCTGGATTCGCTGCGAGCCCGCGCACGAAACACTCCTGCATCGCGTTGTAGAGCAGCAGCACGAAGCCTTCGTCAGCGTTCCTTGCGGAATAGATCAACGCCGCTGCGACCATATGTCCATGGAGAAGGTTGTACAAGAAGCGGCAGCCGTGCGAGACCATCAGGTACGCCGGGAGCGAGAGCAACACCGCGTCGGTCGGGTGCGGCGAGCGGCCGATCCATTCCCGAGTCAGATAGAACACGCGGCGCTCCAGCTCCTCTTGCATGCTGTAGTCAACCTTGGCGTCGGGATCGGCGGCATCGATGTATCGACGCAACTCGTCCAGAAACTCCTGCGGGTCAAGGTCGACCTGACCCACTCCCGGATCGACCATCTTCGGCCAAAGCGCAGAGCGGGCGAGCGCCTCTTTGTCGTTCATCAACGAGGCGTAGCGTGCAAAGAGCTCGCGATGAAACCCGGCCCGCGCCGGATCATCGATGCTCCCGAAGCACATCCCGACCAGCCCGCTCCCCATCGCACCCCGCCTCTCAATCGCCGGTGCGTTGACCCCGCAACGCCCGCCGCTCGTTCCGCCTCAGCCTCGCCCACAGCCGCAGCCACCAGACCGCGTTCAGCAAGAGCACCGCCCCCAGCAGGATCGCCCGCCAGCGGGCGTCGGGCGCCAGCATCCAGACGATCAGCACCGACACCACCAGCGGCAGCGCCACGCCAAGCAGCAAAATCGCGTTGCCGGACGAAAACCCCGCTCGCGTCGCGCCGTCAGGCTGTCCCTCGTCGGTCATGACTGCCCCCATGCCGTGCCTGCTCGATCAGCGGCCCGCGCCGCCGAAGCGTTTACTCCTGCCCAGCCTCCGCCATCGCGCAGTGCAGACACCACGACGCGGAGTGCGCCAGATTAAACGAGCCGTCGGCCGACGCCCGCGGCCGGATCCTCGACAGCACCTCGCGCTGGTAGCGGTCCTCGTAGGTCCTGAACTCGGGGTTGTTCTGCGTGTGGGCGTACTCGCCCCGCAGCAGCTTGTTGATCGCGTCGATCCGCGTCTCTGAGTGCGGGTGGGTCGAGAGGAACTCGGGCGGGCGCTCGCCCCCGGCCAGGCTGCCCAGGAGCTGCTGCACCTGCAGGGCGCCGATCGGGTCGTAGCCCGCGCCGGTCATGTAGCGCACGCCCAGCATGTCGGCCTCGAGCTCCTCGTTGCGCCCGTAGCTGAGCAGCACGAGGTTGCCCCCGATCGCAAGGGCAGGCAGGCCGACCTCGCCGTAGCGACGGAACGAGCTGTCCTGGTCGGAAACGCCCACACCGATCGCCAGCCCCGCGAGCAGGACATTGAAACCGATCTGGTTGCTGATCCGCTGGTTGCCGTGCCGGGCGGTGACATGCCCGATCTCGTGGCCGATCACCGCGGCGAACTGCGCCTCATTGGTCATGCGCGACGCCAGGTCCCGCGTGATGTACACCTTCCCGCCCGGGAGGGCGAAGGCGTTGATCACATCGGAGTCGAGCATGATGAACTCCCAATCGAGCTCGGGCACGCCGCTCTCGATGTGCGGGATCATCGATTCGCCCACACGCCGCGTGAACGCGCGGAGCTGCTCGTCCTTCACCTCGCCCCCGAACTCCTGGGTCAGCTGCGGCGCGGCCTCGGCCCCCAGCGCCCGCTCGTGCTCCCATGAGAGGAGCGTCAGCGAACGACGCCCCGTCGCGGGGTTGGTGCTGCAGCCGGTCGTGACCGCTCCGGACGCCATCAGCAGGGCGATCAGCCCCGCCGCCGCCAGCCCGCTCACGCCGCCAGACCGACTGTTTCTTCTGCTTCTTCTGCTGGGCATTTGGATCCGCCTCTCATCTGCGGCCGAAGCCCTCGGCCCCGACCGTTCGTTCTGAAATACCATCGCCGATGCCCCCGACCACCGACGAGTCCGCCCGTTCGACCAACCCGCCCCCGCCATCAGGCGGGGCCGAGACAGCAAAGGGTACCACGCCCCCCCACTCCGGGCCCGGTAACCGGGAAGACACCGTCTGGTCCGACACCGACCTCGAAACCCTCCACCAGGACGACCAGAAGGCGGAGAAGGTCCGGCGCATGTTCGCCTCGATCGCCCGCAGCTACGACCTGAACAACCGCGTCCACTCCCTCTGGCGCGACCAGGCCTGGCGTCGGTTCGCCGTCAGACAGGCCGAGGTCCGCGAGGGCGACACGGTCGCCGACATCGCCTGCGGCACCGGCGACCTCACCGAGGCCTTCGCCCGCACCCCCGCCGCGAAGGTGATCGGCATCGACTTCACCCACGAGATGCTCCAGCTCGCGGATGTAAAGAAGGAACGACGCGACCCGGGCTTGGCGAGCAAGATCACCTACATCCGAGGCGACGCCCAGCGCCTCCCCCTCGCCGACGCCTCGTGCGATGTGGTCTCGATCGCCTTCGGCATCCGCAATGTGCAGGAGCCCGAGCTGGCGCTGGCCGAGTTTTTCAGGGTGCTCAAACCGGGCGGGCGGCTGGTCATCCTCGAGTTCGACCGCCCGCGATTCGCCCCGATCCGCTGGGGGAACGATTTCTACGCGGGATGGCTGATGCCTCGCACGGCGACCCTGATCAGCCGCGACCGATCCGGCGCATACCGCTACCTGCCAAAGTCTGTTGGGTCGTTCATGTCACGCAACGAGCTTCTAAGCGCAATCGGGCGCGCCGGGTTTGCAAATGCGCGTGCTCGAAGCCTGACTCTGGGGATCGTTGCTTGTTATCGAGCACTGCGTTCTGCGTAGATCGCCCGTTTGTTGCGCATGGGGCGTAGACCGGTAACCCGGCGGTCGCTCCGAGCGGGACGGCGGACGAACGGATTGGTTATCGGTCGCGAACGGCTCTCGGACCACCCCTCAGGAAACATGCCCCAAAGCTGAATGCAATTGCGAGCCCGGCGACGATGTCACTCCCCGTCGCGGCTGGTGGCTAGCGGCCCGGTGGGGACCCCCGGACTTCAGAACAACCCAGCAACGAGGCCAGGTGGAACCGGCCCCGACGCAAACACGCCGGATGCTGCCTCCGGCGTGGAAGGTCTCATCGCCACGGATCGGCGGAGGTTCCCTGATGTCACATGACGCTCTGATCGAACGGTTTCTGGAGGCCCTTGTCAGCGGCGACCGCGACGCGGCCCGGGGGGTCGTCCGCGACGCCTCGCCCACACTCCCCGAAGCGACCGACCTCATCGTCGATCTCTTCTGGCCCACCTACGAGCTGATCGAGAAGCTCAACCGCAACGACCAGCTCTCGGCGCTCAGCTACCGGATGTCGATCCGGCTGCTCCGGGTCCTGGCCGACCAGACCTCGGCCTCGATCGTGCGGGCGCCCTCCCGCAACAAGCGGATCTTTGCGGTGGGCGGGCCGACCGACGCCGACGATCTGGGCGTCCAGATGGCCGTGGACATGCTCGAGGCCAACGGGTTCACCGTCGCCTTCGCCGGCGGGGGCATCCCCGCCGACGAGATCCTCGACCATGTCCACACCAACCGCCCCGACGCCCTCCTGATGTTCTGCCCCAGCCCGCAGGACCTCCCGGCCGTCCGCCAGGTGATCGACACGATCCACGAGATCAACGCGGTCCCGGACCTGCAGATCGTCGTCGGGGGCGGGGTCTTCAACCGGGCCGACGGCCTGGCCGAGGAGATCGGCGCCGACCTCTGGGCCGCAGACCCCCTGGACCTCGTCGACGAGCTCGTCAACCACCCCGACCGCAAGGCCGAGCCCGAGCAGCGGACCGTCGGCCGTCGACGCAAGACCCGCACCGCCGCCTGAGTCATTCCGTCCACCTCAACCCAGCAGGCCCGGCCCCAGCGCCGGGCCTGCTGTCGTATGGGCAGGTGGCTGCGGTGGGCAGGGAGGCCGCAAAGTCCCGTCCGAAACCGCCCCGGCCCGATATCGAACACGGAGAAGTTGCCCCGCAACTCGCCCCCCGCCGCCCCGTATACTCACGACAGGAACCGCCGCAATGGAACGACACGAGGAGCAGCGTCTGATCGAGGACGCCGCCACGGGGTGCAAAGACTCCGCGGCGGCCCTGATCCGGGCGCACCAGCGATCGCTGTACGCCTACCTGCTCCGGCTCTCTGGCAAGCCCGACCTCGCCGAGGACATCGCCCAGGAGGCGTTCGTCCGTGTGCTGGGCAATCTGCACCGCTTCGACAACCGCTTCCGCTTCTCGACCTGGCTCTTCACGATCGCCCGGCGCCTGCTCGTCAACGCGGGCCAGAAGATGCGTCCGGCGTACGACACCGACGCGATCTCCGGAACCCCCGCCCGCCCGAGCGACCCCGGCGCCCCGATCGCCGACGCCGAGAGCGGGCTCCGCGCCCGCGACGAGCTGCAGCGGGCCCTGCTGCGGGTCTCGGCCGAGCAGCGCGAGGTGCTCGTGCTCTTCCACCAGCTCGACTGGCCGATCGCCCTGATCGCCGAGCAGCTCCAGATGCCCGAGGGCACCGTCAAGAGCCACCTGCACCGCGGGCGCCGACGCCTGCGCGACCTGCTCGAATCCAGCACTTCGATTGATCCGTCCCTGACCGGACGCCGCGAGACCCGATGACCGACCGACCGATCCAGCCCGGGAAGCCCGCGAGCGACGGCCTTGAGCCTCGCGAGGCGGTCGATCTGCTGCTGGACCGCCAGCTCGACGCCGATCGTCGGCGTTCACTGCTGAAAGACCTGAGCAGCAACGCCTCGGCCTCGCAGGAGCTCGCCTCGCTGCGGGCGACGGTCGCTCTGTTTGATGAACCGATCGATGTGCCCGACATGAGCGGGGACATCTTGGCCGAGTTGGAGCGTCGACGCGCGTTCCGCCCCGCCGGACGCAGGCTCCTGGTCCGCGTCGGCCGCGTCGCGGTCGCCGCGGCGGTGGTGCTGACCGTCGGCGGCGTCGCCTTCGTCCGCCAGAACGCACCTGCGCTCGACCCCAGCCCGCCGCCTGCGCCGATCACGGCGTTTGTCGAGTCTTCGGGCGGCGAGCTGGCGGGCATCCTCGGCTCGACGGTCGAGTTCGCCGGGCGACTCGCCTCGGGCATCCAGCCCGTGATCGCCAAAGCGGCCCATCACGAACGCACCCTCGCGCAAGAGACCTCCCGGGCCGCCGACAGGGCCGAGTCCGAGACGGGCCTGATCGCCCGGGGCATCCCGCTCCGCTACCTGATGGATGCGACCTCGATGGCCGCGTCCACCTCGATCGACGACGACCGGGTGCTCCGATTCAAGCCCGCGCCGCGGGCCGACCGCCCCGGCCTGCTGATCGACGCCGAGGGTCGCGTCTTCACACTCGGCGACCCGTCGGGCATGGGCACTTCCCGCACCGGCGCTCCCGGGGTGGACATCAACGGCGTCTGGAACCAGCCCAACTCCGCCGGGCGTCCTTCCGGAGCACTCCCCGGCGCCGGGTCGGACTTCTCCGACGGCTTTCCGTTTCCGGACCTCGAGCAGTAAGCCCACCGATTCTCGGGGGCGGGTGTCTGCACAGCCACTTTCTGCGCCAACGCCGGTACAACATGGCGGCTATGCCGACGATGTTCAAACGATTGCGTGCCCGTACGGCCGCCCTGCTGGCGTGGGGCGGGCTGCTGTGCGCGTCGGCATCGGCGGACCCGTGGCTCGAACAGGCGCCGCAGGACGCCTCGCTCGTGGTCGTGTTCGACCGCCTGATCAGCGAGGACGCGGCGGACGCTCGGGCGGCGATGGCCAAGGTGCTCGGCGCACCCGGACGCCTTGAGCAGACGCGCAAGGCCTGGGCCCGCCTCGCCGAAGCGCTGGGTGTCGAAGAGCAGGAACTGACCGAGTCGTTCTTCGGCGGACGGTCGATGCTCGTCGTGGTCGAGGCGGAGCCCGAGCCCGTCTGGGCCCTGCTCGCGGAGGTCGAAGGCGGGCTGCCCCGCAAGATGATCAGGTCGCTGAAGGCGGCGCCGCGTGACATCCGCGAGGGCGTGCCGGTGCTCTCGCTGGAGCGCGGGCGCTACATCATGGCGGCACGGCGCGATCGCGAGACGGGGCGGGGCTCGATGCTGATCGCCCCCAGGGGTTCGGAGCACCTGTTCGATCGGTTGATCCCGGTGCTCCGCACGCCCAGTGCAGACGCCTCGGACCGGATCGTCGCCCGTGTGCGCACGGGGCGGCTCACGCCCGATCAGGACCGCCTGCTCGAACTCAGCGCCTCACCCGGTGAGGGCGGGTGGACCGGGCGATTTGTCGTGTCTCCCGCCGGCGAGCGCGCCGAGCCGACAACGCCGCGGATCGTCGCCGCCCGCGCGCGCACAGCCGAAGCCGAGCCCGCGGCCCGCGAAGACCGGACGCAGCCTTCATTGCCCGAGGACGCGCTGCTGCTGCTGCGCGGCGGGCGGACGCCCCTTTCCGAAGCCGTGTTCCTCGCATTCGCAGGGGTGGCGATGCCCGAGACGCCCGCGGACGCGCCCGTGTCGGTCTTGGTTGCGGCCAACGCTGAAGCCGGGACGCGCGTGCTGCTGGGTGTCGGACAGGTGCGCAACGCCGAGCACTACGACGAGCTTCTGGCCGGCGAGTGCGGACCGGACTTCCAGGGCCTGTTTCCCGGCGCGGTCCGTCGTGTGAACGCGACGACTTCCCGCCGGGCGCTGGCGTGGGCGTTTACTGAGCACGAGTCCGGCCCCAGCGTGCTCGCACTCCGGGTGGGCGAGCACGGGGCCGGGACCGACCGCGATCTGCTCTCGATTCGCATGGCGACCAAGCGGGCCTGCCCGAGCGAGGGCATGCTGCTGGTCCTCCGTTCGCGCTCGCTGGGGGGGCTCGCCGAGGGCGGCGCCATGCCAGCCGGAGCGTCCGGGGCCGAGGCCCTCGCCCTGTTCCGCTCGGCCGAGTTGGTCCGCCTGGAGCTGCGACCGACCGAGAACGGGGCGGTCGACGGCTTGTTTCTCGTGAAGTTCGGGGGAGATTCGCAAGAACCCTGACCGGGCGGCGTACAATTTTCATTCCCCTCGCACGCCACCCCAGACGGGACCCCACAACGATGCAGGCCAGCCAAGAGGCCCACGCCCCCCGGGCGACCAGGGCCGGACATCTCCGCAATGTCGCGATCATCGCGCACGTCGACCACGGCAAGACCACCCTTGTCGACCAGCTCCTCAAGCAGTCGGGCAACTTCAGAGCCGGCGAGCTCGAAAAGCTCGAGGGCGGTCAGCACGGGCTGATCATGGACTCCAACCCGCTGGAGCGCGAACGCGGGATCACCATTCTCTCGAAGAACTGCGCCGTGAACTACACCGACCCCGACGGGGCGGAGTTCCGGATCAACATCATCGATACGCCCGGCCACGCCGATTTCGGAGGCGAGGTCGAGCGCGTGCTGCGGATGGCCGACGGGTGCCTGCTGGTGGTCGACGCGTTCGAGGGGCCGATGCCGCAGACCCGGTTCGTGCTCGCCAAGGCGCTCGAGGCGGGGCTGCGACCGGCGCTGGTGGTCAACAAGTGCGACCGTCCCGACGCCGACCCCGACCGCGTGGTGACGGAGGTCTTCGACCTGCTCGTTGAGCTTGGCGCCGACGACCACACGCTGGACTTCCCGGTGGTGTACACCTCCGCCAAGGGCGGTTGGGCGCTGGAGGAAGCCGACGGACCGGTCACCGAGCACCCGGGCACGGACATGCGTTGCGTGTTCGAGCTGATCATCAACAGCGTGCCGGCGCCGCGGATCGAGCCGGGGCCGGAGCTGCGCATGCTCATCACCACGCTGGACTACTCCGACTATGTCGGGCGCATCGGGATCGGGCGGATCTTCGGCGGGACGATCCGCAGGGGCCAGCAGGTCGTGCTCATCAAGCACCAGCCCGACGGGACCATCAAAAGAAGCAACGCCAAGATCGGCAAGCTGCTCGCCTTCGAGGGGCTGGGGCGGCGTGAGGCCGAGAGCGTCGAGGCGGGCGACCTTGCCGCCGTCACCGGCGTCGAGGGCATCGACATCGGCAACACGGTCGCCGATATCAGCGTCGAGGTCCCGCTGCCCCCGGTGAAGGTCGACGAGCCGACGATCTCGATGGTCTTCCGCATCAACGACTCGCCGTTCGCGGGCCAGGACGGCGAGTTTGTCACCAGCCGCCAGCTCGGCGAACGCCTCAAGCGCGAGCTGCAGCACAATGTCGCGCTCCGCGTCAAGCCCGGGCAGACGACCGACGAGTTTTTCGTCTCCGGGCGCGGCGTGCTGCACCTGGGCATCCTGCTGGAGACCATGCGTCGCGAGGGGTACGAGCTCTCGATCGGCAAGCCGATCGTCATTCAGCGCGAGATCAACGGCGTCATGTGCGAGCCGGTCGAACGACTCGTGATCGACTGCCCCAACGAGCAGGTCGGCGGCGTGATGCAGCTCGTCGGCGAGCGCAAGGGCGACCTCCTGAAGATGGAGGCGAGGTCTGAGACCCTCAGCCACCTCGTCTTCGACATCACCAGCCGGGCGCTGATCGGACTGCGCGGGCGCATCATGACCGCGACGCAGGGCGAGGGCCTGATGCACCACACCTTCGACCGGTTCGAGCCCGTCAGCGGCGAGCCGCCGTCACGCCAGAACGGCGTGATGATCGCGACCGAGGCCGGGCAGGTGACGGCGTACGCCGTCGAGGGTCTGCACGACCGAGGCGTGCTGTTCGTCAAGCCCGGCGATCAGGTGTACGCGGGGCAGGTCGTCGGCGAGCACAACAAGGCCAGCGACATCCCGGTGAACATCACCCGCCTCAAGGCCCTGACGAACATCCGCTCGGCCAACAAGGAGGCGACGGTGACGCTCAAGACGCCGCGCTCGATGTCGCTGGAACAGTCGATCGAGTACATCGAGGACGACGAGCTGATCGAGCTGACGCCGAAGGTCGTGCGGCTGCGCAAGAAGATCCTCGAAGAGGGCGCCCGGCGACGCCACGAGCGCAAGGGCAAGGGCTGACGCGAGCCGTTGGCTCGCGGGGCGCTGGGTTTGGGGCGCTGGGATCGGATCTGTGGCACTGGCGGCTTGTCCGCCAGTGTTCTCCTGACAGCGACCCACTGCAGAAAGTCCCGAAGGGACGCAGGGTTGTAGCCAGGGGTGGAGCGCAGGCCGACGCGCAGCGTCGGACAAGCGCAACCCGTGGAAGCGATCCCCCAAGAGCGCTCACCCCGGAGGGGTGAAGGACACTCCGTCAACCGAAGGCACACTCGATGAACTGCGGGAATCCATTTCCTCCGCCCCTTCAGGGCGGACTGGTTTTGCCATGCTTTCCACGGGTGGAGGTGTGCTGCGCACACCTCCACCCGTGACACTATGAAGCAGGCCTCCTTTGGCGGATCATTCGAGATCCCGC
>REET01000303.1 GCA_007694925.1 Phycisphaerales bacterium | reverse complement strand
CCTCGTGCGAGCGGCTCAGGGGCGCCGTCATCTCCGCAAACCCGGCGAACGACAGAACGCCCACCATGTCGCCCCTGCGCCCCGTGATGCCCGAGTCGTCGCCGAGCACGAAGTCGCCCAGCACATCCTTGACGACATCGAACCGCGTCGTGCGACGCCCGCCGAAGTGCATCGGCGCCGTCATGCTCGCAGAACGGTCGATCACCAGCATCACCGCGATGCCCTCTGTCGAGAGCCGCGTGACGCCCAGGTCCTCGCGGGGGCGGGCGAGCGCCACGATCAGGCACGCCGCGGCTCCGAGCCGCAACGCCATCGGCAGCCAGCGGAGCCTCGTTCGCAGCCCCGGACGCACCGTGCCCAAGAGGTCCAGCGACGAAAAGACCACAGCCGCGCGACGCCGACGCGCCAGCGACCAGAGCACCGCGACCGGCAGGAGCGCCAGCAGCCAGAGCACACCGGGCTCGGCCATGTGCTCGATCACGCTCTGGCCTCCCCGGGTTCTGGCCCCGCACCGCTCTGCATCTCCATCACAACCATGTCCGACGCCGCCTTGATCCGCCCGAGCACCGCTTCCAGATCATCGAGCATCGCGAGCGTCCGCTCGCGCGTCGCCTTCTCACCCGCGTAGCGCACGCGGTCGATCTCCCGCAGCAGATCGGCCAGCCGGTCCCGGTCCCGCGCCGTAAGCCCGAACCAGCCCGACGAGCGGTTGACCATTTCTTCGTGCTCAAGCCGCTCGGCGCCCGGTTCGAGCCGCTCGCTCACGCAGCGGGCGAACAGATCGCTCGCCTCGTCCCAGACGCCGGGCAGGTTGTCGCTCTCGCTCGCCCTTCGGCGCATCCGGTCGATGCGCGAGGGCAGGCGGTCCAGCACGCTCCGCGTCGTCCGGCGCGTCAGCAGCACCATCGCCAGGATCGCTCCCGCCAGCAGCACCAAAATCCCCGCCAAGGCGTACGCCATCGTCCGGACCCACGGGAAGGGCGGCGGCGCTTCCCACGCCGACAAGCCCCGGGCCTCGCCGACCTCAAGCTCCGCCCGCTCGCCCCCGTCGTCGAGCACCGAGACCACGCGGTACGGGATCGAAGCGATCAACAGCGTCTCTTCCGTTCCGTCGGGACCGCGAAGCACGAACGAAAGCGGGGGGGTCGCGTGCTCGCCCGGCAGCGGGGGCTCAAGCGTCAGCGTGCGCTCGACCACGATCCACGCCCCGTCGTCCCCCTCATCCAGCCTCGGCGCGCTGCGCTCGACCCCGATCGCCTCAAGCCCCGCGTCGCGCCACAGCCTCGCCCAGCCGTTCTCCCCGCCCCGCGGCTGGATCTCCAACGCCGCGGGCTCCAGCAGCACCCAACCGGGCCGGACACGCGAGACGACCAGAACCTCCAAATCGTCGGCCAGGGTGAGCTCGGCCGGGTGCAGGCTCTTGACGATCTCCGCGTCGCCGGAAACGACGCGAGAGGATGATGGCCCTGCGCCGCTCGGTGCGCCCGCCGCCGCAGCGGCCAGCCCCGCCATCAAGATCGCGGCCGGCAACAACCTCATCGGCGCGACCTCGCGCGGAAGTGCTTCGACAGCGGGTCGATCGCGGGGGTGTCGGTCGTGATGTCCACCAGCGAGGCGCCGGCGCTCATGAACGCGCTGTCGGTCTCGATCCTCCGGCGCCGCCACTCTTCCTTGTACCGCTTGGAGGCCGAGCGCCCGAGGTCCAGCACGCGCTGCCTGCCGGTCTCCGCGTCGCGCAGCCGGATCAGACCGACGCGGGGAAGCGTCCGCTCCTTCGGATCTTCCACACGCACCGCCGTCACCTCGTGCCTGCGCGAGAGTCGGTTGAGCGCCGACTTGTACGACTCCGTCGGCGCGAGAAAATCGCTGATCAGAAACACCATCGCCCGGCGCTTGCGCACCGCCCCGAGAAACCGGATCGCCGCGTCGATGTCCGTCCCACGCCCCGACGCCTTGTGAAAACGCAGCGCACGCTCGATCCGCAGCCGGTGCTGGCGGCTCTTGCCCGGCGGGATGTACAGCTCCGCCCGGTCGGAAAACAGCAGCAGACCCACGCGGTCGTGCGAACGCCCCGCCGCAGAAGCGAGCAGCGACGCCACCTCCGCCGCCGCCTCGCGCTTGGGCCGCCCCGCCGTGCCGAAACTCTCCGACGCGCTGATGTCCACCAGCAGCATCACCGTCAGACGCCGCTCCTCCACAAACCTCTTGACGAACGGCGTGCCCGTCCTGGCCGTCACATTCCAGTCGATCGAGCGCACATCGTCGCCCGGCTCGTACGCCCGAACCTCGGCGAACTCCAGACCCTCGCCCTTGTACGCCGAGAGATAGCTCCCCGCGAGCATCTCCTCAACGCGGCGTCTTGGGCGGAAGCGAAGCTGACGCACACGCCCCGCCCCGACCGGGCTCTGGATCTCTTCGCTCACGGCACAGGCACCTTGTCGAGCACCCGACGCACGATATCGTCGGGCAAGACCTCTTCTGCCATCGCCTCGTAGCTCACGATCACCCGGTGACGCATCACATCCGGCGCGATCGCCTTCACATCCCCGGGCGTCACAAACGCCCGCCCCTGCATGAACGCGTGCGCACGACCCGCGATCGCCAGCGCGATCGAGGCACGGGGCGACGCCCCGAACTCGATGTACCGCTCCAGCTTCTCCAGCCCAAACAACGATGGCTCACGCGTCGTGCGCACAAGATCGACGATGTAGTCACGCACCCGCTCGTCGAGGTGGATCTTGTCGACCACCGTCCGAGCCGCCCCGATCTCCTCGACATCGATCACCGCCTCGACATTCACCGGCGGGCGGCTGGAAGCCATCCGGTCGATGATCTCCCGCTCCTCGGTCTTGCTCGGATAATCGATCGTCAGCTTGAGCATGAAGCGGTCGACCTGCGCCTCGGGGAGTTGGTAGGTCCCTTCCTGCTCGATCGGATTCTGCGTCGCCAAGACCAGGAACGGCTCCTGCAGCGGGTAGGTCGTGTCCCCGATCGTCACGCTCCGCTCCTGCATCGCTTCGAGCAGCGCCGACTGCACCTTCGCCGGCGCGCGGTTGATCTCGTCGGCCAGCAGGATGTTCGCGAAAATCGGCCCCTTGCGGGGTGTAAACTCGCCGCTCTTGGGGTCGTAAATGAGCGTCCCGATCAGGTCCGCCGGCAGAAGGTCCGGCGTGAACTGGATGCGGTTGAACTTCGCGTGGATCGTCCTCGCCAGCGTGCTGACCGTCAGCGTCTTGGCCAGCCCCGGCACGCCCTCTAGGAGCACATGGCCCCCGGTCAGCATCCCGATCAGCAGGCGTTCGACCATCGGCCGCTGCCCGACGACCACCCGCTCGACCGAATCGAGCAAGCGCCGCAACAACTCGCTGTGCGAGGCGACCTCCTGCTCAAGCTCCGCCGAGACGCCCCGCCCGCCCGACACGACCGCCGTTTGATCACCCATCGCTCGGACGCCTCCTGCGCTCGGATCCCAGAGCAATTGAACACGCACCGCCCGCCCCGGGCCACAAGGCCCCGGGCCCAAGCCCGTACGCCGAGCCAGCGAAGCGCAGACGACGCCCGCACGCCCCGTCTATACCGCCAACCGGCCGGAAGTGTTCACTCTTCCGGCCTTGTCCGCGATGGGCCGCCTCACCTGGCCGCCTCGTGCATCGCGACATCGATCCAGGCCTCGCTCTTGGCCGCCTCAGCCCGCCGCACGGCCAATCGACCGCTCGCCGTCCGCTGGGCCAGGGGCCAGAGCAACGCCGCGGAGATCCGCCGCAGCGGCCCGGGCGAGAGCCTGCACAGGACCGTCAGGGGTTCAAACCCGAATTCCTTGATGAGCGCGTCCTCCAGCGAAACAAAGGTCTCCGCCCGCCCCGGGTCCCCCTGGCGCCCCGCACGCCCGTACAGCTGGCGGTCGACCCGGCGCTCGTCGTTGCGTTCCGTCGCGATCACCACCAGCCCGCCGAGCTTCCTCGTCTGCTCATCCAGCGTAATGTCCGTCCCGCGTCCGGCCATGTTCGTCGCCACAGTCACCGATCCCGCACGCCCCGCCTGCGCGACGATCTCGGCCTCTTCGGCCTCGCGCGTCGCGTTCAAAATACGGCACTCCACGCCCCGTTCCTGCAGATACTTGCCCAGCCGCTCCGAATCGCTCACGCTCCGCGACCCCACCAACACCGGCGAGCCCTTCTCATTCAGCTCGGCGACCCTCGCCGCGACGGCCCGGAACTTCGCCTCTTCGGTCGAATAGACCTTGTCGCGGGTCTGCTTGCGGATGACGGGCTTGTGCGTCGGGATCCGGACCACCGGCAGGCGATAGTCGCGCCACAGCTCGTCGGCGACCTCCCAGACCGTCCCGCTCATCCCGCTCAGCCGCCGGTACTGCTGGAAAAACTGCTGGTAGCTGATGCGTGCGCTGGTGCTCCGGTCGCCCGAGATCTTCAGCCCCTCCTTGGCCTCGACCGCCTGATGCACCCCGAGCTGCCACCGCCGCCCGAGAAGCAGGCGCCCCGTCGAGCGGTCGACGATCGTCACCTCCCCGTCGCGCACGAGGTAGTCCCGCCCGAGCAGATAGAGCTCCCGCGCCTTGACCGCGAGCTGCACCAGTTCTTCGCGACGCCGGGGCCCGCTCCAGAAGGGGGGCAGGCCCTCGGCCGCCTTCGCCACCTTCTCGCGCCCCGCCGAGGTCAGACGCACCCTCTTGAGCCGACGGTCGACCGTGAAGTCCTTGCCCTCGGTCATCAGCGAGGCGATCTGCGCCGCGACCTGGTGCGCTTCGGCCCCCGCCCCCTCAAGCTCGGTGTCGGCGCCGATGATCGCCGGCGTCACCGCCACGTCGATCAGCACGCTGTCCGCCTCGTCGACGATCGCCGAATACTGCCCGCGCTGCACCACCGCGTCCCGCCAGTGGGGCTCAGAGCTCTCGCCGAACCGACCGGGTTCGAAGAGCTCGTCCATCAGCAAGGGCCCGAGCCTGGGCTGCACCGGGCCGACCAGCCGGTCGCGAAGGAAATCAAAGATCGCCTGCTTGTCGGCCATGTAGGTGATGTCGCGCCGGTACGCCTCGGCCCGCTCTTCGGGCTTGCTCAGGTCGGTCAGCACGCCCACCCGCAGCCCCATCAACGCGTAGGCGGGGCCGGTCGTCTCCGCGTCGCGCCGGGCGAGGTAGTCGTTGACGGTCATCACATGCACGCCACGCCCGATCCACCCGTCGATCGTCGCGGGCAGGATCGCCGTGACCGTCTTGCCCTCGCCCGTCGCCAACTCGGCGCAGCACCCGTCGGCCATGACCAGCGCGCCCATCACCTGCTCGGGGTGCAACAAAAACCCCTGCGTGCGACGCACCGCCTCGACACAGAGCGCGTACGCCCGGTCGACCGCCGACGCGTCGTCGCGCGAAAGCCTGATCGCGCCGCGAGCCTCGCGCACACGCTCAAAAAACCCCTCGTCGCCCAAATCCGCGATCGCTCGGGCGTCTTCGAGGATCCTGCCCGCCCGGGCCGCCAGTTTCCGCCCGGCCTTCCGCCGCCCGGCCACGCCCCGCGCCCGCTCGGCGACCGCGTCCAGCCCTTTCAGCGGCAATCGGCGTTTCGTGCGCCCCGAAAGCCCCGGCCACAATCGGGCCGAGGGCGAATTCCCGCGCGACCCGTCGAGCAGCGCGTCGAGCCTTCTCCCCGAAAACCGTTCGGCCAGATCGCTCATACCCCGAACCTGCCCGTGAGGTACTGCCTCGCCTTGCGGAGCACCTGGCGCCCGATCGACGCCTCCGGCGCCGAGAACCGCACGCGAACGCGCTGCCCGGGCTGGAGCGTGTCGCGTTCGGCCTCGGGGCGGACGATCACCGTCGCGTAGCGGTAGACCGTCCGCTGGCCCTCGGGGTCGTTGGGGTCCAGCAGGATCTCGCCGCCGTAGCGAGTCGTCAGCGTCGGGTTGCTCACCGTCGCGGCGGCCACGGGCGACATGCTGCTGGCGCGTGCTGGGATCGCATCGAACGCCCTGCCCCGCACGCGGATCGTCGCGGGCACCGTCACGATCTCCTCGTCGGTCCCCCTGAAGACATACGCCCGCTCGCGGTCGCTGATCTCGGCCCTGACGACCAGCTCATCGGCGGTCATCACCATCGCCATCAGCGTGCCCCGCTGGACATACCGCCCCACCAGGTGCTCGCCCGTCCCCGCCCCGCCGAGGGCGACATACTGCCCGTCGATCGGCGAACGGACCGTCAGCCGCTCGATGCGGCCCGCGAGCTGCGCGACGCGCTCCTCGAGCGTGCGGATCTGGTTCTGCGCCGCCTCCGCCTCAGCCGGCGACTTCTCCGTTGCCCTGGCGAAAGTCAGCCTCGCCCGCTCCAGGCGTGCGAGCGTCTGCTCATACTCCGAAACGAGCTCGGCGTTCTGCAGCACGAACACCGGGTCGCCCGCCTCCAGCTCCTGCCCAGATCGCGCCAGGATCTGCGTGATAAAACCGTTCTCGCCCGCCCGCAACGCCGCCCGGTTCACCGGCTCCAGCACGCCCGCGGCCGTCGACCCCGAACGCACAGGCACCAGCCCGATCAACGCGAACAGCAGCCCGAGGAACGCGGCGCACACGCCCACCGCCCGCACCCGACGCCCGACCAGCTTCGGCGAGCTCGCCAGGTGCCCGATCCCCTTGAGCACCGGCCAGACGAACATCACGCTGATCAGCACGATCGCCAGGATGATGCCCAGCGCCGCGTACTGCGACGCGATCAGCAGCACGATGCTCAGCCCGATCAGGATTCGGTAGGGGGGCGCCATCACCCCGTACACGCCCAGCAGCCACGCCTCTTTGCGGTCGCGAACACGCGGCGCCCGCAGCCCCTTCACGCCGTACGCAAGCCGGTGCAGCAGGTAGCTCCAGAACTCCTTGGCCCTGTGCGCCAGGTTCGGCGAGCCGGTGATGTCGCTGAGGATGTAGTACCCGTCGTAGCGCAGCAGCGGGTTCATGTTGAAAATAAGCGTCGTCACGCCGCTGATCACGATCACATTGAACGCCAGGGCGTGGGTCAGCGTCGCCGGGTCGACCGTCAGCCACACAAACACCGCAACCGACGCGACCACCAGCTCGACCATCATCCCCGCCGCCGAAACCAGCACCCGCCGCCAGACCTCGGGGAACCGCCACGCGCTCGTAGCGTCGCAGTAGGGCAAAGGCAGCACGCCGCCGATCATGATCACGCCGATCTCGGTGCAGCGCCCGCCCATCGCCTTGCAGGCCGTCGCGTGCCCGAGCTCGTGGATCGCCCGGATGAACATGAACAAAACGCCCAGCCACACGAGATTCGCCGGGTCGAGAAAGTTGTTGAACCCGTCGCCGAGCTTCCGCCAGTTGGACAGAAACGCAAAGAGCGCGCTGCCCACCAAGAGCAGCCACAGCACCAGCCCGACCTTCGAATACAGGGGCTTGTACAGGTGCTTCGTCCGCTCCAGCCAGCGCTCGGGATTGATCAGCGGCACATTGAAGAAGATGAACTTGCCCGTCCGCTTCTTGAAACGCTCGCTCTTGCTCTGGCGGTGGCGCTCGGCCAGGATCTCGGGCGTCAGCGGGTCGGCGCCCAGCAGCAGCCCGAACTTCTGGAGCTGCGCCAGAAGGTCGACGCACTCACGCTGCGTCGGCGCCGCGTCGCCGAGCTGGGCGCACGCCGCCTCCCACGCCTCGTCGACCGTCCGCGTCCCGTCGAGCATCCCGAGGAAGAAGTACGCCGCCTCCGTCAGCCGGTAGTAGTGGCCCGAGGCGGGGTCCTCGACCACGTACGCGATCTCGGGCCCGAACTGCTGGCGGATCACCTGCGCGTGCGGGCTCACCTTCGGGCGCTTGTCCGCCACGCGGTGCCAACGCTCGCTGAACGAGGGCTCTGGATCCTGTCTGAGCAGTTCGAACGCCACGCGTCCTCCATGTCCGTCGATGTTCATCCGCGAAATCGCGAGCCCCGCAGGGGTGGGGGGCTCACCACCACAGCCGCAGGCGCAGCTCGTCGGCCATCGGCCCGAACAACGCGCCAAGAGCCGTCGTCCGCCCGGCTCTCAGGCGGGCGATCCCCGTCTCGCCCGCTCTCAGCCAGTCCAGCGCGTCCCCGCCACGGTCGAGGATCGACGCCTCCACCCGGTACACATTCCCGCCGCGGTCAGGCTCGGCGACCGGGTTGATCCGCACCACCTCGATGCCCACGCGGTCCTCGGGCCTCGCGCGGCTGGAGAGCTTCCCCTCCTGCCCCCGGTGCACCATCCCGATGTCCCGCTCGTCCACGAGCAGCACCACCACCCGTTCGCGGCCTACGACCTCAAACAAAGGCTGCGATGGGTCGATCACCGCGCCCACATAGTCCTGCAGATCACCGCGGCTCACCGTCCC
This sequence comes from Phycisphaerales bacterium, assembly GCA_007694925.1. Classification (GTDB taxonomy): domain Bacteria; phylum Planctomycetota; class Phycisphaerae; order Phycisphaerales; family UBA1924; genus SLFH01. The sequence goes on along the minus strand of REET01000303.1, from coordinate 4,360 downwards.
CGCGATCGGCGACCGGATCTCCGCGCGACGCAGCCGATCCCGCATCAGCGCGATCGACGCCTCGAGCTCCCGGATCTGCAGGTCCGCCGCCTCCGCGTTCACCTCGTCCCGCCCCAGGGTCGCGTCCCGCTGCAAGGCCAAACTCGCCCGCCGAGCCAGCAGCTCGTCGAGCTCCAGGATCACCGGCCCCGTCTCCATCTGCGCGAGCAGATCGCCCTCGGCGACCACATCGCCCGGACGCACCATCACATCCTCAAGCACGCCCGTGAACGGGGGAACGATCGTCCGGGCGACAGAAGACTTGAGCTCCGCGTCCGCCGTCACCCGCTTGGGGATCGGCACAAGCGCCCCGGCCGCAAAGACGATGAAGATCAGCAGACAGATCAGCTTCACGAGGGTGTGCCTCGGGCCGACGATCGTCGAGCCGACCTCCAGCGTGCGGTCCTTCATCACCGCAAGGACGCCCCGGTCCGCCAGCCGCCTCGTCCAGAGTGCCGGGCCGACAAACTCGGCGACCAGCCGCAGGAGCGGGATCGCCGCGGGCGGGAACGGGTCGGCCGCCTCGCGTTCCATCGTCACCACGCCGACCAGGTCGCCATCGACCCGCAGGGGCAGGCTGATGATCGACGAGGGCCCGTACTTCTGGCTCAGGCGGTCGTGCGCTCGGCTGACGCGGCGCTGCTCGGGGTCGGTCGCCGCCTCGGGGGGCTCGGGGTAGAGCACCTCGATGTCTTGCAGGGCGCACTCCTCCATCGCGGCCTCGATCGCCTCGGACGCGGGCCCCTTCTTGTCGAGATCCTCCGACCCGCTGATCGCCGCGAGCTTGAGCACCGCCGCAGGCCCCTGGATCAGGCCGATCGAGACCCTGGTGCAGCCGAAGCGGCGCCGGATCTCGTGGCACATGAGCGAGCCCATCGTCCGCGCATCAGCGCCCTGCTGCGAGGCGTCGAGCAGTTCGAGCGTCTCGCGGAGCAGCACACGGTGCTGCGCCTCGCTCATCGCGTGCTGACGCCACAGGAACGCCTCGAAGCGTGCGCCCATTAGCGCCAGAAGCTCCAGCGCGCGCTCGCCGGGCACCGACGCCCCCGCGGGCATCACCAGCACGCTGGCGCCTTCGACGCGGCCGTCGGCGATCAGGGGCGAGGCCAGCACGCGGTGCACCGGCTCGGCCCCGTAGAGCGCCCCCGGGGTCTCCACCGTGACGGTGTCGACGCGACCGGCGACCTGCGCGTCGGCCTGGCGGGGCGAGGCGACCACCTCGCCGGCGATCTTCTCGAGGCGCTGCAGCGCCGGTCCGCGGAAAAGGTCGGGCAGGTCGCCCGGGGCCCCCGCCTCGGGCCAGCGCACAAAGAGACCGGCCCGGCGTTGAGCCGAGCCGGCCAGAAAAACTCCGCCTGCGACAGCACCCACGAGCTCGGCCTGAGCCTTCACCAGTTCACCGAGGAAGCCACGCAGTTCGGCGACGCGATCGCTCTGGGGGGCGAGGTTCGCCGGCTGGTGCTCGGCCGCGGGCAGCGCGGCCCCTTGGCTCGTGGATCCGGTGCTCATCGTCGCTGGGCTCTCGACAGGGGGGCCTGCCCGGTCCCCCCCTCGGGACTACTCGATGGATCAGTCGTCGGCCAGACGGGGGCCGCCGGCGCCGCCGCCGGTCCCGGGCTGGGGCTGACGCTGGAGCTGGATCTCGCCGTTGCGCTCCTCGTACTGGCGGATGACCTGCCCGAGGCTGATCGCCAGTCGCTTGGCGCCGACCCAGTTCATGATGACGCGGCTGCCGATCGAGAACAGCAGTGCCTGCTGCCCGTCGGGGCCCTGCATCGGGAGGTTCATCCCGAAGTCCATGACCACCTCGTCGGCGGTGGTGGAGGTCCGAATGGTGTTCGAATAGGTGGAGTGCATCTTGCTTTCGTCGATCCGGAGCTGGATCTGACGCTGCTGCCCCTGCGCACCCTGCTGCTCGCCGCCCTCGGCCATGGTGGTCAACCTTCCTCGAAAAGTGTGCTCTCGCTCGCTCGCCGGGCCCGTGCTTCCGGGCGGTCACCGACGCGACCCCGCCGACCGGCTTGCGCGTCCGGCCAGGGTCCGGCCTGTCTATCAGGCCGGCTCTGCTGCCAAAGAGGATACTCGGCTCGGCCCCGGGGTCCAGCCTTTCGGCCGCGCCCGGGTCTGGTTCTGCCGGTTCCTGTCTCCGTGTCGGCCCGGCCCGCCGGGGCTGGCGGGCGTCCCTCGCGGGCTCGCACACCCCGATTCGACGCTCCGGGCCGCCCGGTTCCCCGTCTGACGATCTGCAAATGCCGGAGGGGGGACTCGAACCCCCACCCTGTCTCCAGGAGCGGATTTTGAATCCGCCGCGTCTGCCATTCCGCCACTCCGGCAAGCCAAACGCCGGGCCCGGGCCCGGCGAAGGCGGCGGGATCGTACGCGCCGGCCCCTCCTGAGCGAAGGCCTCCTTGCCGGCAAGAGCGCCCGATGTGCCCCGCCCTTTCGCCCACGCGCGGGGGTGCGGGCTAGACTTTCGGCCATCCCGCCCCGGCTCAGGCCCAAGGCGCGGACGCACACTCCGTCACCCCGTCCTCCGATTCCGGGAGAACCTCCGCGATGTCCGATCCGGCGACCAAAGAAACGACAAACACCATCCGCGTCGAGGACGCCGGCCCCAGCCGCAAGAAGCTGGTCATCGAGATCCCGGCCGAAGCGGTCGACGAGAAGCTCGATGAGTCGATCCTGACGCTCGCGTCCGAGGCGGAGCTCCCGGGCTTCCGCAAGGGCCGCGCCCCGCGCGCTCTCGTCCAGAAGCGGTTCGGTGAGGCGGTCCGCAACGAGGCCAAGAACGCCCTGGTCGCCAGCGCCTATCAGGAAGCTGTCGAGGAGCACAAGCTCAAGGTCGTCGGCGACCCCATCAGCGACGAGTTGCCCGACCTCGTGCTTGAGCCGGGCAAGCCCCTCAGCGTCAGCATCGACATCGAGGTCGCGCCCGAGTTCACCATGCCCGAGATCGAGGGCATCGAGATCCTCAAGCCCGAGTTCGAAGTCACCGACGAGATGGTCGCCACAGAGGTCGAGAAGATCTGCATCAACGAGGGCGACCTCGAAGAGCGCGAGACCCCCGAGCCCGGCGACTACCTCACCGGCCACGGCATCATGCGCGGCACGCCCGCGGGCGCCTCGGAAGAGAAAGAGTTCTACAACATCCCCGGCGCCGTCGTCCAGGTCCCGCCCCCCGACAAGGAGGGCAAGGGCATGGTCCTCGGCGTCATGGTCGAAGATTTCGCCAAGCAGCTCGGCCTGCCCAAGCCCGGCGAGACCGTCACCATCAAGGTCAAGGGCCCCGACAACCACGAGGTCGAGGACATCCGCGGCGCCGACCTCACCGTCACCTTCCAGGTCGACCGCGTCGACCGCATCATCCCCGCCGAGCTGAACACGGTCGTCGATCGCTACGGCTTCCAGTTCGCCGATGAGCTCCGCGAGACGGTCCGCACCCGCCTCAAGCAGCGGGCCATCATCCGCCAGCAGGTCGCGATGCGTCAGCAGATCGCCGACTACCTCGTCGAGCACACCGAGGTCGAGCTGCCCGAGCGCCTCACCGCCGGCCAGGCGACACGCACGCTCGACCGGCGCCGCATGGAGCTTGCCTACCGCGGCGTGCCCGAGAACGAGATCGAGGAGCACATCGCCGAGCTCCGGGCCGCCTCTGACAAGAGCGCCGTCCGCGAGCTGAAGCTCTTCTTCATCCTCAACCAGATCGCCGACGACCTGGACGTCACGGTGACCGAGGGCGAGATGAACGGGCGCATCGCCCAGCTCGCCTCCGAGCAGGGCGTCCGCCCCGAGAAGCTCCGCCAGGAGCTCATCCGCCGCAACCGCGTCGGCCAGATCTTCAGCCAGATCCGCGAGCACAAGGCGATGGACGAACTGGTCAAGAAGGCCAAGGTCACCGACATCTCCGCCGACGACTTCGCCGAGAAGATGAAGGCCAAGCAGAAGGACGCCTGACCCCGGCGACCGGACAAAACAAACCAAAGGCCCGCTCGAAGGAGCGGGCCTTTTTCATTTCGTGTGTGTTGTCGTGCCCGGGCGAGTGTCTGGGCCGGCCTCGCCGGCTCAGGCCTCGCGTGTTCTTTCGAGCGCCATGGGCGAGACCTCGCTCAGGGCGCCGCAGCCGGGGCAGATGACCCCGTACGCGCCGGCCCGTTCGCCCGCGAGGCTGTCGCCGCAGGAATGACAGACCGCCTTGTCGAACGGCGCCCCGATCTTGCTGACCACGACCGCGACGGCGGTGATGGCCACCCCGACGACCGCAGCCGTCGGCAGCGTCGCGATCGAGATCACGCTGAACGCGGCGACAACCACCCCGATCAGC
>REET01000088.1 GCA_007694925.1 Phycisphaerales bacterium | reverse complement strand
GCCCGCTCGACCTCCACGCGGAGGACGGCGATGTTGTCGTCCCACCACTCGCGGGGGACGGCGGCGGTCTCGGGGTTCTCCGGTTCCGGGTCGGTCCTGAACATCTCGCGGAGTTCGAGCCCGCTGAAGGAGCCCTCGACGGTGACGGCGAAGATGTCGAACGGCTGACCTTCGCCGACATGCGAAGCCAGGTCCCGGTTGGTCACGATCTCTCTGGGGTGGAGCGTGAAGGGGAACGAAACACCCCGGACCGCTCTGGGCGCCGGCACATCGACCGGGAAGCGGAAGACACCATCGCCAAGGACAATCGCGTCCTCGATCTGCGAGCCCGCGACGGCGCCGGGCCCTCTCGCCCGTCCGAGCGAGGCGATCTGCGTCGTCGGCCCCGCGGGGGTCGAGGCGGCCTCTTCCCAGGCGCGGCTCAGGCTGACCGCCGGACGCTCGGGCAGCTCTGGCTCGGGGTTGTTCATCCCCCCCACGAGCGTCCTGGCCCTGTCCTGCAGGGGCGTGTACGCGCGGTCGGGCGTGTACCGGTTGCGGTCGAGCTCGACCTGCGTCGGCCCGCCCAGGAACTGGAACGCCAGCACGAGCAGGAGGACGAGCGCGACCACGCCGAGCACGACCTTCTCGACATGCTGTTCGATTACATTGATGCCTTTGCGGCGCATCGCTCAGCCCTCACCGTCTTGGATACCCATTAACCGCTTGAAGTCCGAGGGCATGAGCCCGCGCGTCCACGCGCGGAGCCACGCCGTCTCGATCGTCATCGTCGCCCGGATCACATGCCCGGACCCGTAGTAGAAGCCCTGGTTCAGGTCCTCCCAGACATCAACAGAGCTGAGCTGGAGGTCCGAAACGGCCATGAAGTTTCTGCGCCGGAACCCCTCGATGATCTCGGGGATCCGCGACGAATCGACCACCATGCTGATCGTCACCGGGCGGATGTCGTAACGCGGGTTGCTGGCACGCCCGGTCAGCGTGTTGGTCGCGTCGGGGTCGCGCTTCACGACGCCGTTGACTTCCTGCAGCTGCACGCCCGTCGTTTCGCCGGGCTCCTCCAGTCCGAAGCCGCCCCGCTCGCGCTGCGGCTGGTTGACCGGCAGCGGTTCGAGCTGGATCGACACGATCCTCTTGATCGGTGATTCATCGATGCTCAAACGCCGGCCCGTTTCGCTGGTGTTGATCCGTGTGATCGCCGCGGTGATCTCGCTGAGCACCCAGAAATCGAACTGGAAGCCGAAGAGGACCGCCGGGCGGGGCGGCGTCTGCATCGAGGCGCTGGAAGGCAGGCCCGCCGCTCTGGCCGCACGCAGGAGCAGGTCAGGCTCGGCGTAGAAGCTCAGGCGCCTGGCGGTCTGGGCATAGCGGGCGATCCTCGCGTCGCGGAGGCGTTGCTCGAGCCGGCGCCGATCCTCAACGGTCAGCTGCCCCCCGCCGCCCTCGCGATCGATGTCGGCGAGAAACTCAGAACGCTCACGCCGCAGCGCCTCGGCAACCCGCTCGGGGGCCGGCGGCATGCCCGCGCGCGCCTCTTCGAGCATCGTGATGTACAGCGAGGGACGCCCGTCGGCCCCGCCCGAACCGACCAGGAGACGCAGCAGGTCGTATGGGCGGACCTGGCGGTCGACATCGCTCGCTGGAGCGGGGAAGAGGCCGCCGACGAGGGGCTCGTACCCCTTGCGGTTGAACTCGATGCCCTGCTCGGTGACCGCAGCGACATCGGCCATGCGCTCGCGCAAGGCCTCGCGGAACCACGCCGTGAGACGCTCGTTGGGCAGCCTCTGCACGGTGACGGCCTCGACGCCCGGCCCCGCGGCGGGGAGCGTGTACGAGACCTCCAGCCCGGCCAGCCGACGCTGCGCCTGGCTGATGGTGTTCTGCTGTTCCTCCTGGAACGAGCTGAGCATCCCGGAACTGATCACATAGGCCACGGGCAGCACGACCACGATCACCACGCAGGAGATCACGATCACGATGTGGCCCTTCACCCAGTCAAGTACTTTTTTCACCGTCATTGCCTCACATGGCCCGCCGCGCCCGGAGCGCGGCGGGGTTGATCACGCGCCACCGAAGGGGTCGGTCTCGCCCGCTTCTGCTTCTTCGTCGCCCAGCACCAGCACGAACTGCACCACGGCGCGGGAGCGCCCGATCCTCGCCTCGCCCGGGGGCGGCGTCAGAGGTGCGATCTGCGCCGGGTTGTCGCCGGCGCCGCCGCCGACGGGTCCGCCCTCGCCGACACCGCCGCCCGAACCGACGCCCGAGCCCTCGCCGCCCGAGCCGGCCGGCCCTCGCCCGAGTTCACGGAGCGGGTCTTCCTCACGGGGAGGCGTCCTGGCCTGGGCGACCTCGATCTGGCGGATCGAGCCGGTCTGCACGACCCAGTCGGCGTCGGACCAGATCCTGTACGGACGGCCCTCGCGTCGCTCGTGCTCGCGCAGCCAGCGGAGCACGCCCTCGACGATGACCCGCCTGGGATCCTCGTGGTCGGTGGCGATCTGCACCTGCACGATCACACGGCGCTTGTCGGTGTAGGGCTCTTCGGGGAGGTCAGGCTGCTCGACGCCGGGCTCTTCCTGTCCGCGGCCGCGGCGCCCGCGATCGGCCGTGGGCGCCGCCGTCAGGAAGCCTGAGACACGGAGATTCGTGCGGACGAAGTTGGTTTCCATGCCGACGAGCTCGAAGGCGGTCTGGTCCTCGCCCACGCTCGGGCCGAACCTTCCGGCTCGCACCTGCGAGTCGATCTGATTGACCAACTCGCCGAGGTCGGTCATCAGGTGCTGGAAAACGCCCTTGTCTTCCAGCAGAGCGATGATGTTGGCCGCGGTGTAGTCCGGCTCGGCGCCTCCGAGCACCTGCGCCTCCTGGGCCCGGCCGGTCAGTTCCTGGGCGCGCGAGGCCGCCTCCTGGATCGCCGCCGGAGGACGGAGATTCCCGTACGCGTTGCTGTCGATGAACCAGCGCGAGAACATCGCGGCGCTCGCGAAGACGGCCAGCCCGGCGGCGAGGCCGAAGTACGGCACCTTCTTCTTCCACATCGCCTCGCGGATGTTCGCGACGGGGATCAGGTTCGCCTCGATCGTCTCGTAGCCCAGGCCCTGCAACGCCAGCCCGTAGGCGGTCGTCAGGCGCAGTGCGTTCTGCTCGAGCTCGTCCTTGCGTTCTTTCTGATCGCCCGCGAGGTTCGCTCTCTTGAACTCTTCGAGGCGGTAGACCTCCACGCCGAGCTGCTGCTTGAGGAACTTGCGCAGGCCGGGGAGCTGGAAGGTCGCGCCGATGCCGATCAGGCGCGTCAGATTCACATCGGAGTGGCGGGACTGGTAGGAGCCAACGGACCGCTGCACTTCCTGGGCGAGATCGGTGAAGACGCCCCGCATCGCCTGGAAGACATGCTTGGCGTGCTTGGTCTGGTCGGCCTCACGCTTGAGGCGTTCGGCCTTGGGGTACCCGAGCTTGAACTGGTTGACCAGGGCCTCGGTGAAGTCGTGCCCGCCGATCTGGAAGGTGCGGACCCAGACCCGCCCGCTCTCGGCGATGATCAGGTCAGTCGAGGTCGTCCCGATGTCCAGGATGATCGTGCCGGGCGTGCGCTCGGTGAACTGCAGGTCGTACGCCAGGGCGTTGTAGACCGCGACCGGGCTCAGGTTCACCACATCGGGCGTCAGCCCGACATCGGCGAGCATCTGGAGCTGCGCGGCGATCCTCGCCTTGGGGATGGCGAAAATACCGACCTCGACGTCGGGTGAATCGGGGCTCTGAAAGGTCTGATAATCCCACTCGACCTCTTCCAGCGGAAAGGGGATCTGCTGGGCCGCCTCGAACTTCACGATGTCGGGCACCTTCTTGGGCTCGACGGGCGGAAGTTTGGCGAAGCGGGCCAACGCCGCGTGCCCGGGGACGCTGCAGGCGATGGTCGCCTTGCTCAAGTCGTACTGGGCAGCGAGCGTGCCGAGGGCGACGCGCATGGCGTCGTCCTGGTCCAGCCCGGGGGTCGAGAGCACCTTTGCGTGGGGAATCACCGCGAAATCGGTGATCACCGGTTCGCCGTTCTGGATCTCGAGCCGCAGCGCCTTGATCGCGCCGGCGCCAGCCTCGATGCCCCAGCACACATTGGATGAAGCCATTCGTTCCGCCTCTGCGTGTGTCGTTCAGCCTCGGATCATTCCGGTCGGTTCCCGGCCCGTTCCTGGGCGATGGGCCCGATGGTACCGGTCTCACCCCGCCCCTGCACAACGCCCCGGGGCGATGCCCCCAGCAAAGCCTTTGAGATGCGCCAATCACGCACTCTCGCCCGCCTCGCTGCGGCCCGGCCCACCTACCAGTACGCCCCCCGACCGCGCAGGTTCCCTGCCGGTCCGGCCCACAGAAAGAGCCTAGCAGAACATGGCGCGCCCCGTCCGCCGACGCCTGGATCAGGCCTCATCGGAGCCGTTGCCTTCGCTCTCCATCGCTTTCGCGTCGAGGCGATCGCTGAGGAGCGTCAGCCCGATCGCGACCACAACACCCGCGCCGAGCAGCCAGAGCCGGTCGGGCGGGACGCGGAGCGCCAGCCATCCCTGCGGGAGTGAGTACGAGGCCGCGTGGTACCCGACGAGCACCAGAGAAAGCCCGATCACCAGCCTCGCCGGTTCCGACAGCCGGTGCGGGTCGTCGGGGTCGTTCCTGCGTCCCCACAGCAGCAGCACGCCGCCGGCGACGAGCGTCGCGGCAACCAGCAGCCCGATGACCGTCCAGACAGTCAAAATCACGGGATCAGTGCAGGACCATGGCCGCGTTGGAGACCATGCTCATGCCCTGCTGGTCGATCGCGGCCCCGTACTTGAGCAGGTCGACCTTCTCCGGGTCGACGGCCCGCATCGCGGCGACCATGTTGCCCGTCGAGCACCAGCGCGTCGGGTTCTGGCGCCACGCCATCGAGGCGATCAGGTCGTCGGCCTTCTTGTCCATGTAGAGCTCCAGCAGCTCGCGGTCGGTCTGGATGACCTGGTTGCGGAAGCCCTCGGCCTGCTGGGCACCCTCACCCTCGCCCATCAGGGGCTGCTGGTCGCCGAACGCCGGGCCGACATGGCTCAGATCCGCCGAGCTGACCACCAGCGTCCGGCCGGGCAGTCCCGCCAGGGCCGAGCGGAGGGCCTCGACGAAGGGCTCGAAGGCGAGGCCCTCACCGTCGTACGACTCGCCGTTGTTTACGGCCGGGTCGTGCACGAGCACGCCGAGAACCTTTGGGAAGTTGCCCTCGTCGTCCTGGCCAAAGACATGCTGGATCCAGGGGATCTGCAGCTCGATCGAGTGCTCCTGCTCGTGGTCGTAGCGGTCCTTGAGGAACCGCTGCCCCTGCTCCTCGCCCAGCGAGGCGAGGATCAGATCGAGGGCCTGGCGGTCGAGCTCGCAGGCGCCCAGCGGAGTGCGGTATCCCTTGTCACACCCGCAGACGCCCGAGGCCTGGCCGAAGTGGTTGGTGCCGAGGATGATCACCCGGTCGGGCCTGTCGACGACGCGGAGCCGCCCCCAGATCGACGCGTAATTGATCCAGCCCCGCCCGTAGTCGACATGGGGCGCGACGATCGCCTTGGGCAGGGCGTCGAGGCTCGGGTTGTCCTCGTCCTTCAATGCCTCGGCGATGTACTTGTCGAGCGCCTCTCGCAGCCGCTCGGGGCCCTCGCGTTCCTTCTGCTCGTCGCTGACTTCGGCGCCCTCGCCGGCGGCGGCCATCACGAGCTGGTCGGCGAAGGCAGCGGTCGACGCGGGGGGCAGCAGGTCCGAGCTGTCGAAGTCGGCGCGGACCTTTTCCTGCAGGGCGTCGAAATTGGGTCCGAAAAGCAGCGCCGCATCGTCGAGCTGGGCGACGAGGTGTTCAAGGAAATCGCGCGTCAGCCCGCGACCGACCTCGGTGACGATCTGGTCGATGGTGCGGCTGCCGTCCATCATCGGCAGGATCACCTGGGCCGCGGGGAGCGTCGCCACGACCTTGTCGGAGATCTGTCGCGCGTCGGCGAGGCCCAGGAGCACCGCCTGCTGGCCTTCCTGGTTCTGCGCCTGCAGGGGGAACCCCCGCACGGGGCGGAGGCGGGGCTTCTGCTGGTGCGACGCCGACGGGTCGAACTTCACCGGGGTCTGCTGCGAGGGCTGCTCGGGGGACGGCTGCTGGGGCTGATCTGTCATAGGAACTGACTGTAGGTGTCAGTCTCGGTCCGCCCAGCATTGCCGCGAGGATCCCGCTTGAATCGTTGTGCGGACGGTCTATCGTTGCGGTCCGCCGGCGGCCGGTATTCCGATCGCCCGCCGCCCGCAAGGAGACCCAGCGATGGCCCAGAGCCCCTTCGACTCGATCAAGCCCGGCGAGAACATCCGCGTGACCATCGAGAGCGAGCCCAAGGTCCAGGACCGGGCCGACACCATCGCCCGTCTCATGCGCCGCGACCCCGACCACGCACGCGCCCTCCGCAAGGGGCACGAGACGCGGGCCCGCAACCCCCGCACCAAGATCCGCGGCGGGCGCGTCTGGCACATCCGGCCCAAGCCCGCCAAGGTCGTCCGCGTCCGCAAGGGCGAGTCGTGGAACATGACCTACACCCACGACCTCCGCGACGACTTCCGCTCCGTCGAGAGCTTCCTGAAGGTCGAGAAGGCCTGACCGCCCCTTGGACCGACGCCCATGCGGGCGATCGCGTTCTAGGATCGGCCATGCACACGAACTCCAGACATCACAAGCGCCGGGCGGCGAGCCGTCCGGCGTTGTTGTTTTCCATCGCCATGCTCCCCGCCCTCGTGCTCGCGTCGTGCTCGGAGCAACCCGGGCGGAGCGCCGACCGCCCCACCGCCGAGGCCGTCTTTGCGGGCGAGCCCGACGCGGTCTATGCGACCCGGGGCCGGGTGCAGGCCCTGCCGACGGACCCTGACTCCGACAAGCTCGTGATCCTCCACGAGCCGATCGACGAGTTCCGCGATCGCTCGGGCGAAGAGGTCGGGATGAACGCCCATGCGATGGAGTTCCCCGCGATCGCGCCGGGGGTCTCGCTCGACGGCGTCTTTCCGGGCGACGCGGTCCGGTTCTCCTTCGAGGTTTTTTGGCCCGAGGGCGGCCCCCCGCTCTGGCGCGTCAGCGAGCTGGCGAAGATCAGCCCGGCGACGCCGATGCTGCTCGACGGCGTTGCGAGGCCGCGCTGGCTCGCCCGCCTGCCCGAAATCCGCGAGGGCGCGACCCGGTACATCACCCGGGGCCAGGTCGTGACCCTGCCCGACGCGCGCAACGATCTGGTGATCTTCCACGAGCCGATCCCAGGCTTCCGCGACGCTTCGGGCGAAGAGGTCGGGATGGAGGCGCACGCGATGCCCTTCCCGAGCCTCGCGCCCGGCGTTTCGCTGCAAGGGATCGAGCCGGGCATCGCGGTTGAGTTCGCGTTCGATGTGAGCTACGACAGCGAGGGCGCGCCGAGCTACCCCGTCGTGGGCATCAGGCGTCTGGTTCCCGGCGTCGAGCTTCAGATCGACCCCGGCGGGGGTTAAGCCCTACTCAAAATCTTTGTTGTTGCGGATATCAGCGTGTCGGCTTTCCCGACTGCTGAAACAAAAAAAACCCCGGCGCATACGGGAGTACCGTAGTGCGCCGGGTCTCGTGGGGGCTTGTTGAGGCCGGGCGTTGAACGCTCGACGGGTACCGATTCGGCGATCGCGATGCGATGGTTCCGAGACGGGAAAAAATTTTGTGCGAACCCGCCGGCGATGGCGGAACGGCCCGCGGGATCAGCCCATCTCGTCGACGACCATGCGGAGATCCGCCCAGACCTTGGCCCGGTTCTCGGTGGTGTACTGGCGGAGCAGGAAGGCGGGGTGGTAGGTCGGCATGACGCGGACCTTGTGCCCAACTCCGCCCAGGGGCGAGATGACTGCCGCCAGCTTCGGGGGCAGGGCATCGGGCACTGCGAACTCGTGCCACCGGCCGCGGAGGCTGCCCATCGCCTCGGTGCTCTCCAGCAGCAGCCGAGTCGAGGGAAGACCCAGCGTCACGATGAACTCCGGACGGATCGCTCCGATCTGTGCGTAGAGGTAGGGCGCGCACAGACGCGACTCCTCTGTGGTGGGCGTTGCGTTGTTGGGGGGGCGGGTCTTGAGCACATTGGCGATGTAGACCTGCTCCCGCTTGAGCCCCATCGCCTCGATCATCTTGTCGAGCAGTTGCCCGGCCCGTCCGACGAAGGGGCGGCCGGTCTTGTCTTCCTCTGCGCCCGGGGCCTCGCCCACGAACATCAGGCGGGCCGAGGGCGAGCCCTCGCCGAAGACGATGTTCTGGAACTCCGTCACGAACGACGCGTGGGGCGCGTCGAGCTCGTACAGCTCGCGGATCTTCGCCAGGGCGGCCGCGGGGTCGCCCGAGGCGCCTGACCTTCCCGATGGGGTTCGCTTGGCGGTCTTGCTCGGCACGGCTGGGGCCTCCCCGGCGCTCGCCGGCGGCTGGGGTGCTTCGGCGAGGGCGGGCGCTGCGCTCGGGGCGACGCCCCGCCCGATCGGGATGAAGTCGACGCCGAAGAGGCGCGTCGTGTGCGCGTGCTGGCGGAGCACGGCGCCGAGCTTCGGATCCTGACTCTGCAACGGGTTCTGCATCGGGCTGACTGTAGCGGACCCTGGCGATTGGGTTCAGGATCCGGCGATCTCGGCGATCGCTCTGCAGCAGGCGTCGATCTCGTGCTCGGTGGTCTCGGGGCCGGGGCTGATGCGGAGGGCGCCGCCGAGCTCTGCCGTGCCCATCGCGGCGTGCGCCCATGGCGCACAGTGCAGCCCGGCGCGGGCGACGATCCCGAACGAGGCGTCGAGCACGCCCGCGAGATCGGAAGGGTTCCAGCCGTCAAGGGTGATCGAGAGCACACCTACAGAAAGAGCGGGGTCTTGCGGCGCGTAGAGGCGCAGGCCCGGAACAGCTTCCAGCCTTTCGCGGGCGCGTTCGATCAGCGCCCGCTCGTGGTCGATCGAGTCGGGCGACAGATGTCCGAGGGCTTCGAGAAGGCCGGCCATGGCGGGGAGGTTGCGCGTGCCCGGCTCGAAGCGTTCGGGAAGCAGTCGCGGGAGCTCGTCGTCGCCGCTCACGCCCCCTGTCCCGCCGGCGATCAGCGGCTGGAGGGGCTGGGCTTCGGGGTCGGCGCCGGCATCGAACGCCCGCGGGCCCGCGTAAAGCACGCCGACGCCGGGCGGGCCGCGCAGGGCCTTGTGGCTGCCGAAGGCGCACAGATCGATGCACGAAGCCTCGACCTCGATCGGCAGGAGCCCGGCGGTCTGGGCGGCGTCGGCGAGCAGGAGCGTCGGGAGCCCCCTCTCTCTGATCGCCCGCCCGACCTCGCCGACCGGCTGCAGCGTGCCGAAGGCGTTGGATGCGCAGGTGAGGATTGCCAGGGTTGTGCGCCCATCGATGCGTTCTATGAAACGCTGCGCGTCGATCACGCCCTCGGGGCCGGGCGGGACGATGTCGAGTTCGATGAGCCCTGCCTTGCTGAGTCTGGCGAGGGGCCGCGCGGCCGCGTTGTGTTCCAAAGCCGAGGCAACGACGCGGGGGCGCGGGCCGGTCCGGCCAGGAGGAGACAAGACACCGAGGATCGCGGTGTTCATCGCCTCGGTCGCGCTGGAACCTAGAAGCACGCGCTGCGGCTCGGTTGAACCGAGCAGCCGCGCGAGTTGGAGGCGGAGGGTCTCGACGATTTCTGCGGCACGCGCGTGTGCGCCCGACGAGCCCCGTCCGGGGCTGGCGCCGATGGATCGGATGGCGTCTGCGACCGCGTCGGCGACACCCGGTGCTTTGGGGAACGAGGTCGAGGCGTTGTCGAGATAGATCGTCGGTGTCTGGGGCATGGAGGTGGGGACGGGCCCCTGGGGTCAATCGTCCTCGGGGTCCTGCTCCGGGTCTTGTTCCGGGTCACGCTCAGGATCCTGCTGAGGATCGGGCGAGGCGAAGTCCTCGCGGTCGCGCGGGGCCGAGCCGGCGCCCGTGGGCGTCGTGCCTCGCTCGACGGTCGGGGTCGGGCTGCCGATCAGGTCTGGCAGCACGGCGCCTGCGAGCCCCCCCACCACGAGGCCGATGAGCAGCCCGGGGACGAAGAACTTGATGAAGGGATCCCCACCCGAAGATCCGCTGGACTGTTGCTTGGGCTGGTTGTCGGCCATGGCTGGGCTCCGATGCGTGAGGCGATGTCAGACCAGCGGATTGTCGGCCCGGGCGGGCCGGGGTGTTCTCATCACAATCGATTCTTAGCGCAATCGGCGCATGCGGTGCGCCCAGCGGGCGTAATCGAGCGCGGCGTGGAACCGTTCCGCCCGCTTGGGGGGGTGGCTGCCGAAGGCGGTGTTGAGACGCCAGGTCCAGTACGGGCCCTTGAGCCTGAACCGGGTGATGCAGAGCAGGCAGAGCATCCGCCAGCAGCCGCCGATGGTGTCGAGCAGTGTTCGCATCGGAAAAAGGGTAGGTGCAGAGAGCCCGAGGGCCGCGGGGGTCTCAGCCGCCGCCGGTCGACGCGAGGTCGGCGCGGCACCACGCCAGCGTGTCGGCGAGCCCCTGACGGAAACCGACGAGCGGCTCGTAACCGAGCACCTTGCGGGCGAGGGCGATGTCGGCGAGCGAGTCGCGGATGTCGCCGGGGCGTTCGGCGCGGTGCTCCGGTTCGGCGGCGACGCCCGCCTCGTCGCCCTCGATCGCCAGGGCCGCCATCTGCTCGGCCAGTTCGAGGATGCTTGTGCGCTTGCCCGTGCCGACATTGAGGACGAGGCCCGCGAGCGGCTGGTCCTTGGCGCCGGCGAGGAGCGTGGCGAGAACAGCGTTGGTGACGAAGGTGAAATCGCGGGAGCGCTGGCCGTCGCCGTAGATGATCGGGCGACGCCCCGTCAGCAGGCGTTTGGCGAAGGCGGGGATGACCGCGGCGTACTCGGACTCGGCGCTCTGGCGGGGCCCGTAGACATTGAAATAGCGGAGGCAGACCGTGTCCAGCCCGTACGCCCTGGACCATGCGCCGGCGATGGTCTCAGCCGCGACCTTACTCGCGGCGTAGGGCGAGAGGGGGCGAGGGGTCATGGCCTCGTGCTTGGGGAGTTTTTCTGTATCGCCGTAGGCGCTGCTGGAGGTCGCCAGGACGACGCGTTTGGCCCTCGCGGCCCGTGCGGCTTCGAGCACCCGGAGCGTGCCGGTCGCGTTGACCGTCCATGTCCGCTGGGGCTGGGCGATCGATCGCTGGACCGAGCCGACGGCGGCGAGGTGGAAGACGACCGAGGCCTCGTCGGCCGCCTCGGCCAGGGCCCGCTCGTCGAGGATCGAGCCGTGGACGAACTTCAGGCGGTCGGGCTCGAACTCGAGGAGCTCTGCGACATGGGCTGCGTTGCTGTTGGAGAGGTCGTCGATGACCGCGACCGAGGCGCCCAGGGCGTGCAGGGCGTCGACGAGGTGCCCACCGATGAACCCGGCCCCGCCGGTGACGCAGACATGTCGCCCGTCGTAGACGGGGCGGAGGGCTGCAACGGTCTCGGCGGGGAGCTTGATCACGACGGGAGAAGATACCACAGATCTGTGGAACGGCCTACCGCAATACAACGAGACAGGCACACCCCGAGTTCGGGGTGTGCCTGTGAAGCTGGGCAAACAGCGCGGAAGGGCGGACGGGCTCAGCAGCCCGCGGCGAAGAGGGCGAGGTAGGCGAAGAAGTCGTCGGCATCGATGATGCCGTCGCAGTTGATGTCGGCCTTTGGGTCGCCTGAGGCGAAGAACTGGAGGAAGAGGAAGAAGTCGTCGGCGTCGACGACGCCGTCGCCGTTGATGTCGGCGATGCACTCGAAGGGGGCGCCGAGGTCGATCCAGCCCCCGTCGAAATCGACCCGGGTCTGGCCGGCGGGGACGAGCGCGTTCAGGTGGATCCAATCGCCGGCGATGACGGCGTAGGCGTCGAGGCCGTTGAGGTAGAGCGTCGAGCCGCCGAGGACGCGGAGGCCGTCGTCGGAGGGGAAGCCCTGGAGGTAGAGGGCTTCGGGCTCGGCGTTGGGGCCTCTGTTGCCGTTGTCGTTCATGTCGACCAGCACCACAGCAGTGGATTGGTCGGCGTCACCGACAACGAGCTGACCGATCTGGAAGTTTGGGTCAATGCTACCAGAAGGGAGCCCCAGATCGGCGCCTCCAACCTCGAGCTTCTGGGCGCCTGAGCCGTTCATGTGCAGGACGCCGTCGCTGAGCCGGAGCGTGGACGCGTTGGTGTGCTCGAACAGGAAGTTTCCGGCGACAGACATCGTCGAGACGCCAAGCAGTTGAAGGTCGACCGAAGGAACGAGCCGCACGGATCCGAGGAATCGGAGGATGGAGCTTGTACCGTCGGCTCGGAACATGACCCGACCCGTCATGCTCTCCGCACCGATCTGCATCTGCCCGCCCGAGAGCACATTGAACCTCGCCCAGTTGTTCCCTCCGGCGCCCTGGATGGTCGTCAGATTGGAGAGGTCGATCCGCCCGCCGTTCGAAGCGGTCACCGCGAACGTGATCGTCGTGCCGCCGGCGCCGCTGGGCAGCGAGAGCGACGAGAGCGACGAGAGGTCCAGCACCGATCCCGCGTCGGTTGCGAGGAAGACGTCGGTGTTGGTCTGGCCAAAGTTTCCTGTGTAGCTCGCCGCGGCGACCCGGTCGAAGGTTGCGCCGCTGCGGACGAAGAATCTCGAGTTCGTGACATCCTGGAAGTCGGGCGTAAAGAGGAACCGCGCGGGGTTGATGTCGACGAACCCGTTCGTGAACGAAGCCAGCATCGGCGCTTCGATCGTTCCGCCGTCGTCGATCTGCAGTGTCGCGCCGGACATGGATGCGAGCGCCGGGAGCGTGAGTTCTGTACCGTCCGCGACACTGAACAAGCTCGTACCCGCTGTCGCCGTAAGACTCGGGAGCGAGTACGCCGGGTTTTCAACGCGGAATCGCACCCGGCCCGAGGTGCTCTCCAGCGATCCCAGGTCGATCTGTCCGCCCGAGAGCACATTGAACCTCGCCCAGTTGTTCCCTCCGGCGCCCTGGATGG
>REET01000169.1 GCA_007694925.1 Phycisphaerales bacterium | reverse complement strand
AACGATCCCGTTTAATTCCCGCCGATCCCTTGACAGAGGCCTGCTCATAGATGGCAAAGATCCTCGTGACCCTTCGGGTCACGCGAGCCCGCTTTCCTGTTGCCGCTCTACTTTTGCTGCCGCCTGGGTTTGGGTGTTCCCCGCGCCCAGCGCCCCACACCCAGCGCCCTTCCCTTACGACGAACTTCTGTCGACGACGCGGTAGGACTCGCGCTCGCCGCGGCCTCGGAGGGGGTAGTCCTTGCGGAGTGGGTGGGCGGGGTAGTCGCTCCAGGTGAGGATCCGCCTGAGGTCGGGGTGGTTTTTGAAGCGGATGCCGAACATGTCGTACACCTCGCGCTCGGGCCATTCGGCGCCGGGCCAGACCGAGCAGGCGCTCTCGATTTCGAGGGCGGGGTCGGGCGTGGTGCTCTCGGTGGGGATCGAGGGGTCGAGGTAGGTCTTGACCCAGAAGCGGTCGTCGCGGTCGAACGAGACGAGCATGTACACGACGGCGAAGCGGCCGATGGTTTCGGCGGGGTAGTTGAGGTAGTCGAGGCCGATGACATCGGAGAGGAAGTTGTACTTGGTGCGTTCGTCGTCGCGGAGGAACTTGAGGACCTTGTGCAGGTCGGCCGGCTCGACGATGAGGGTGGACTGGCCGCGGAACTCGGTCGCGCGGAACTTGCAGCCCGGGAAGGCGTCTTTGACGGCGGCGAAGGTCGGGTGGCCGATCTTCGGGGCCTTGGTGTTTTTGTCTGTGCGCTGGCGCTGCTGGTCGACCATCGTTGTTCCTCTGCTCGGGCCCGGGGGGCGCAGTATGGCTCGGGGCGGGAGTGTAGGGCGGGGCGTCAGGTCCGCAGCTCGCCGGCGCGGATGACCGCGAGCTGGCGGGGCAGTTGCTCTTCGAGCACCAGGACGGGCGTGGAGGCGGGCAGGGCGCGGGCGGCGATCGCGTGGAGCACTTCGGCGTCGATCTCCCCGATGTGGACCGGCGAGGGGGTGAGGGCCCCGCTGTCGACGCTCGAACGCTTGACATTGCAGAGGACGACGCCGGCGGTGCGCGGGTGGTCGCCCAGCGCGTCGAAGATGCGGCCCAGGTGGTCTTCGGCGTCGGGGAGCATCTCGGGCGTGAGCATCGAGGCGGGGTCGAGGAGCAGGCCGATGCCTTCTGGCGCCCGTTCCATGAAATTTCGGCAGCTCTGCGCGTCGCTGAGGACATGCCTGGCGTGTGGGCGGAGGCAGAGGGTCATGGCGCGGGCGACGAGGGTGGGGCTGAGCCGCTCGATGACCTTCTCGAAGGCGTCCCAGCCTTCAGAGGTCCATGTGCGGAAGTCGCGCGGGAAGATGCCGGCTGCGGGTGTGGCGTCGGCGGGGAGCCAGCCGCTCCAGGCGATGATTCGCTGCGGGCAGGGCGGCTCTGGCAGGGCGGGCACGGCGCCGGCGAGGAGGTTGACGCGGTCGGCGATGGTGGCCCAGACGCCGCGGTCGCGTCCAGGACCCTCCAAGGGAACGACGGCGCGGTCGGACCATGAATCGCCGGCGCCCGCCCGTTCCGGGCGTCCGATCGGCTCAGAGCGTCGCATCACCAGAAGGCGCATGGCCCGAGCCTATCCGGTCTGGAGGGCCGAGGCACGCGGCCGGGCATGCGGTTTGGGCGCGATCGCGCACACTGTGCGCATGGAGGCGGCGGAATCGAGAACGGCTTTCCCCGATCCTGCGGGGGGCGGCGTGTCGAAAGTGAGAGCCCCGCGGCGGGCGTTCTCCGCGGCCAGAGCGACACGGCGAGAGCCGCAAGGAAGGCGTTGCATCCATGTCTGTGACCCGGTCATTGCTGACCGAACAGGCTTCGGCGGAGCCGAACCCTTCCCTTTCCACAGGCCCGATGACCCGGGAGCAGGTCGTCGAGCGGATCATTTTTCAGAACCCGACGGCGACCCCCGAGTTTTTGGGGGCGTTCGACGATGAGGCGTTGCGGGTGTACCTGCAGCGGCTGGACGCGGCTTCGGAGCCGCGGGGGCGTCGGGCGGTCTGGGTGCGGCGGGGATCTTCGTCGGCGATCCACACGGCCAAACGGCGGCGGTAAGGCGACGAGGGGGTGTGTTGGTCCGAAAATGAGTTTGGCGGCGTTCCCGGACTCATGGCGGGCATCGGGGCGGACGATGTAACTGCGGCTCGTGTCGCTGGCTTCAAGACGGGCGGTCAGACCGCCCGATAAGACGCTGGCGGACCGAGGCTTTGCCGGAAACGGAGCCGTTTCCGGCCGGACCTGTCTGCCGTCGTCGCGTGGAGCGTCGTCGGCGCCGGACCCCGATGATCCCGGAGCGCCGCAGTGAAGAAGAACCAGAACACCAGCCGTCGAGTCGCCCTGAGCCTTCTGGGCCCCGCCGCATTGGTCGCGCTGTGCGGTTGCGTGCAGCAGCCGGTGGGCGCTTCTGCGTCGAACCAGTGGCAGGACCAATGGCACAGCCAGGTGCAGGAGGACGCGGTCGTCGCCGAGCGTGAGGCGCGTCCGGCCTTTCGTGGCGACCGGATCAGCCAGCCCGACCGCTCCGCCCGGAACGAGTTCGGGACGGGGAGTTCGTCGCGGTTTTTGATGACGAGCCACGCGGTGCAGCCGGTCTCGGCGCAGTCGCCCGAGCCGCCCATGAGCGGCGCGACTTTGGGCATGTTCCCCGAGCGTCTGAGCCCGACTTCCGCGGGCGGGGCGGCGCCGATGACCGGACGCGAGGAGTCGGCGAATGTCACGCAGGTGACCTTCTCTGATGTGGGCGCGGCGTTCGACCCGGTGGTCAGCCGCGACGGCTCGACGATCGTGTTCGCCAGCACGCAGCACCGCGAGACGAGCGACATCTATCTCAAGCGTTTCGGACAGAATGTGGTGACGCAGCTGACCGACGACGAGTCGGACGACGCGATGCCGGCGATCAGCCCCGACGGGAAGCGGATCGCGTTTGCGAGCAACCGGGACGGGTTCTGGAACATCTATGTGATGCCGTCGACTGGCGGGCGTCCGGTGCAGATCACCTCGGACCGTGCGCACTGCGTGCATCCGTCTTGGTCGCCCGACGGTCGTCAGTTGGTGTACACGCGGCTGGGGCGCGTGTCGGGGCGCTGGGAGCTCTGGGTTGCGGACCTGACGAACAGCCCGGTGTCGCACTTCATCGGGTACGGGCTGTTCCCGAAGTGGTCGCCCGTGGCGGGGAGCGGGGAGAACGGGGCGGACCGGATCCTGTTCCAGCGTGCTCGGGAGCGTGACGAGCGGGCCTTCGGCGTGTGGACGCTGGATTACAAGGACGGGCACGCTTCGAACGCGACGCAGATCGCGGCTTCTTCCGACGCGGCGCTGATCAACCCGACCTGGTCGCCCGACGGTCGTCGGATCCTGTTTTCGAGCATCCCCAACGACGGGAACTGGGCGAAGAACCCGGGCGCGCGTCCGTCGAGCGCAAGCCTTTACATGATCGATGTGAACGGTTCGAACCTGGTCCGCCTGACCTCGGGGCGGACGGTGGACCTGATGCCCGCCTGGGGCTCTGACGGGACGGTGTACTTCTCGTCGGACCGTGGCGGGGCGGAGAACCTTTGGGCGCTGAACATCACTCCGGCGGTCGAGCTGGCCCGGCAGATGACCGGCGAGGACGGCCCCGCGGTGGCGGGCGTGCCCGACAACGACTGATGACCGGTCGCCCGCGTGTGGGCGGGCGCGACAGCACACCTGATGCGGCGGGGTGGAACCCCGTTTGCGAATCGGCAGGACGCCATGAAAACAGTACAGACCCTGCTCACCCGTTGGATCGCCTGCGCTCTGGTGCTGGCGGTGCTGCTCCCGCTGTTTGGCTGCGAGTCGGGGCCGAGGCCGAGACGGCTTGTCCCCCCCACCGTGACGGTGGCGCCGTACAGCACGGCCGGGGGCGACCTGCTCTTTGCGGTGGTGCCGCTGCGGAACGAGTCGGGGGTCGGGAGTGTTGACACGATGCGTGTCGGCGACGCGCTCGTCGGGGCCGTGGCGCAGGTCAACGGTCTTCGGTGCCTGCCTCTGAACCGGACGGTCGAGGCGATGCGGGCGGAGGGCCTGGCGTCGGTTTCGACGCCTGAGGAGGCGCGGCTCCTGGCCGACCGGCTCGGCGTCGACGGGCTTTTGCTCGGTTCGGTGACGGCGTTCGACCCTTACAACCCGCCGACCCTCGGGCTGTCTCTGGCCCTGTTGGGGCGGACCCAGGCGATGGCGGTTCCCGCGTCGGGCGTTGACACCCGGAGCCTGCGGTACCAGCCGACAGAATGGAACTACTTCCCCGACTCGCGTTTCGCCGACGGCCCCGCCTCGGCGATCAGCGAGCATTTGGACGCGCGTCGGCACGACATCCAGATGGCGGTCCGGGCGCACGCGACCGGCCGAGACGACGAGCGTTACCCGCTTGGTTGGGAGCGCTACATGCTGAGCATGGATCTGTACACGGAGTTCGCCGCGGCGTTTGCCGTGGCCCGCCTGCTGGACGCGGAAGCGGCCCGGCTGGCGCGGAGTGAACGGCAGATGTCAGGCCGTTGATTGTTACGGCCTTCAGTGGTCAAAACCCCGATTTTGGGGTGAAGACCCTAGAAATCCGATCCGCGGACGGATCGGTGGCGTATAGACACTTATCGGCCCGGCTTGTTCGGCGGGCCTTGATGCGGAGTTGTGCGGCATGTCCACCCTGAAACTGACTGAAGCCTTCGGCGAGTACCTGACCGATGAGCGGCACTTCAGCCCATACACGGCCAGGTGCTATGGCGCGGATCTGCGCCAGTTCGTCGAGTTCCTTCGTCGCGAGTTCAACATCGACGCGACGCCGGAGGCGGAGCTCGAGGCGTTCAAGGTTCGCAGCGAGGGTGGGAGGCCATCCTCGGATGTCGCCGGGCGTATCGAGCCCAAGACGGTGACCGAGCTGATCTCGGGCGCCGACGCGGACATGATCCGCGCGTTCCTGGCGCACCTGAGCGAGCAGAACTACTCGGCGGCGACGATGGCGAGGAAGATCGCGACGCTGCGTTCGTTCTACAAGTGGGCGGAGCGTCGGAACCTGAGCGACACGAACCCGATGACGCTGATCCGTACGCCGCGCCAGGCGAAGCGGCTTCCCAAGGCGATCACGGTCGAGCAGGTCGAGCAGCTTCTGTCTGCGCCGGACCAGCACGATGTGCTCGGGCTTCGCGACCGCGCGATGCTGGAGACGCTGTACTCGACCGGTATCCGCGTGAGCGAGCTTGTCGGCCTGCACTTTAAGGATCTCGACATCGAGGGCGAGGCGTTGCATGTGCGGGGCAAGGGCAAGAAGGAGCGACTGGTGCCCCTGGGCACCCACGCGCTGCTGGCGATCGCCCGGTACATCGAGAAGGTGCGCGCCGACCGTCGATTCGCGTCGACCTGGCAGGAGACGCCTGAGAAGGCGCCGCTGTTCATCAACAAGCACGGCGGGCGGCTGAGCTCGCGCTCTGTCCGTCGCAAGCTGGACAAGTACCTGCGTCAGGTCGGGCTCGACCCGTCGATCTCGCCGCACACGCTGCGTCACTCGTTCGCGACGCACATGCTCGAACGCGGGCTGGACCTTCGTTCGGTGCAGGAGCTTCTGGGCCACCAGTCGCTGAGCACGACGCAGGTGTACACGCACCTGACGACGCGCGGCGTGCAGGACACCTACAACAAAGCCCATCCCAGAGCCGAGGCGGGCTGAGGGAGCTGAGCTCCGCTCAGCGGGGTGTGGGGCGCTGGGGGTGGAGGCGGCCTTTGGCCGCGGCTTGCCTTTGTGTTCGGGAGCCCTGAACAAGAGCCCCGCGAATAGACAATTTCAGATCGATCTTCAACGCCCGGCGCCGCGTCTTCCAGACAAGGCCCGGGCGATTTCCTGCGCCAGCTCGGCTTCCATGCCTACTCGCCCGGACAGCTCGATGACGGCGAGCAGTTCTCCCGTCGGATCGACGACGGCGATGCATGCGTCGGAGCCGGGCGCGAAGCGGTCGATGGTGAGGCGGGATGAGACCGCCCAGAGCAGCTCGCGCTGGTGCTCTTCCCCGCGGATGCGCGAAGCGATGGAACGCAGGCGTTCGGCGGAGAAGCCCGAGAGGCCGAAGACACCGAGCACGCGGGCCCTGGCCCTGCCGCCGATCATGGGCTCGACGAGCGCGAAGGCGGCGAGTGCGGTGCGCACCTCGTCGATGCGTGCCTGCTCGTCGGGGTCGCCTGCGGGCGCGGCGCGGAAGCAGACGAGCACGAGGGGTCTTGCCGAAGCGCCCTCGCCGAGCTCGCTCTTGAGCGTCCACGCCTGGAACGACTCTGTCTGCAGGCTCAGGTCGGGGAACTGATCGCCCGGGCGGATGTCCGAGGGCCTTGGGCGCAGGCCGGAGATCGAGGAGAGCCTGCGCCGGCCTTCGGTTGGCGTGCGCCATGCGGCGGGGCGTCCCGGCTCGATCTGCTCGGTGCTCAGGCGGAGGATCACGGCGCCGCTCGGCGCGGGCCACGAGGCTTCGAGCCTGGAGATGCGGCCCGATTCGTTGTCGATGCGGAGTGTCGCCGAGCCGCCCTCGGGCGTGCGGCCGAAGACGACCGATTCGCGTCCGGAGACGCTGCGGTCGGAAGCCCCGTGCCAGTGCACGCCGGGGAGCAGGCTGCGCAGCAGTCGGGTGTCGGCGTCGAAGGCGAGTTCGGCCTGGGGGACGGGCGTGGGCGGCAGGATCCCGACGATGGCCGCGGTGGAGAGGGGGCCCTCGAAGCTCCAGCGGACGAACGCGGACGGATCGCCCTCGTGGATCGCTTCTGCGAAGCCGGTGACGCCGTCGCTCTCGGCGAAGACGATGAGCGGGCCGAGTTCGAGGCGAAGCCTGTCGGGCTCGGTGCCCGCGCCGGCGGCGACGCGGATGATGAGTTCGGATCGGACGACGCCCTCGGGGGCTTCGACCTCGACGCTGACGCGTTCAGCGATCGGGCCGGAGCGGTAGGTCTCCGAGAGGGCTTTGAGCATCGCCTCCGGGCCCGTGACGGCGTGCGCGGAAGCGACAAGCGAAGCGATGAATACCAGCGAGGCAAAGACCGCGGAGCCGCGTGCGCTCTTTGTGCTGACGCCTGTGGTCTTCATGGTGCAACGCTAGCGCCGGAGTCGCCCCCGGGTGTCGGCTCGGCGTTGCGCTGGCGGAGCAGCCGTTGCAGGAGGAGGCCGACGCTCGCGTCCATCCCGGGCACCTGGAGGTCCGATGCGACCTCTGCCAGCGGCTGGAGGACGAAGAGACGCTGGTGGAGCCTGGGGTGCGGGAGGGTGAGGCCCGGTTCGTCGATGGTCAGGCCGCCATAGAGGATGAGGTCGCAGTCGAGGGTGCGGGGGCCCCAACGCTTTTGGGGGTCGCGGACCCTGCCCCGGTCGCGTTCGATCGAGAGCAGGGCTTCGAGCAGATCTCTGGGCTGGAGGGAAGTCTCGATTCGGAGGCAGGCGTTGAGGTAGTCGTCCTGGCCGGGCGGGCCGACCGGTGGCGTCTCGTGCAGCGTCGAGGATGCGACGAGGCGCGTCCCCGGGAGTGAGGCGATGGCGTCTTGCGCGGCGAGGATGTGGGCCCGCCTGTCGCCGAGGTTTGAGCCCAGGGCGATGCACGCGGTGACGGGGGCGTTTGGCATCGGCGGATTGAAGGCGTGCGGGGTGGCGGGAGCAAAAGAAAGACAGCGGCGGGCTTGCGGCCCGCCGCCGGCTGAATGTCGGGATGTCTGGGCGTTGTGCCCGGGTCGCTTACTCGAACTCGCGCATGCGGTGCTGCATCTGCGCCTTGAGCCGGAGGAGGATGGATGAGTGCATCTGTGAGACGCGGCTCTCGGAGAGGTCGAGTGTGGCGCCGATCTCCTTCATGGTCATGCCCTCGTAGTAGTAGAGGACGACGATGAGGCGTTCGGCCCTGCTGAGGCCCTTGGTCATCAGGTCCTTGAGGTCTCGCCGCTGGACATCGCCGATGGGGCTGCTCTGGGTGGTGTCCTTGATGACATCGATCTCGTGGACATCTTTGTTGCCGTCGGACTGGAAGGCCTTGCGGCTGATGCTGATGGTGGAGACGGGGGATCCGTCGCGGCGGTACTTCTCGAAGTCTTCCTGGGAGAGTTGGAGTCGTGCGCAGATCTCGGCGTCTGTTGCTGCGCGTCCGGTCTCCATCTCGATCTTGTTTCGGGCCTGCTCGATGCGGGCGGTGCGCTGTCGGACGAGGCGTGGGACCCAGTCCATGTGGCGGAGCTCGTCGAGGATGGCGCCTCGGATCCTGGTGGCGCAGTAGGTCTCGAACTTGACCTCGCGTTCGAGGTCGTAGGCGTCGATGGCGCCCATGAGGCCGTACATGCCGGCGCTCATGAGGTCGTCGATCTCGACCTCGTCGGGTAGTCTTGCGTAGATGCGTTCGGCGTTGTAGCGGACGAGCGGGATGTAGTGCTCCCAGAGGTAGTTGCGGATGGTGACCGAGCGGGTCTTCTGGTATTCCAGCCAGACCTCTTTGATGGGGATTTCGTCGTAGGGCGAGGGTGCTCTTGCGAGCTCCATGTCTCGAGAGGCGTGCCGGAACCTTCCTGAGCCGTAGCCCCGCGAGGAAATTTTCATTGTCGCCATTGGTCCGCTCCTTGACCTTTGTCGGCTCGATCACCCGCGAGAGAGCGGGCGTCGGTGTTCCTCGCCCGGCCATCCTTGACCGGGCGTGGAGAGAATAGTGAAAAACTCCGCGGCGCTCTACCGGCCTCCGCCCGAACGCACGCAAATTTCACGCGGCGAGGCCGGATTGTTCGTTCCGACCCGCTTCAGAATGCTCTGGTGTAGGGCTTCGGCCCAACTCCGGAACAGGGTGGTTCTTCTCATAACTGTCAAGAAACTCGCGAATGGCGTGGTAGGCCATCGAGGCGAGGACTGAACCGACGGCGTAACAGACGACCATGGCGACCAGAGCGCGCAGCATGACTGTGGGGCCGGGGACGCCCGACGCCCAGCCGGCGACGAGCGCGACGGCGTAGGCCGCGAGGGCGATACAGGCCGCGATGGCAGACCTTGGTTGCTGCACTTTCTCCCCGGAACTTCGCCCGCGCCGCACCTCTGACCGACGGGTCTTCGGCAGGAAACAGGCATCACTTCACCTTGGCTCTGAAAACAGAGCGCTGTTGGCGGCCGGACAGCCCGCTTGACCGTTGCAGATCGGACTGCGTGGTCGGCGATCGGCCATCGAGCCCGCATTGGTCGCACAAACCGCGTGCCAGGGACGCCCAGCCGAGAGCCGCGGGCGCATCAGATTCCTGACAGACCAGTGGTTTGCGTGTTCTTACCGACTCCCCCACCGCTTCGTCTCTTGGGATCCAGCCGAGGTACGCGGGGCGGAAGCCGAGGAAGCGGTCGGCGACCGAGGCGATCCTGGCGTAGACCGCCGCGGCCTGCGCTTCGTTTTCGGCCATGTTCACCAGCACGCCCATGCGCGAGGGACGGGGCACGCCCGCCGGAGCGCGGATGGTGACCTTGATGAGCGCGTAGGCATCGGCGATGGAGGTCGGCTCGGGGCCGGTGACGACGACGGCGATGTCCGCGGCGCCGACGACGGCTCGGACGCAGGGGCCGATGCCCGCGCCCGCGTCGATGAGGATCGCGTCGCAGGCGCTGTCGAGCTCGGCGAGGCGCGAGGGCAGGCGGGCGCGGTCACTGGCGCTGAGATCCGCCATGGCGCCGGTCGGGCCTGGGACGAGCGAGAAGCCGTAGGGCGTCGGGCTGGCGAGGCGGTCGAGCGTGGAGGTGTTCCATGCGTCGAGGCGTCGGCGCGGGTTGACGCCGCAGAGAACATCGGCGTTTGCTGTGCCCATGTCTGCGTCGAGGAGTGTGATTCGGAGGCCGCTTGCGGCCATGATCGCTGCGGTGTTGACGGCGGTGCAGGTCTTGCCGACGCCGCCTTTGCCGGAGGCGAAGACGATGACGGGGACGGAGGGCTTGCGCTGCTGCTCGGGCGAGCTCGGGGCTTCGGTGCGGGTTGAGCGGAGGGAGTCGACGAGGTCGCGGAGGCGCGAGGCCTGATCGTCTGACCGGGGCTCTGCGACAGACCGTGCTTGGTCGAGCAGGACGGCCATGGGGTTACGCGCTCTGGGCCCTGGGGGACCGGTGGTCTGCGGGGAGGTCGGACCGGCCGCTTCTGACGGGGCCGCCATCGAGGACGAGGCGGGCGAGACGCTCTGAACGGGCGGTCTCGATGTGGTCGGGGACTTCCTGGCCCGTGGTGACGAAGCTCAGGGGCAGGCCGGAACGCTTGCAGACGCTCGGGATGAAGCCGAACGAGACGGCTTCGTCGAGCTTCGTGAGCACGACGCGCTGCGGGCCGAGGGGGAGGAAGCGTTCGGTGGTGCGCGCGAGGACCGACTCGCTGGCGGCGGAGGAGAGGACGAGGTGGACCTCGTCTGCGGCCGCGGCTTCGAGCAGTTCTGAAAGTTCGCCGAGACGGTCCTGGTCGTGCTGGCTGCGTCCGGGGGTGTCGATGAGGACGACATCGCAGTCGCCAAGAGCGCGTCGGGCGGCGGCCATCTCGTCGGGGCCCGAGGCGACGCGGAGCGGGAGGCCGATGATGTCGGCGTAGGTGCGGAGCTGCTCGACGGCGGCGATGCGGTAGGTGTCGCAGGTGATCAGGCCGACGCGTCGGGCGCGGCGGAGCTTGTAGGTGGCCGCGAGCTTGGCGAGGGTGGTGGTCTTGCCCACGCCGGTCGGGCCGATGAGCGCAACGGTGAGCGGGCCCTCGGCGGTTGACTGGGGCTCGCCCGCGACGGGGAGACGAATGGCGAGGCGGCGGAGGACAGTCTCGCGGACGATGGCCGCGTCGCGTTGCTCGCCTGCGTGCAGCTCGTCGCGGACCTCGCCGATGATGTCTTCTGCGAGTTCGGCGGCGACTTCCTGTTCGACGAGGCTCATGTAGCAGTCGAAGAGGGGGTCGGACATCGGACCGAAGCCCGAGGGCGTCAGGACTGGCGGGGCGCCCGCGGGCCTTGCGGCGGCCTGGCGCGAACACCGGAGCACCTGGCCCATCATCTTCTTGATGCTGGCGAGCTCGTCGTGGATGACGGCGCGTGCGGCGTCGTCGATCGGGGCGATCGGGGCGCGGGTCGCGAGCCGGTCGATGGTCTCGGGGCGGGCGTAGACGGCCTGCCGGTCGTTGGGCTGGTCTGGGTGTTGGGGAGGCTCGGCGAGGGCGACGGCGCGGGGCTGGTTCGAGGCGCCGCTCCAGCCTGCGCCGGAGAACTCACGCTTGGCTCGCTGGACCTGCTCGACGCGGGAACGGGGGACCATGCGTCCTGTTGTGCGTTCGACGCGTGCTGCTGCGCCCTGCAGGGCGGGGTCGGGCTCGAAGTCGCTGTCTGGTGCGATGGGATCGGCGAGACCCGCTCGCGGGGTGGTGAACGCTTGCTGGAAGGCGGGCTCCGGCTGGAACGCTCGCTGCGCGGGAGCCTGGGGCCGTGCCGGGGTCGGCGTCGGCGCGGGGGGAACGCGGCCGTCGGCCCTTGGGGCGGGCTGCTGGCTGGGCTGTTGTTGGGGTTGGGCGGGGTTGGGCTGGTCGGTGCGGAGCCTGCGGACTCTGAGGCCCGGGACATCTGGCGAGGCTGTGATCTCGACCATCGAGCGTGCGCCGATGCCGAGCACGCCGCCGACCTTGAAGGTGCGGGTGTGGAGGATGACCGCGTCTGCTCCGAGATCCTTCTTGACCTCGGTGAGCGCCTGGGCCATGCTGGGCGCGCGATATGTCTTGAGCGTCGTGGAAGCCATCCATGGCTCTCCGTGTTCCGCGGTGAGGCGCGAAGATTACCAGAAGTTGCCCCGGCGTCAAACCCCGCGCCGCGCGAGTTCGGAGAGATTTGCACGAAACCCGCGGGATCGGGGGCGATTTCCGCTGATCGGGGCCGGATTCAGGCCGCGCCGGCCCTGGCGTTTGTGCCGGTCGGTGCTTCTTCGGGGGCCTGGACGAGGGCGACGGTCTCGACTTCGACGGCGTTGTCGACCTCGTTGTAGCCGAGCACCGCGACGCCGGGGAGGCGGGTCGAGAGGAGCTGCCAGACCACGGCGCGGACCTGGGGCGAGGCGACCACAACGGGGGGTGAGCCGAGGGAGGCGACGCGTTCGAGCTGCTGGAGGATGGCCCCGGCGTAGGCGTCGGCAACGCGTGCGGTCATGTTGACGGTGGTGCCGCCGGGGCCGCGGTCGATGCAGGCGTTGATCTTGTCCTCGAAGGTCGGGTCGAGGGCGACGCAGACGAGTCGGGGTCGGCCCGAGTCGTCGGATTGCGCGTACTGGGCGCAGATTGTGCGCTTCAGCGCGTTTCTGACATACTCGACGAGGACATCGGGGTCGTTGGTCCTCGGGGCCCACTCGGTCATGGTTTCGAGGATGGTCTCGAGGTCACGGACGGGGACGCGCTCGCGGAGGAGGGACTGGAGGATGCGCTGGAGGTCGGTCGGCTTGACGATGGCGGGGATCGCTTCTTCGACGAGGCGCGGGGCGCGCTGTTTGAGCCCCTCGATCAGGTTGCCGACCTCGTCGCGGGTGAGCAGTTCGTCGGCGTGGCGCTTGACGAGTTCGGTCAGGTGTGTCGCGAGGACATTGCTCGGCTCGACGACGGTGTAGTTCATGGTTTCGGCGCGTGGGCCGAGGTTGGGAT
The DNA here is from genome assembly GCA_007694925.1 of Phycisphaerales bacterium. Lineage (GTDB taxonomy): Bacteria > Planctomycetota > Phycisphaerae > Phycisphaerales > UBA1924 > SLFH01. The sequence goes on along the minus strand of REET01000169.1, from coordinate 436 downwards.
CGATCCACCAGGCGTCGAGGCCGAAGGCGGGCTCGCGGGTGGGCTCGCCGTCGATGGCGCCCGAGGCGATGCCGGGGTCCATGGCGAGCAGGCGTCCGACGCGGATGGAGCCGGAGGCGATGGTGTTGCCCCGGATCTTGACGCGGTAGGCCTCGGCGTCGAGCTGGACATTGTCGCGGATGCGGACGGGGGGCATGACGAGGCCGAGCTCTGCGGCGAGCTGGCGGCGGACGGCGCTGATGCGGTCGAGGAGGTCGCCCCCGTGGTGCTTGTCGACGAGGCTGACGAGCCCGTAGCCGACTTCGAGCTCCATGGTGTCGACCTTGAGGAGGGCCTCGACGGGGGCGGGCTCGGGCGCGGACTCGGGGGCGGTCGCGTCTTCCTCGGCCTGACGGATTGCGGCGCGGTTGGTGCGGCTGACGCCGAAGGCGATCAG
>REET01000145.1 GCA_007694925.1 Phycisphaerales bacterium | reverse complement strand
GTGACGATTGAGGGGCGGGACTCGGCGGGATCGATTTTCGACCCTTGCCACCGACCTCCAACGGAGGTCGGTGCTTCTCGCTGATGGATGACAGCGATTCACGGTGATCGATTGCGAGGGACGGGGTGAGTTGTTGACGAGCGGGTTGTCAAACGGCACAGACCTCTTGCAGAGGTCGGTGGCACGGCTGCGTGATGTTTTGCGCAGCATGTAGAGATTTTGCTCGTTCGACCCGATCCTTCGCTGCGCTCAGGGATCGGCGTCCTGTGCGCCGTCCGCTCTGGTTAGCGCTTCTTCTTCCGCTTCTTGAAGCCTTTCGAGCCTCCACCCTTGGTCGAGCCCTTGGTCCGCATGCCCGGTAAACCTTTGACGCCGGGGAGCATGGCGTCCATGCCGCCGCCCTGGGCGAGTTCTCGCACGGCTTTGGACTTTCCTCCGGCGTTCATCGCGGCCATCTGCTTGGTGAGCTTGTTGATGGTGTCGAACTGTTTGACGAGCTGGCCGACCTCGGTGTCCTTGGTGCCGCTGCCCTTGGCGATGCGTCGTTTTCTGGGGTTGTTGATGACGCTCGGGCGCGAGCGTTCCTCCTGGGTCATCGACTGGATGGTCGCCTCGACGCGGTCGAGCTGTTTGTCCTCGATGTGGACATCCTTCAGCGCGGCGCCGACGCCGGGGAGCAGGCCCATGAGCTGCTTGAGCGGGCCCATGCGCCGCAGGGTCTTGAGCTGCTTGAGGAAGTCGTCCATGCCCATCTCGCCCTTGGCCATCTTGGCTTCGAGCTTTTTCGCGTCTTCCTCGGTGACCTCCTGCTGGGCCTTCTCGACGAGGCTGACGACATCGCCCATGCCGAGGATGCGTCCGGCCATGCGGTCGGCGTGGAACTCTTCGAGCGCGTCGAGTTTCTCGCCGACGCCGATGAACTTGATGGTGGCGCCGGTGACATGCTTGACCGAGAGGGCTGCGCCGCCGCGGGTGTCTGAGTCGAACTTGGTGAGAATGACGCCGTCGACTTCGAGGCGCTGGTGGAAGGCCTTGGCGGAGTTGACGGCGTCCTGGCCGGTCATCGCGTCGACGACGAGGAAGATGTGGTGGGGCGAGAGGGCGCGGTGGACCTTGTGCAGCTCCTCCATCAGCTCGTCGTTGATGTGCAGACGCCCGGCCGTGTCGAGGATCAGCGTGTCGACGCCGAGGCGCCGGGCCTCCTTCAGAGCGTTGCGGCAGACATCGACCGCGACGCCGACCGCCTTGCCGTACTCGGCGACGCGCTGCGGCTCGGCGTAGCAGTGGACCTGCGCCCCGCCGGGGAGTTCTTCCTGCACCTGCTTGGCGACGGTCTGGAGCTGCTCGACGGCGGCGGGGCGCTGCAGGTCGGCGGCGCAGAGCATGACGCTGCGTCCGCGCTTCTTGAGGTAGCCCGCGAGCTTGCCGCAGGTTGTGGTTTTACCCGAGCCCTGGAGCCCGCACATCATGACGACGGTGGGGCCGGGGCTGACGCGCATGATGGCGGGGCCGTCGGCGCTCGGGCTCATGCCCGGGGCGGCCATCTCGGCGCCGCCTTCGAGCTCGATCTCGCCCCCGAGGAACTCGACGAGCCGCCGGTGGACGATGCCGATCATCTCCTGCCCGGGCTTGAGGCTCTTGGTGACCTCCTGGCCGAGGGCGTCTTCGAGCACGGCGTCGCAAAAGGCCTGGGCGACCTCGTAGTGGACATCCGCTTCGAGGAGGGCGGTGCGGGCCTCCTCCATCGTGTCGCGGACATTGTCCTCGCTGATCTTGCTCTGGCCCGAGAGGCGCCGGAAGACGCCGTTGAGGCCGTCGTTGAGTTTGTCGAACATGCGCAGAGGCTCCGTCCCGGCGGCAAAGGCCGGGCTTGTCACGGGTTGTTCTGGCTAGGGCTCCGGTTGACCGCTCGCAGCGGGCGATGATAGTCGGGCGGGCAGGGGTTCGGTCGGCCTTGGGCTCAGCCGCCCGAGGCCCACTCGGCGAGCTTGGTCTTCGACCAGGTGTTGACGCACTGGTCCGGGCCGAGGCGCCCGCGCCGGGCGGTCAGCACGCCGTAGCGGAGGTTGTCGAAGTCGGCCCGCGCGTGCGCGTCGGTGTTGATGGCGATGAGGCAGCCGGCCTCGGCCGCGGCGAGCACATGCGTGTCGCGCAGGTCAAGACGCATCCAGTGGGCGTTGATTTCCAGGGCGACCTTGTGCTCCTTCGCGGCGGCGAAGAGCTCGTCCATCGCCGGCTCCAGGCCCTTGCGACGGTTGATCAGGCGCCCGGTCGGGTGGCCCAGCACGCGGACCGCCGGGTGCTCGATCGCTTTGAGCAGGCGCTTGGTCGCGGCGCCCGGCTCCTGCGAGAGGGCCGCGTGCGGGCTGGCGACCACGAAGTCCAGCTCGGCGAGCACATCGTCGGCGTAGTCGAGCGAGCCATCGGCGAGGATGTCCACCTCGCTGCCCGCGAGGATGGTGATCATCTTGCCGAAGCGTTCGCGGGCCTGTTCGATGGCGCCGTGTTGCTTGCCGAGGCGTTCGACGCTGAGGCCGTTGGCCTGGATCGCGCTCTTGGAATGGTCGGTGACGGCGATGGTGTGGTAGCCCCGGTCGATCGCTTGTTGGATCAGTTCGTCGAGGCTCATGCTGCCGTCGGATTCGGTGGTGTGGGCGTGGAGCTCGGCCTTGATGCCGTCGACCGTGACGAGCTTCGGGGCTTCCTTGAGGTCCATCTCGCCCCGGTCTTCGCGGAGCTCGGGCTCGACATAGACGAGGTCGAGGGCTTTGAAGACGGACTGTTCAGTGTCGCCCGCGACGGGTTTTTCGCCCCGTTCCTGCGGCGGCTTCTTGTCTTTGTCGTCTTCGTCGGCTTTGTAGAGGCCGTACTCGTTGAGGGTCATGCCGCGTTTGATCGCGCGTTCGCGCATGCGAACATTGTGCTCCTTGCTCCCGGTGAAGTAGAGCATGGCGGCGCCCCACGACGCGTCGGGCACGACGCGGAGGTCGACCTGCACCGCCGGCGCGGCGTCGGAGAGCTTGCCCCAGCGGTCGGCGTCGGTTTCGAGCGTGTGGCGCACCGAGCTCTTGGTCTTGCCGCTGGCGAGGACCTGCAGCACGCCCGGCAGCGAGGTGAACGCCTTGTGGGCCTTCTCGGGATCGTCGGCGACGGCGAGGATGTCGATGTCGCCGATGGTCTCCTTGCCCCGACGCAGCGACCCGGCGAACGCGGCCTTCTTGACGCCCTTGACCTTCAATATCTGTTCGACGATCGCCTCGGCGACGGGCATCGCGACGCCGATGTTCAGGCGCTGCCCGCTGGACTTGCTGAAGGCGATGGCGGCCTTGATGTTCTCGACGGTCTTCTTGCCCATGCGGGGCAGGTCGAGGATCGAGCCGTCCTCGATGCTCTTTTCGAGCCCGGCGAGGTCGGTGATGTTCTTCTCTTTCCAGAGCAGGGCGACGGTCTTGGGCCCAAGGCCGGGGATCTCCAGGAGGTCGAGCAGGCCGCCGGGGACCTCTTCGAGGAGTTCGGTGTGCTCGGTGATCTCGCCGGTCTCGTGAAACTCGGCGATCTTCTCGGCCATCTTCTTGCCGATGCCCTCGATCTCCGTCAGGGCGCCGGGGTCGGAGGCGAGCTCGGCAAGGTCGCGGGGCTGGTCGCCCACCACGCGTGCGGCTTTGGCGTAGGCGTTGACTCTGAACCGGTCGGCGCCGGTCAGCTCAAGCAGGCTCGCGATCTGTTCGAGGCGCGTGGCGAGGTCGGCGTTGAAGCTCATGCCCCGATCGTATCGCCGGGCCCGTGTCCCTCATCCGACCTCTTGCCGTGGTGGGGCGAGGCGTGCTCGTGCGACCCGGAAAGCCGGGTTCGGCGGTGCGTCGGGATGCCGAGGCGTCGGTCCTGCTCGTCGACCCGGTCCTGCAGACGATCGACCATGTTTTCCAGGGCCTCGACGCGGGCGAGCAGTTGTTCCACCAGCGGACCGAGCTCGTCGGGCCCGGCGTTGGTCAAGCGCGAGGCGCTGGTCGCGGCGTACATCGGCCCCTCCCCAGAGACGAGCCAGTGCAGGTTGACGCCCAAGCCGCCCGCGAGCTTATCGAGAAATCCGAGGCTGGGGGTGCTGCCTCGCATGTAACGCCGGGCGGACTCCTGGTGCACGCCGGTGATCTCGGCGATCTCGCGCATGGAGCGCGAGCCGACCACGATCTTGAGCCTTGCCTGGACGCCTGAATCAGTCATCTGAGGTCAAGGATAGTGCATCGGCTTTCGTATCGGAAGCGCCGGATTGTGAAGAAAGATCTGATCGGACGCCGCCTGCCTGATAGACGCCGGCCCGAGGGGTTTGGGCTCAGCCGACATCGGCGAGGCCCAAGGCCTCGCCGTGGGCTTTGGCGACGCGTCGGCGCAGCAGGGCCTCGTCCGGGGCGTCCAGGGCGGCAGAGCGGCGGATCCAGTCCGCCGCGTCGCGTCGGGCCATGGTCAGGAGTTCGAGGTCTCTGGCAAGATCCGCCACGCGGAAGGGCGCAGCCCCGGACTGGCGCGAGCCGAAGACCTCGCCCGGCCCGCGGATCTCGAAATCCTTTTCGGCCAGCTTGAACCCGTCGCTGCTGGATGCGACCGCCTGCAGCCTCGCGACCGCGTCGTCGGTGGTGGGGGCGCCGATGAGCACGCAGAGGCTCGGCTGGTCCCCGCGACCCACGCGTCCGCGGAGCTGGTGGAGCTGGGCGAGGCCGAAGCGTTCGGCGCTCTCGATGATCATCATCGTCGCCTCGGGCACATCGACGCCGACCTCGATGACGGTTGTTGCGACGAGGGCCTGGATCGCGCCCGTGCGGAACTTCTCCATCGTCGCTTCGCGGTCTCGCGGGTGGAGCTGCCCGTGCAGCACGCCGATCTCGACGCCCCGCCACTCCCCCTGAGCGAGCTCCTTGGCGAGGGGCTCGACGGCGGCGGTCTCGGTCGAGCCCTGCTCGATCGCGGGGGCGACGACGAACGCCCGCTCGCCCTTGTCCAGGCGCTCGCGGGCGTACCGGTAGACCTTCTGTCGCTGATCGGGCGTGACGAGGCGCGTCTTGATCTCGGTGCGACCGGGCGGCTTGCGGTCGATCGTCGAGACATCAAGATCGCCGAAGAGCGTCAGCGCCAGGCTGCGCGGGATCGGCGTCGCGGTCATCACGACCATGTGCGGCGTCGAGCCCTCGTCGTCCTCCTTGGCCCGCAGCATCGCCCGCTGGTGCACGCCGAAGCGGTGCTGCTCGTCGATGATCGCGACGCCCAGCGACTTGAAACGGACGCGGTCGGTCAGGAGCGCGTGCGTGCCGATGAGGATGTCGATCCGCCCCTCGCGCAGGTCTTCGAGGATGGCCGTGCGATCCGCGGCGCTCTTCGCCCCCGTCAGCAGGCCGACGCGGACCTTCGAGCCCTCCAGCATCCGCCCGATCCCGGCGGCGTGCTGCTCGGCGAGGATCTCGGTGGGGGCCATCAGCGCCGCCTGGTGCCCGCTCGCGACAGCCATCAGCATCGCGTAGAGCGCCACAACCGTCTTGCCCGAGCCGACATCACCCTGCACCAGCCGGTTGGTCGGGACTTCCCGGGTGAGATCGGCGACGAGCTCGCTGAGCACCTTGTCCTGCGAGGGCGTCAGCTCGAAGCCGAAGCGCGAGCGGATGTGCTTGTCGATCTCGGCCGAATGCTTCAGTGCCGGGGCGCGCAGGGCGGTGCGCAGGTGAGCCCGCTTGAGCTGCACGCCGAGCTGGAAGAGCAACAGTTCGTCGTACGCCAGGCGCCTTCGACCGCGCGGGGCGTCGTCGTCGTCCTCTGGAAAATGCACCAGCCTGTACGCCTCGCCGAGGGACGGCATCTTCCGCTCGCGCAGGAACGCTTCGGGCAGATGGTCCTCGATGACCTCGATTGCGCCGGGCAGGACGCTCTGGGCGACTTTCTCGATCCGCGCGGAGTTGATCCGTTCGCTGGCGGGGTAGACGGGGCGGACGCGTTCGTCTTCGGGGGGCGCCTCTTCGCCCTCGGCGTCGATGTGTTCGACCTTGGCGTTGGCGATCTGGAGGCCCGGGCCGCGCTGTTTGGTCTTGCCGTGCACGCGGAGGCGGTCGCCCACGCGGACCTTGTCGCGCATGAAGGGCATGTTGAACCAGACGAGGTCGAGGCGACCCTCGCCGTCCATCAGCACGGCTTCGTATCGCGCCTTGCGCCCCCGCCCGGCGAGCCTCGTCGCGGTGATCGTGCCTCTGGCCGACACGATCCGGTCGGGCTCGAGCTCGGCGACCGGGGCTTCGGCCTCGTGGCGTTCGTAGCGCATCGGCAGGTGCGTCAGCAGGTGCCAGACGCGGGTCAGCCCGAGCGAGGCCAGATCCTGCGCGAGCTTCGGACCGACGCCCGGCTGCTCGACCAGCGGCGCCGAGAGCAGCGGGTGCGGCGAGCCAACTTCGCGACCGTCCTGGCCCGGCGTCTCGTTCACGCCGAAGCGCCCGGCGGCGGGTCGCCCGGCTGCTGCTTCTGGCGCTCCGGGTCGATCTCGCGCAGGTACTTCCAGGAATAGATGCCCGTGTCGTGCCCGTCGGAGAAGCGGATGCGGATCGCGTAGTTGCCGACGAGCTCGGCGGACTCGGCGACCATCTCGCCCGAACCTCCGCCGCCCGACGAACTGGGCAGGACCGTCAGCGGGTTTTTCTGCATCTCTTCGCGGAGGTGGCGCATGTCGGCCGAGGGGGACATCCGCCGGAGGTAGCGGATCGAGTAGTACGACGCCGTGCCGTCGGCCCACTGGATCGCGAGCCCGCGGTCTTTCTTGAGGTCGAGATGCACGGGCGTGTCGAGGTCCATGGTCGGGTCCGGTGGGCTATGCTCGCGCGAGTGTAGGGGACGGCCGGCACCCAATCAGCCGTCCAGATCGGACGACGCGACCAGATCACCCGATTCGACCACGAGGCGTGACGATGACCAAGGCCGCCGTTTTCGCAGACCACCTCGCCGAGGCCCTCGACCGCTCGGGCTCCCCGATCTGCGTCGGGCTCGACCCTGTCGCTGAGCGATTGCCTGCCCCCGTCCGCGAGGGTCGCTCGCCGGTCGACGCGATCGAGGTCTTCTGCTGCGGCGTGATCGAGGCGATCGCCGGCGCTGTGGGCGTCGTCAAACCTCAGTCCGCCTGCTTCGAGCGGTACGGGCCCGAGGGCGTCGGCGTGCTCTGGCGGGTGATCCAGCGGGCGCGGGAGGCGGGGCTGCTGGTCGTGCTGGACGCCAAACGAGGCGATATCGGCCTGACCGCCGGGCACTACGCCGCGGGGATCGCCGCCAGCGGCGCCCACGCCGTGACGGCCAACGCCTACCTCGGCGCAGGAACACTCACCCCTTATCTCGATCAGGGGCTGGGCGTCTTCGCCCTGGTGCGGACGAGCAACCCCGAGGGCGACGCGATCCAGGGCGCCAGGCTCGACGACGGCCGGAGCGTCGCCGAACTGGTCGCGAGCGAGCTGGCGGAGTTCGGCCGGGCCCACACCGGGGCGCGGGGGCTCAGCGCCGTGGGGGCGGTGGTGGGGGCGACCAAGGCGGCCGACGCCGCGGCGCTCCGGGCGGGCATGCCCGACCAGGTCTTCCTCGTCCCCGGCTTCGGCGCCCAGGGGGGCAAGGCGGACGACCTGCTGGCGATGGTGCGCCCCTCTGCCAAAGCCGCGTTCGAGAAGGGTGTGCTGGTGACCGCCAGCCGTTCGGTGATCTACCCCGAAGCTGCCGGCAACGACTGGAAGAGCGCCATCAACGACGCGGCGATCGCGATGCGCAGCGAAGTAAACGCGGCGTTGGAAATCTGACCACCAAATCGGATGCCCGCCCCCTGGACGCCGATCCCTGAGCGAAGGGTCGGGTTCATTCGTCTTCGAGCGATGGAGTCGGCGGTCCTCGTTGCGATCGTCTCGGCGCAAAACAACAGGCCGCCGACTGCAGAAGAGCCGGCGGCCTGAGAACAGTGAGCGAGTCTGGGGAGGAGAGGGACACGGGTCCCGCCCGATAGGTTCCGATAATGTTGACGGTGGTCTAGAGCCCGTCCGGGCCTTCGGCCAGCGTCGTATCCGTAAAAGGTAACGCCGGTTCCGCCGGGTGCCAGCAGATTGGCGGGAATTCTGTTCTCGGCCCGTGTGGGGGCCTCGGCCACCCCGTCGGCCCGGGTCCGGCCGCTCAGATCTGCCCGCCGTCTGTCCTCGGGGCCGGGCCGGGCTGGTCCTCGCCGAGGTTGCGGAGCTCGTCGCGGAGGATGGCGGCCAGCTCGTAGTTCTCCTGATCCAGGGCCGACTGGAGGCGCTGTCGCAGCTCGGCCCGCTGGCTGACGGGCAGCTTGGGCAGGAGGGATTCCCGCATGTCGCGGAGCATGGCGACCTCGTTGGACTGCTCGAAGAGCTCGGGGTGGCCCGTCTTGTCGAAGTGCTGGCGGAGGGCCTCGATCCCCTGCTCGATGGCGACGACCGCCGCCTTGGGCTCGTTGTCGCGCAGCGACTGGCTCGCCATCGCCCGGGCCCGGACCATCATGATGTAGGGGCGGAAGGGTTCGAGCTCCTGGATCAGGGCCTCGTTGGTGGCGTGTTCTCGGACGAAGTCGAGCACACGCAGGTTCCGCGTCGCGTCGCGGACCACGCCCTCGTAATCCTCCAGGGCGAGCAGTGCCATGTAGCGGTGGTAGTACTGGGCGGCCTCTTCGCGCAGGGCGCGGACATCGCGTTCGTCGAGGGAGAAGGGTTCCTCGGCGTCGACCTCGTCGGGCGGGGGCTCGGCGCCGTCGGCCCGGGCCTCGTAGTACTCCAGGAGGGAGCCGTAGCCGAAGGGCTGGTGCCCGTCGGGTCGGCCCTCGACCTCCATCTGGAGGACGCCGAGGTCGAGGCGTATCTGGATCTTCGGTTCCTGATTCTTCCCCTTGATGAGCCTGACATTGAGGCGGCCGGGCTGGTAGGGCCACTCCGACAGGATGTCCGACAGGTCGGGGTTCATGTCGCTCACAGTATGGATGGAATCGGCGATCGGGCGCGCCGATCCGCAGCACGCAGGGTCTTGTTTGGTCATGCCGGTTTTTCGGACGGGTTCAGATCTCCCCAGAACACCCGGCCCTCCCAGCTTCACGCCCTGCCGAGGCAGGGGGGTTGACGGCCGTCAAGCGGGGAAGTTCAGGCGTCGATGGAACCGCCGGAACGAGCGGATCGGATCGGAAACTTGCTGACACGGGCGCGATCCTGCAGTATGTTATTGGATGGACTCGCCCGGAAGGTGGTAGAACAGTGAGAGAGCGAGGAGAGATCGCTCGCGGCGAGAGAGCTGTGCAGTCAGACCTTCAGGTCTATCTGCGGGAGATCCATCGGACCCCGCTGTTGACCGCCGAGGAAGAACGCGAACTCGGCGCGAAGGTCATGTACGAGAATTGCCCGGCGGCGCGTGAGCGCATGATCCGTGCAAATCTGCGGCTCGTCGTTGCGATCGCGAAGAGATATTCCGGCCGTGGATTGCCCCTCAACGATCTGATCGAGGAGGGCAACATCGGTCTGCTCCGTGCGGTCGAGGGCTTCGACCCCACGCAGGGCGCCCGGTTCAGCACCTACGCGTCGTGGTGGATCAAGCAGGCGGTCAAGCGCGCCTTGATGAGCGCGTCGCAGCCGATCCATGTGCCCGCGTACATGGTCGAGCTGATCGCCAAGTGGCGGACCGCCAGCAGGTCGCTTGAGAACGATCTGGGCTACCCGCCCTCGATCGAGCAGCTCGCCGAGCACATGGATCTGCCCGTTCGGAAGGTGAAGATCATCCGTCGTGCCGTCCGGGCGCTGCGGGCCTCCAACCAGGGCCCGGTGAACTCCGACGGCGACCTGATGAGCCTGGGCGAGCTGATCGCCGACACCCGGACCGCCGAGCCGGAAGAGCGGATGCTGATGCGGGAGGACCTGGCGCTCCTCCGCAAGCTGCTCGAGGCGATCGACGACCGCGAGGCCCAGATCCTGCGCCTGCGGTTCGGGCTCGACGGGCAGCAGCCCCTGACGCTCAAGCAGATCGCCGACGAGGTCGGGATCAGCCGCGAGCGGGTCCGCCAGATCGTCGACGAGTCGCTGACGCGTCTGAACGCCCAGATCACCGACGACGCCCCTTCGCGGCACTTCCGGGAGAACCGGGTGCCCGGTCGAGCGGCCGATGAGGCCGGGGCCGCTTCCCGGCCACCCTCGCGGGCGCGTCGCGTCGCGGCCCGCTGAGACGGGTCCAGCTTCCCGAGCCACCCCCCTCGCCCGCAGCGGTCACGCCGCGGGCGTTTTTCTGCGCCCCACAGCCTGCGGCCCGATCGGCTACCATGACGCGCCATGAGGTTCAAAAAGATGCGTAATGGGGATGGGGTTGTTCGTCTGGCCCTTGCCGGCGTGCTTTCGCTGGCGGCGCTGGCGCCCTCGGCGGCGAGCGCCCAGGCCTCCGTCAGCGACGCCAACGCCCTGTACCGGAACATCCGGATGGGCGACGGCCAGCCCGGCGACCGATCCGACCTGCACCTGATCCCCGTCATCGCGGTGATGGATCGCCCGCCGGTCGGCGCCGACACGCCCGACAGAGCGAGGCTGCTGCAGCCCGGGATGGCCGCGTGGGACACCGCCGCCGCCTGGGCCTCCAGCCCCGCCCAGCAGCGGGTGCTCGAGAAGCTCCGCCTGGTGACCGAAGAGATCGACCCCAGCTTCGCGATGGGGTACGGGCAGCCCTACGGCCAGGACGCGCTGCTCGAGTTCTTCGAGCTCGAATTGCCCGAGGAAGTCTTCGACGCGATCATCGAGCGGGGCCTGTTCACCGACATCGATGTGGGGGGGACGCCGCTGCTGGCCGCGGCCGATCGCAGCGAGCGTGGCGTGCCGACGGTCTATCGCTGGCTCGCGCCGCTGGTGCATGTCGAGGCGACGCGTCTGTACCACGAGGGCGACATCATCGCCTCGCTCCGCCTGCTGAGCGATTACACCTTCTTCGGGCGCCAGATCGCCGACCGCCAGCTCCGGCGTGAGAAGGTGTACGGGCTGACAATGATGATCGACGGGCTGGAGCGGATGCGCGACATCGCGTATGTCGACTTCCGCTCCGATGCGCCCCAGCTCCGTTCGACGAATACATGGGACCCGTTGATCCGCCTGCTCGACCGGATGGCCGACCGCAGCCGCGACAACGAGCCGGGGTTCCTGGAGCTCGACCGGCTCGGCCTGCCTCGGGCGAGCTGGATCGCTGCGCGCCAACTCGCGCGTCACACGCTCGATTCGAACGGCGCCCGCTCGGGGGCGTTCAACGCGACAATGGCCCGCCTGGGCGGGGGCGACGACCCGCTGCGGATGCTCGCGACCGCGTCGACCTGGGGCGTGTACGCCCAGCGTCAGAAGCCCCAGTCCGAGGCGTTGCGCGAGATCGAGGACATCATCGGCGACATGCGCCTGCGCTGGCAGCAGGACGACCCGTTCCACCGCATGATGCGCACGCCCTTCACGCTTGAACGGGTGAACCTGCAGGAGAATGTGCCGGCGTACATCACCCTCTACGGGACCGATGTGCTCTTCAACCTGCGGCGCATCGTGAGGGCGGAGATCGCCGGGACGCGTCTGGCGCTGGCGGCGGTCGGCAACCGCTACCGGACCGGCGGGTTTGCGCGCACGCCCGCGTCGGTCCGCCCGACCTGGCTCTTCCGCCTGGACGCGGATCCGTTCAACCCCGCCTCGGGCGGGCAGCCCCTCCAGCTTTTCGTGCCGGGGCGCGACATCCGCAGCCGTGTGCACGAGATCAATGTGATCGTCGAGGGCGCGCCAAACTTCCGGCGCAACATCGCCGACGACGAGTTCGTCGTGTACTCCGTGGGCGCCGACGGCGTCGCCAACCTCGCCACGCGTGTGCAGAACTCTGTCTCGCTTGTCGAGGGCGCCGATTACCTGATCTGGCCCCCGGTCCTCAGCCTCCAGCGCCTGCAGCTCGACGATCTCGGCGAGCTCCGCTGAGCCGGCGCGGGGGAATAGCCAAGGCCCCCCTCCGGGTTACCGGGGAACCCGCCGGGAGCGTGACGCTCCGGCGCAGCATCGACGAAGGGAACGCCGAATGAGCGACACCGCTCGCAAGCTTGTGATTATCGGTTCGGGCCCCGCCGGCTGGACCGCCGCGATCTACGCCGCACGCGCACAGCTCGACCCGATCGTCTATGTCGGCGTGCCCAAGCAGAACCCCTCGATCGTGCTCCCCGGCGGGCAGCTCATGCTGACCACCGAGGTCGAGAACTACCCCGGCTTCCCCGAGGGCATCACCGGCCCGGACATGATGCAGGCCTTCCAGAAGCAGGCCGAACGCTTCGGCACCAAGGTCATCGGCGAGGACATCACCGAGGTCGAATTCGACAAGGACGGCGGCGTCCACACCCTCAAGACCTCCGCCGGCAAGACCGTCAAGGCCCACGCCGTCGTCATCGCGACAGGCGCCACCGCGAACTGGCTGGGGCTGGAGAACGAGATGCGCCTGGCGATGTCCGGCGGCGGCGTCTCGGCCTGCGCCGTCTGCGACGGGGCGCTGCCGATGTTCCGCGACCAGCCGCTGGCGGTGATCGGCGGCGGCGACTCGGCGATGGAAGAGGCGACCTACCTCACCAAGTTCGCCAGCAAGGTGTATGTGATCCACCGGCGCGACGAGCTCCGCGCCAGCAAGATCATGCAGGAACGCTACATGAAGCAGCCCAACGCCGAGGTGCTGTGGAACAAGCAGGTCGTCGATGTCCTCGGCGACGAGAAGATCACCGGCGTCGAGCTGGAAGACACCGTCACGGGCGAGAAGTCCACGCTCGATGTCAAGGGCCTCTTCGTCGCCATCGGGCACACGCCCGCGACGGAGTTCCTCCGCGAGACCGGCCTCGAGTTCGACGACAAGGGCTACATCGTCCTCAAGAGCCGCTCGAGCGCGACGGAGATCCCGGGCGTCTTCGCGGCCGGCGATGTCGCCGACGCCCGCTACCGCCAGGCCGTCACCGCCGCGGGCATGGGCTGCCAGGCCGCGCTCGACGCCGAGCACTGGCTGGGCGAGCAGGGGCGGATCTGAACGCCGCGGCTCCCCCGCTCCCGGCCCGCGCCTGATCTTCCGAACGGTTCGGGATCACCACGCAAGGGGCCGCCGGTGCAAGAGCGATCCGAAACCTCATCGCCAACCGCCGCCCGCCTCCGCGCCCGCGTCGAGCACATCTGCCACAACTTCCCGCGGCGGCA
>REET01000306.1 GCA_007694925.1 Phycisphaerales bacterium | reverse complement strand
AGGCGATGGGGCTGCAGGGGCACCGATGGAGAGAGATGCTCGGGCACTTCTATCCGGGAGCGAGGCTGGAGCGGGTATATCGGTAGTGTCAATGTCTTGGGGTGGCACAGGTCTCTGACCTGTGCCGTTGGATGCGATCGAAGGTCGAAGATCTCACGGCACAGCTCGGAGAGCTGTGCCGCCTGGAGATCCCCGGTCCGATGCTCGATCGCTACTACTTCACATCGCTCGGCAGGTAGGGCGTCCTGAAGAAGCCTCGGACATGGCGGCGTCTGTGCTGGCCGATCCATTGCGTGGTCTCGTAGCCGTCGGCGGACGGCCGAAGCACGAGCGAGACGCTGCCGTTGCCGGGAAAGTTTGGGTCGTAGAGCGAGACGGTGTAGACGCCTCGTCCGGAGTAATCGACGCCCGTCGCGACGACCTGGTGGTTGTGCCAGATCGCGCCGCGGTCGGCGAAGCCGACATAGATCAGGGCCAGCGCGACGGGCTCGCCCCGCTCCAGATCGGGCAGCATCTCGCCGAACGCACGAGCGGTCGCCGCCTGCGAGCCGCCCTCGCCCTCTTCGGGCAGGGCCATCCACGCGAGGTAGCGGAGCGTGCGCCGTCCGAGGAAACCCATCGTGTCGGCCTGGCGCAGCAGGATCCGTTCGAACAGCGGGTCGCCCGGGCCCGGGGTGACCGACGCGCTCGGCGGCGCAACGCCCGCGTGGAAGCGGTCCATCGCGTAGAACGACATCCCGCCGCAGAGCCCGTAGCGGTGGCGGAAGGGCAGGCGCGCCCACCCGCCCGGCGGCGTCCACTCGAAGCTGTTGACGAAGGCGAAGCCGTGCTCGGAAGCCCGCATCGGCTCGGGCGGCAAAGCGCGGCAGCCGGGGCCGGCGCTCCCGGGCAGGGCCGAGAGCAGGACGCCCATCGCTGCGATCCATGCGGCTTTCATGACGCGTTCTCCCGTTGTTTCTCGCGGGCGCTCACCATCGCGCCGACCAGCGCCGAAGTTTCCGAAGGCCCGATCCTGCGGACGCGGACGCCGACGAAGCCGCTCTGCGTCCGCAGGCCGATGCGTCTCTCAAACGCAGAGAAGACCAGCAGCATTGCAAAGAGCAGCATGGCGACCGAGAGCCCGATGACGGTGTAGACCGCCGCGTCTCGTGCCGCCTGCGTGGAGGCCGCCTGGCCGACGGTGAGCTCGACGAGTTGGGCGATCAGGCCGATGCCGACCAGGCCGCCGAATCCGAAAAAGAGCGGCTGCGTCAAGAGCAGCACTCCCGGCACGAGCAGCAGCCAGCGGACGCCACGGACGGCCACGACGCCGTCGCTGTTTTCGTGCAGCGCTTCGCGGATGTTGTCCAGCCCGCGACGGCGTTCGATCACGACAACGCGGCGAGAGGTCACGACCATGCGACGCGAACGCCCGAGCCACGAGCGCAGGATCCCCAGCTCGCGGAAGGACGGGTCGAAGACCTCGATCAGTTCCTCGCCTTCGAGCGGCTCGATCTCTGGCGTCTTTGACGAGAGGCGGAAGACGGTGCGCAGGCCCTCGCGACGGTTCTCGCCGATGCGGTCGTCGGTCCATTCTCTTGGGGGCGAATCGGGCTCGGGTTCGGGCGGCGCAGAGGGCTCCTCGATCGAAGCGGCCGGGCGGGGCCGGGGGATCGGGCGGGGCGAGGAGTCGCCGGCGACCGCTGCCTTGACGGGCTCGCGGGTCGTCGCTTCCGGCCCGTCAGAAGAACGCGTCTCGACGACGCTGATGAGCATCCCGCGGCTTTCGGCGAGCGATCGCGCCGCCTCGGGCGACTTGGCCTCGATCAGCATCTTGCGAGGCTCCCCGCTCTTGCGGTCGGCCCCGAGCACGAGATATCGCCCGCGGGTCATCGAACAAGGGTACGGGAAAGCGGGAGGCGGAGTTGCAAGGGGCAGCCAGTGCTCCCCCTTCTCCCCGTCCTCCGGCTCACCTGCTCGACTGCTCGACCCTCTCCTGCTCTCGCCCGCAAAGCGGGCGTCTGCGCCTTGTAAGCACGAGGCCGCCCAGTGCGAGCGCTGCGGCCGATGACGGCGCGGGGGCGCCGATCAAGTCGAGGTGGTCCGTCAGCGTGCGGAGCGTGACGAGGGTCGCGTCGAGCGCCTGCTGCGGGCTCATCGCGAAGCCGACATGGATGTGCCCGGCGGCGAAGTTGCGGTACTCGGCGCTGGGGTCGTTGTTGAGCTCGTGGTACCAGTTGCCGTGCAGGCCGATGAAGTTGGAGAGGAAGCGTCCGTTGTCGACCGGCACCGTCGTGGGGTTCACGCCGGGGACCTGCGCACCGACATTGGCCATGATCTCGGGGATGGGCAGCGTGCTGAAGAGCTCCGTGCCAGGGGCGAGGGCCTGCATGATCGGCAGGTCGCTGCCGGGGCGCGTGGGCGCCTGGTAGTCGGGCGTCCACTGGCTCTCGGCGTACATGCGGTTGCCGCCTTCGAGGCGCCACTCGAAGTTGTTCTGGGCGCGGCTGAAGGTGATGATCGCGACGGGCTTGATCTGGTCGGTGATGCGGTGCCAGTCGGCCGAGGTCTTCTGGTAGTCGACCTCGAAATCGCCGACCCCCTTGCCCCAGCTCGGCCCGGTCTGGCCCGGGAACTCGGGGAAGTACGAGTAGATGTTGTACCCCCGGCCCTCCCAGTTCCCGCCGAGCCACTGTCCGTTGTTCTGGTCGGGGTTGGGGCTGAAGTCGCGGACCATGTTGTTGGTCGGCGGCCAGTAGCCGGTGATCATGATGTTGTTGGTGAAGTTGTTCGCCGACGCGATAGACGCCAGCGAGACCAGGAGACCGGCACAGACCACTCGACGCATCACGATCCTCTTTCTGTTTCGCGCACGGATGACCGCACGCGGGAGGGGGGCTCGAAGCCAGCGTAACGGAAGAGACCGCCGGAGCCCAGCGGCAAGCCGCGGATTCGGGAGGGCGTCGAGGTCCAATAAATCGATCTGTGCGTCAGCTCGCCGGCGTGAAGGTCGCGCCCGCGTGCACATCGCACCCGACAAGCTCGCCGAGCTTGAAGCCCGACGGCTGCTGGTCGCGCTCGGTCGGCCTGAGGTGGATCTTGATGCCCGCGTCGACCACGACCGTTTCGTCGGTGATGGCGACGACGGTGCCCTGCACCCGCCTGGGGCGCCCGTACACCGGCTCGATGAAGCGGCCGCCGGTGTGGACGCGGTCGATCTTGCGGGCGTCAACGCGGACGGTCCCGATGAGCTTCTTGCCGACCTCGGTGTCGACCGGCTCGGTCGGCTTGAGGTGGAGCTGGTAGTTGTTGTTGTGCGTGCCGAAGACAATGTGGTCGGGCTTGCCCGCGACCTCCGAGCCTCGCTCAAGAAGGAGGCCTCGGGCCAGGCGGGGGTCGATCTCTGTTGTCGGGGCCGGGTCGATCATGGCTGCGGAGCGTAGGAGGCGAGCGGCGTTCTGGGCCTTGCGCCCATCGCCAGAAAATTCGCCAGCAGCCTCGGGCCCTCGGGCGTCATGAAGCTCTCGGGGTGGAACTGCACGCCTTCGAGCGGCTGGCGGTCTGAAGCAGGCCCTTCCCAGACCCGGCGGAGGCCCATGACGACGCGCCGGGATTCGCCGCCGGGCAACTCTTCGTCGGTCCAGGCGCTGACGGCCCAACCCCGATCGCCGGCCGCCTGCGCCGCCTCCAGCGGGACGACCAGCGAGTGGTAGCGCGTCGCCTGGAAGGGGTTGGGCAACCCGGCGAAGACGCCCTGGTTGTCGTGGTGGACGAGGCTGGTCTTGCCGTGGACGGGGACGGTGTGGCGGACGACAGGCATCCCGTGCAGGGCCCCGATGCACTGGTGGCCCAGGCAGACGCCCAGAACCGGGATCCGCCCCGCGAAGCGTTCGATCATCGCCGGGCAGACGCCCGCCTCTGCGGGGGTGCAGGGGCCGGGGGAGATCAAAAGGTGGCTGGGGCCCCGCCCGCTATCGAGGGCTTCGGCCTCATCGGGCGTGATCGCGTCGTTGCGGACGACCAGCAGGTCGCGGTCGAGCTCGATGGAGGGATCGAGCTCGCCCAGGCGCTGGACGAGGTTCCAGGTGAAACTGTCGTAGTTGTCGACGAGGAGGATCACGCCGGCGATGGTATCGCTCGCGGATCCGACCGGCGAAAGAAGAGCGTGCACAGAGAAAGAGGCCGGCCGGTTCCTCCGGCCGGCCTCTCCTGGAGCCGTGTGGATGTCTCGCCCCGCGGCCTCGTCAGGCGGCCAGACCGAGCGTCCCGGCGACGCCGTCACGCGTCACATAGAACAGCTCGCTGGTGATCGGATAGGGCAGGCGCTCGTAGTCCTGGCTGACGCGGTCGCGGAGGCGGTTGACGAAGTCGCCGGGCGCGCGGCTCATCGCGACGAACATGTCCCGCGCCGGCGTGGCGACATAGAAGTCACCGCCGAGCTGGGGCGCCAGCCGCTCGTACAGGCCCGAGAGGAGGAGTCTCGCGGCGTCGTAGCCGTCCTGCTCGGAAACGATCGCGGCGCGACCGCCCTCCTTGGACTCGACGAGCCTGACTTCGAGCTCCGGAGCGTACTTCTCGAGGTTCTGGCGGGCGATGAGCTCGAGGTCCTCGGGGGTGACGCCCCAGCGGATCACCTGTTCGGTGGTGATGCTGATGGTCATCTGGGGGAGGTCGGTGACGAAGACCACGACCGTCCCGTTCACATAGGGGACATGGGCCACCAGTTCCCGGGAGAGGTTCTCGAAGATGCTCTCGGGCTGGATCCTGGGCATGATCCTGGGCTTGGCGAGCTCGAAGGGCATGTCGCCGAGCTGGATGGCGTCGCCGGCGAAGAGCTGTTCGAGGTAGTGCTCGGCGATTTCCAGGCCCCTGTCGGGCTCCTGGACGACCATTCGGAAGAGGTTTTCCAGGTCGAGGCGCCGGCCGTTCACCGAGAGTTCGCGGGGGCCCGCGAGCTCGACAGCGGCGGCGGGCTGGATCCGGCGGAGCATGCCGGCGACGGTTTCGGCGAAGGCTTTGGGCTCAAGTGGCAATTCCGACATCTCTCACCTCTTCCCGGTCTTACGCGTCTTTGGGAGGGCCCGGGGCCCGGTTTTGGGGCCTTGGGACGGTCCGGGCCGCAGTTGCCGGCCGGGGCGAGGATCGACTGACGGTACGGCGGTCTGAACGGCACGGTTCGTCGACGGGGTGCTGAACGGGCGGGCTTCCCGTCACAGCCGCGACAGCCGGACGGGGTCTGGCGTTATGCGGTCCGGGGCGCGATTTATGGGCATCTTGTCGGTGGGATCGTTGGCCGTTGCCCCGCGAGCGGGGCGGCGGGTAGAATCGCCGCCTTGGAGCGGGGTATCAACGCTCCGACCGGACAGAAGCCCGGACGGGGCTGCGTGCAGGGCCCGCGAACGACCTCTTTGGAGATCCAATGGTGACCGAACAAGAGATTGAATCGAAGGTGATCGAGATCGTCGCCGAGCAGATGGGCGCGGAGAAGGACAAGATCACCCGCGAGACCCGCTTCGTGGACGATCTGCACGCCGACAGCCTCGACTTTGTCGAGCTCGTGATGGAGTTCGAGGACGAGTTTGAGACCTCGGTCCCCGACGAAGAGGCCGAGAAGATGAAGACGGTCGGCCACGCCATCGACTACATCAAGACCGCCCGCGGGGCCAACTGACCCCGCACGCCCCCGACCGGAGGGGGCCGGAGATGTCATGAGCACCCCGCGCACGCCATCGACCCGGATCGTGATCACGGGCTACGGCGCCGTGACGAACCTCGGCCATGATGCCGCATCGACCTGGGAGGCGATGCGCGAGGGTCGCAGCGGCATCTCCCCGCTCGAGGGGCCCGCGTTCGATCTGTACGCGGGCAAGTGGACCGTCTTTGCCGCAGGGCAGGTCAAGGACTGGGACCCGGTCCAGGCCGGCGCGTGCGACAAGCGGGAGATCAAGCGGCTGGACCGCAACACCCTGCTCGGGCTGGCGGCGGCCCATCAGGCCGTCACCCATTCGGGCATCGACTTCGCTCGCGAGAACAGCGAGCGTTGCGGCGTCATTGTGGGCTCGGGCATCGGCGGGATCATGACCATCGAGGAGGGCAAGGAAGTCCTCATGAGCCGTGGTCCGGACCGGATGAGCCCGTTCACGGTCCCGCGCCTGATGATCAACGCGACGACGGGGAACATCTCGATCCGCTACGGGCTGCGGGGCCCTGCGACGGCGCACGCGACGGCCTGCGCCAGCTCCGGGCACGCGATCGGCGACGCGGTCGAGCAGATCCGCCTGGGGCGTGCCGATGTGATGGTCGCTGGCGGGTGCGAGGCGGCGGTGACGCCCCTCTGCGTCGGCGCGTTCATGACGATGAAGGCGTTGAGCCCGCACAAGGACGCCCCCACCGCGTCGCGTCCGTTCGATGTCACGCGCGACGGGTTCGTGCTGGCCGAGGGGGCGGCGATGTATGTGCTCGAGACCGAGGAGCACGCCAAGGCCCGCGGAGCGACGATCCTCGCCGAGCTGGTCGGGGCGGGCAACGGGTCCGACGCCGGGCACATCACAGCCCCGGACCCCGAGGGCATGGGCGCCGCCCGCTCGATGCGTTGGGCCCTGGAAGACGCGGGCTTGAACCCGGACCAGATCGGCTATGTCAACGCCCACGGGACAGCGACCCCGCTTGGCGACAAGGCCGAGGTGGCCGCGGTTGGCAAGGTCTTCGGCGACCACGCCAGGAAGAGCGCCGGCGGAAAGCTGATGATGAGCTCGACCAAGTCGATGCACGGGCACGCCCTGGGCGCGTCGGGGGCCGTCGAGCTGATCGCCTGCATCCATGCCGTCCGCGACGGCGTGGTGGCCCCCACGACCAACCTGGAAGAGCCCGACGCGGACTTCGACATCGATCTGGTGGCGAAGGAAGCGAAGGAGCGGCCCGTCCGCTACGCGATGAACAACACCTTCGGGTTCGGCGGTCACAATGTGACGCTGATCGTTGGTCGTCACGGCTAGACACGCCCGATAACCGATCGATCCGACACCGCCAGATGTTCGGGCTTGTTTCTGTACCATTTCTTGGTATAGTTTCTGGTGGTGCCGCACCTGCGACCCGATCTCGGCTTCGACTCATCCGTTGACCACATTCGCATGCGGGTCTGCGCCGGTGCAACCGAACGATCCCAAAGGCTGGCTCACATTCGTTCAGCTTCTTCCGTTTACGAAGGCGTGGGCGCGGATGGGATGCGACGACAGCGATCTGCGAGCGCTGGAAATGGCGATCATGATCGATCCCGCTCGGAGTCCTGTCGAACCGGGGACGGGCGGGCTTCGGAAGCTCAGGTTCAGCCGGGAGGCAACGAATGTCGGGAAACGGTCCTCGGCGAGGGTTTGCTACGCCTACTTTCCGATCGCGGGCACGGTGGTGCTTGTTACGGCGTACGCCAAGAACGAGAAATTGACGCTATCGCCGCAGGAAAGACAGTCGATCCGCTCTCTGCTCGACGAGATCGACCGCTTCCTGCAACGACGGCTTGAAGAGGGCGGAGGTCGGTAGCGGGCCGCGGGGATGTAAGGGCAGCAGCAGGACGGGCCCTGGCCGAGAAAGGTGGACGCATGGCACACCGGCAGAACAACAAGGACGATCGGAGCGGCGAACGCATCGCCGACGAGATCATCGATGGTCTGACCGAGTTCCGTGACGCGCTCCGCGATGGCGATCCGATTGAGCAGCGGTTTACTGTGCGAACGGTCGAACTCAGGCTCGACCCCAAGCCATTCTCGCCCGAGGAGGTCCGGGAGCTTCGCCGGTCGTTCCGGGCAAGCCAGACGATCTTTGCGCGGTTGATCGGGGTCTCGCCATCGACACTTCGGAACTGGGAGCAGGGTCTGCAGCCTCCACCGACCTGGGGACGCCGCCTGCTGGAGTTGATGCAGCGGGACCCTGCCCCCTGGACGAGGATGCTCGAAGAGGCTCACAAATCGAACCCGGCGTCCTCGAATTGATCCTGCGGGATCCGCGCCGGCGAATCGACAATGGCCGACGACGCTTCGACTTTTTGGCATCCGCTTTGCGGCGGTTCCGCCTGTCCTGCCCTGCGCCCTGAACCCGGGGGCTCGGGCGGTCGATGGAGTGGGTATGGCCGATCTGCAATCGATCCTGAAGCTGGAGGTCCCGGTGGTTGTCCGCCTCGGGGAGCGGACGATGACCCTCGCCGATGTGGTCGCCCTCGCCCCCGGCGTGATCCTGGAGCTCCCCAAGCACGCCGACGAGGAGCTGGATCTCCTGGTCAACAACAAGGCGATCGGCTGCGGGAACGCGGTGAAGGTCGGCGAGAACTTCGGGATCCGGGTCAGCTTCATCGGTGACCTGAAGGACCGCATCGAGGCGATGGGCGGGGCGACGGTCGCCAAGAAGGCCGAAGCCCAGTCGGACGAGGACGCGCTCGCGGAGGCGATGCTCGCCGGCCAGGGCTGATCGGGTTGGGGCGCGGGGTGTAGGGCGCGGGGCGCTGGGGAGGAGGCGGCCTTCGGCCGCGGCTTCTCTTTCGCTTGCTGAGCCCTGAAACAATACGTTCAACCCAAGGGGCAAACCCGAGCCTGCATGCAAGCCTCGGCCGCAGGCCGAAGCCGTCCCTGCGCCCGTTCTCCTCCGGTTCAGGCGGTGGCGAAGTCCGGCGCGGGCTTGAACATCGGCTTGCCGGTCAGCTCGGCGTGCTTGCGGAGGTAGTGGAGGCAGACGACGACGAAGGTCGAGTGGCTCCATGTGAGCGGGCTGACGGAGATTGGGTCGCCGGTGTAGGGGTGGAACTGCTCGGCCATGACGCCCGAGGGCTCGGCCCGCTGCACGCACCATTCGAGATAGGGCATGACGGTCTTGCGGAGTTCGTCGACGCTGGAGGCGACCTCGATGGCGTGCTGGGCCTGCCAGAGGGTGCAGATGACCCAGGGGTTGCCGGGCACCTTCTCGATGTCGTTGCGCTCGATCTGGTGGTAGTAGTCGCGCTGATAGCGTGCGCAGCCTCCGATGTCGGTCTTGATCCAGAGGGCTTCCTTGAGCTGGCGCATCTCTTCGATGACCTTGGGGTCATTGGCCTCGAACGCGCCGAAGGCGAAGAGGGCGAAGTTGGCCGAGTCGCAGGTCATGTCGAGGCGGTAGGTGCCGTCATCGTTGGGGACGGCCAGGCGCGCGAAGCGTCCGGCCTGCTCGTTGTAGAGGTGGCGCTTCATGGCGCCGCGCATGCGCTCGGCGCCTTCCTTGAAGGCCGCGGCTCTGTCGAGCTCGCCGAAGTCGCGTGCGAACGCGGCGGCGGCGTTGAGGGCGCCGATCGTCGAGGCGACGGTGAAGGTCTGGATCCCGCGGCGCTCTTCCCAGAGGTCCCAGCTGGGCAGGGGCAGGCCGTTGTGGTCGCGGTATTCGAGGATCCACTCTGCGGGCTTTGCGACGAGGGGCTCGTAGAGGGGCTTGACGAACTCGACATCGCGGAAGGTCTCGAAGTGCTTGCGGAGCGCCCAGACGACGAGCGAGGTCTCGTCCTGCTGGATGGGCAGGACGCGCTGGCCGTCGAGCATCCACGGGTGCCAGCTCGACGCGAGGGCGCCGGTGGGCGAGTACTTGTGCAGGAAGTAGCCCTGGTCGCCGATGCACTTGGCGCTGTAGCGGAAGAAGCTCCGCGAGAGCTCGCTCTGTCCGGCGAGGATGAGGGCGTAGGCGACGAGGGCGCCGTCGCGCATCCAGCAGTACGAGTAGTGGTCGCCGCCGAACTGCGTGACATCCGAGTCGTTGGCGGCGATGATCGCGCCGCGGTTGTCGATCTGGGTGCGCATGACCAACTGCGAGCGGTAGAAGAGGTCGCGGACATGCTCGGGCAGGGGCGTGGTGTCGACGGGCTCCTTGCGGCACCAGAGCTTCCAGTACGCCTCGGTGCGTCCGAGCATGCGCTCGGGGCCGGTTTCGAGGATGCGTCGGTTGAGGTCTTTGACCTCGTCGTAGGCGTGGCCGAAGGCGATCCATGCGTGGAGGTGGCCCTCGCCCTTTGCGGGGATCTGGAGGTTGAAGCCGACGGTCGCGTCGACGGAGCCCTGGCTGATGGCGTTTCGTCCGAGCTTGCCGTCCTCGGCGTCGCGCCATGTGCCCTCGGCGCCGCCGAGGCGCTTGGTGCCGATGGCCCAGTGGTCGATGCCGCACTTGTGCTGGTCGCAGCAGTTGACGAGGAAGTAGTTGTCCTGCTTGTAGATGATGACGGCGCTGGTCGAGGGGTCGTAGTTTGCGGTGTCGCCGACGGCGTTTTCAGCGATGGAGAGGTCGAGGTGGAAGAAGACGCGGACATCGCGCGGGCGGTCTGCGAGGTTGTGGACGACGATCTTGCGGAAGTAGACCGGCTCGTGGAAGTCGACCGCGTCTGAGCAGTGGAGCTCGAGCTCCAGGCCCTTGTGGACGAGGCGGACATCGGTGACGAGGGTGTCGGCCTTGTAGCGGATCTCCCGCTCCCACTCGTCGTCCTCGATCCAGGCGAACTCGCCGTCGGCCCAGACGCCGAAGCGCTGGACATGGCCGATGGAGTGGTTGTACCGCCCGACATAGGGGTAGAAGAGGTCCCTGATGCGGTAGTGGCGGTCGAAGGTGATCAGGAGGTCGCCGTTGCCGACTGGGATATCGCGTGGCATGGTCTGATTCTTTGCTCGTGGCGGGGGTCTGGGTGGCTCGCGGCGCCCGGAGCACCGTCAGATCGTTCAATCGGCTCCCGGAAGGGTGTGTCCTGAGCCCATCCGGCGGACGGGGCGTCGTCAGGCGTCAACCATCCGGACCTTCCCCCCACCCTCGACAATCCGACCGATCTGGAACACGCGCTCGCCGAGGCGTTCGAGGCGTCGGGTGACCGAGGCGGCGAAGGTCGGGCGGACGATGATGCAGTAGCCCACGCCCATGTTGAAGACGCGGTCCATCTCGGCGTCGTCCACGCGGCCGTGCTTCTGGAGGAACCCGAAGACCGGGGGGATGTCCCAAGAGCCCTTGACGAGCTCGGCGTCGACCTTGTCTGGCAGGACGCGGGCGAGGTTGTCGGCGAGGCCGCCGCCTGTGATGTGGGCCATGCCGGAGATGACTTTTTTGACCCGATAACTGCGCTGGAGGCGGACGATCGGGGCGGCGTAGAGGCGGGTCGGCTCGAGCAGGACCTCGCCGAGGGTGCGCTCGGGGTCGAGCTCGGGGTAGGTCTTGGTGAGGTCGAGGGAGGCGTGCTCGATGATCTTGCGGACGAGGGAGTAGCCGTTGGAGTGGACGCCGTCGGAGGCGAGGCCGAGGACGATGTCGCCGGGGTGGACGCGGAGGGGATCGGTGGCCCTGTGGAGCTCGACGACGCCGACGGCGAAGCCGGCGAGGTCGAACTCGCCGGGCTTGTAGAGATCCCCCATTTCGGCGGTTTCGCCCCCGAGGAGGGCGGCGCCGGACATCTCGCACCCCTTGGCGATGCCTTCGAGGAGCGCGGCGTCGCGGGCTTTGTCCACGGCGTGGATCGCGATGTAGTCCAGGAAGAACAGGGGTTCTGCGCCCTGGACGATCAGGTCGTTGACGCTCATCGCGACGAGGTCGATGCCGACGGTGTCGTAGATTCTGAGCTCTTGGGCGAGCTTGAGCTTGGTGCCGACGCCGTCGGTGCAGGCGACGAGGACGGGGTTTTTGTAGTTGCGTTTGAAGAGTTGTTCGTTGTAGTCGAGTCGGAAGAGACCGGCGAAGCCGCCGGGGTTGTCGATGACGCGGGGGCCGTGGGTGCGCCGGATCATCGGGCCGATGGTCCGGATAAACGAGTCGTATTTGTCGAGGTCGACGCCCGCTGCGGCGTAGGTGAGACCGGGACCTGGCTGACTCGTCTTGGACATGGTCAGAGGGTATCGGGCTCGGGGGCGTGGCGTGGGTTGGTCGTGTGCGCGGTCTGGGTTGGCGGGTCGGGGCTGGTGGCCCCGTGTTTGGTCCGGATTTGTGGTCTGAGGGCGGGAAGGTGTGCTAGACTAGCGACCGACATTCATCCAAAGATCCGGATGAATGGATCAAGCAACACCCGGCCGCGCGCCGCCCAAAGCCAAGGAGCCTCCATGCCTTCGCACCTGTTTACCTCCGAGTCCGTTTCGATGGGGCACCCCGACAAGGTGGCCGACCAGATTTCCGACTCGATCCTGGACGCGATGCTGACGGAGGATCCGAATTCCCGCGTGGCGGTCGAGACGCTGGTCTCGACGGGGATGGCGGTGGTCGCCGGCGAGGTGACGACCGACGCGTATGTCGAGATCGACGATGTGGTGCGTGAGACGATCCGGGAGATCGGGTACACCTCCAGCGACATGCGTTTCGACGCCGAGTCGTGCGCCGTCTTGGTGTCGATCAAGAAGCAGAGCGCCGACATCGCGATGGGCGTGGACAAAGAGGGCGCGGGCGATCAGGGGATGATGTTCGGCTTTGCGTGCAAGGAGACGCCGGACCTGATGCCGCTGCCGATCCAGCTCTCGCACCGGATCGTCGAGCGCCAGGCGAAGGTGCGGCGGGACAAGACGATCGAGGCGCTGCGCCCGGACGCCAAGAGCCAGGTCTCCGTCGAGTACGACAACGAGGGCAAGCCGGTGCGCGTCGACACGGTCGTGCTCTCGACGCAGCACGGGCCGATGTGGAACGAGCGCCAGAACGATCTGAAGAAGGCGTGCGTCGAGAAGATCCTCAAGCCCGTGCTCGGCGAGTGGTGGAACGACAGCATCACGGTGCATGTCAACCCGACCGGACGCTTCGAGATCGGCGGTCCCCACGGCGACTGCGGCTTGACGGGGCGGAAAGTCATCGTCGACACCTACGGCGGGCGCGGGCGCCACGGCGGCGGCGCCTTCAGCGGCAAGGACCCGACGAAGGTCGACCGCTCGGCCGCGTACATGGCGCGCTACATCGCCAAGAACATCGTCGCGGCGGGGCTGGCCGAGGAGTGCGAGCTGCAGCTGAGCTACGCGATCGGCGTCGTCGAGCCGACGAGCGTGTTCGTGGATTGCCGCGGGACGAACGAGGTTTCGCCGGAGAAGATCACGCGTGCGGTGCGTGAGGTGTTCCCGCTGACGCCGCGGGGGATCATGGAGACGCTGCGTCTGAAGGCGCCGATCTACACGCCGTCGGCGCGTCACGGGCACTTCGGTCGTGTGCCGGGCAAGGTCGAGCGGACGAAGGCGGACGGGACGACGGCGTCGTACGACACCTTCACCTGGGAGAAGACGGATAAGGCGGAGGCTT
>REET01000118.1 GCA_007694925.1 Phycisphaerales bacterium | reverse complement strand
AAGATCGACCCACGATTCGGCCGTGCCGCTCCATAGGCCGGCGACCGGACCGCCCATCACCGGATCAAGGAAGGCGTAGCCGACCTGTTGCGAACCGGAGACGCCGGTCGCGATGGAGCTGAACCAACCGTCGGGGTTGAGATCCACCCATGATGCGGCAGTGCCACTCCACAGCACGGCATGTCTCTCCCAGAAAGGATTCGGGTGATTCCAGTTGGTGACATCGATGTAGCCGACCTGATGGGCGCCTGATGTTCCTAACGCCCATGAATCTGACCCGTTCGCTTCATTGTGCAGGCTCGTCACCTCCCACTGCGCGTGGGCGGTGGGTGCAAAGAGAGGGCCGGCGGCGCAGGCCAGAGCCGCGCTGAGCGCGAACATCTTCGCGGTCTGATTCTTTGTCATCACTTCTTCTCCAGAGTCCCACAGTCCAAACAGAGAACACAGCATCCTGGCCGGACGGCCGGGCAGTGGCGAGGGGCACGATCCTCCCGCCACCTCATCAGGCGACACCCGGGGCGAGGGACATCAGGAATTCCTCGTTACCGTCAAAACAGTTCGCCTGCCGCGACGAAGCCCTCCTGCACGCACCGGGATGGCGAGCCGGGAGCGTCTGGGAGCAGCGAGCCCGAAGTGTGGAGCGGGGCGGCCCGTTCAAGAACAGCGGCGGCGACGGGCCGCGAGGATGCCGCCGAACACGAGCAGGGCGGCCGCATTAGGAGCGGGCACGAGCATGACGGTGAGTCGGGCGTGGGACGAGATGTGGTCCTGGCCCTGGATTCGGGTGTCGTTGAGCACGATCTCAAAGGGCGAGCCGTCGGCGAGGGTCGCCTCGAGCAGGGCGCCGCCGCGCTGGGACACCTGCAGCGTCTCGCCCGGTGTGAGGGTGATCGGCGTCCCATCGATGAGAAGAGCGGTGACAAGAAGATTGAGAGTGCCACCGACAATCCCTTCGCCGGTGTCGTATGCGGGGACGTGTATTCCGCTTCCGAAGGCGCCGCCTGAGATCGAGAGCCTCGCAAGCCGGTCGACCATCAGATCGGCGCCGACCACACCGCCGGAGATGGTTCCCCATCCTGTGATGCGGAGTTCATCGCCGATGATGCCGCCCGAAATGGCGAAGGGCTGCAGAAAGAACCCGGTTCCTGTGGTGAACCTGTCCCCAATGGTCCCGCCCGTCATGGTGAAGGTGGTGCCGTCTGTGCCGGCGCCGTCGCCGATCGATCCCCCGAGCATCACAAAGGTCCCGCCGAACATTCTCATGTCATCGCCGACCTCACCGCCGTACATGGTCATGTTCGGCATCGACACCAACGACGGCGATGTCAGACCCTGAACGAACGCCGCCCCTACCGCGGCTCCATCGAAGATATTGAGAGTGGAGTTCCCGCTGTAGTGAGAGCCGCCGAACCCCGGCCCGCTCTGGATGGTCCCGCCCCGGTTGACATTGACGGTCGCCCCCGCGAGATCGAAGGATGGGGGCCACCCGGGGTTCGAGAGGTTTCCCATCGCCCCGCCGGCGTTGATGTCGATGACCAGGTTTGGCCCCAGCGTGAAGGGGAGGCCATTGAACACACCCGCGAGCAGGTCCGCACGGGTGAGGGTTTGGCCATCGCCGACGACGACCTGTGCAGATGCGGCGGAGGAAGATGCGGCGAGGGCCGCCGCGACGAGGAATCTTGATGCCGAGAGAATACGGACAGACATATCTACATCTCCTGAAGCAGCGGCGCACCGGTCCGCACCGTGCGGTCGGAATCGCCCCAACCCGTCACGCGACGGGCCCGGCCGGGCGACATCAGGATCTTTGAGATTGAGGCAAAGCCTGCCGAGATCTGATGTGACTCACAGTTCGAGGAGGGCAGCGCCGGAGGTCGCTTGCAATCGCCACCTGATCAGCCGCCGGACAGCACAGCCCTCGCCTCGGCGAGCAAGGCCGGCTCAGGGTGGGGTCGGCCCGCCTGGTCGAAGAGCCGCTGGGCGACGAGGATCTCGCGGCCCGCTCCGGGGGCGTCCCCGGCCGCGTGCAGCGCCATGGCGACAACGATCCGGGCCGTCGCGGACACTTCGGGGTCGGTCGCATCGGGGATGCCGCCCGGGCCTACCGAAGCCGCTCCCGCGTCGATGAGAGCGAGAAGCGTTGCAACGCTCTCGGCATAGCGCCCGAGACGGTAACTGGCGGCGCCGCGGGCCAGGGCCGCCCTTTCGACTGACTCTTCATCATCGCTCTTTGCGGACGCCAACGCTTGTGCTGTCTCGTACATCGTCGCGGGCAGCGCGGGCTGGCGGGCGATCATCCAGGCATAATCGGCGCGAAGCGGTGTCTCGACGGTCTGTAGCGCAGCGAGGCTCGTGCCGAGCGCATCGATGGCCCGCGTCGTCAGCGATGGGTCCGCCGCCGCGATGCGCAACAGCATGGCGAAGGACCTCTTCGTTTCGTCCGACTCATGGCTGATGGCCGCCTGGCTTGGGTAGAACGCTTCGAGCAGGTCCAGCGCGTCGGCGTTGCGGCTCTGGTCGAGGATCGCGCGGGCCAGCAGCACCTCCCCGATGTTGGTCGAGACCGAACCGGCCCCGAAGGCGGCACGGATCCCGTCCGCGTGCGCCTGGGCCCACGACTCGGCCTCGGCCGGACGGCCCGAGCGGAGCAGCAGCTCGATCAGGCGCCGGTCGGCGCGGATCGACAGCCACGCCAAGGGGCCGACCTGAGCGTGCGCGACGCGCCGCGCGTCCTCGACCAGCGGCACGAGCGCGGCCGAATCGCCCATGTTCACCCGCTGCGCCAAGGCCACCAGCAGCGAGGCGTACGCGATCGCCGCCGGGTCTTCGTCCACCGGGCCGTGGTCGGCCCGGGCCCGGAGCACAGCCGCGACAAGTCCTTCAACATCGTCGGATGCGGCCGGATCATCGGCGGTAGCCGACAGCAGGGCCGAGACCGCCTCGGCCAGCGCCGGGCTCCTCAGCCCGAGCACCGAGAGGCACAGGCCGGGCGTGTCACGGTCGATCTGATCGTCCTGCAGGCTGATGCCCGTTTCGATGTCCCCGAACATCACTGCCGCGTCCCGGAGGTGCGGAATCACCTTGTCCGTCCGGCCCGTGGAGGTGTAGAGGCGGAGCAGCTCCCGGAAGGCCACCCGCGTCGCGAAGCTGTCGCCGGAGTTGGCCCGGGTATCGGCGAGCGCACCGAGCAGCATCGGCTCGGCCTTGTCGAACAGGCCCTGCATCGCGATCGCCGACGCGAGTTCACGCGTTGTCAGAGTGGTTTCACCGTAGTGCTCACCCCACAGCTCGCGCGACGCACGCCGCGCGATGCGGGCCATCTCCTCGGCCCGGCCGTAGCGACCCTCCGCCATGGCGTACTTATGCAGTTCGCGGTGCACGGCGATCACGCCCCGCCCTTGGGTCACCCCGGCTTGCGTGAGCGCCGCCAACGCCTCTTCGCACGCCCGCACCCGGATCGCCCGGTCCGGCCGCTCGTAGATATCAGCCCAGAGGGCGACATACAGGGCAATCAACACAGACTCCGCCGGCGCGTCATCTCTCGATGCCCGCCACGGCCCGAGCAGTTCCTCGAACCGGGACCGGATCTCCGCATTGCTCTGGTCGGAACCGTCCGCCCGCGACTGCGCGTCACGGTACGCCTCGGCCGCGTCGGCCAGGCCTTGGCGCTCGGGGGCGAACGCCGCGCGGCCCGAATCCCAGGCGACTCGGCCCCGATCCGCGCCGATCGCCACCGCGAACACCGCGCGGAGTTCGGCCGCTTCCCCCGCGAGCCCCATCCGCTCTAGCGTCGCGATGCACGCGGCGAAGGCCTCTCCCCCTTCGATGAATAGTGTTCCGGTGCGCACCGTGTACGCGCACGCCTGACGCAGGAACGACACCGCCTCTTCATCCCGACCCAACGCGAGCAGATTCCTTCCCCGCAGCCCCCGAACCACCGCCAGGAAAATGTGCTCCACGTGGACGGTGTTCTCGAGGTAGTCCAGGGTGTCCCGGATCATCACGTCGGCTTCTTCAAGGCGCCCGGTTCCGGCGAGCGACATCCCTAACTCCAGCCGCCACGATGCCCTGACAGTTTCTCCGATGGAGGGAATGTCCTTCGCCCAAGCGTTGACAGTGGTCATCAGTTCTACCGCGTCCTGATAGCGTCGGGTTTCATACATCGCGGCCCCGGCGAGCCAGAGGGCTTTGGCGACCGGTTCCCATAGGGGATCGCCGGGAGCCAACTCTGTGTTGGCCGTGTCAACCAGCCGTACCCCAGAAGCCCGTACCCTGGTGATCTGTCTGAGTTTGAATCCTTCAATCAACTCCTCCATACCCCGCGCCGTCTCCGGATAGCGATCACCGACCAGCACGGCTCCCAGCCGCAGCGCCGAGGTGATGTCGTCGCCAGTTGCGATCTGCAGTTCAACGGTGGCGTCCGTCAACCCGATGTGGGCGTGATACCGGTGCCAAAGGTCTTCCGGGGCGTGCTCGTTGAGCAGCGCCGCCGCCCGACGCAGCATCTGCTCGGACCGCTCCAGCTCCGACATCCCCAGGTATGCCAGACCCATCGCCAAGCGTACTTTGCCCTCGGCCTTGGGCTGACCGGCCATGGCGTTGGGCATCTGCTCTTCCGCTCCGATGAGCAGCTCGCGAACGGTGATATCCGGACGGCCTGAGGCGGCCGGGTTGGCCAGCGAAAGCACGCCGGTCAGGAACTCTGTCACGGCGCGGTTACTCTCGGTTTCCCGCACGGCGATCGACCGCAAGTCCGCCTCGATCACGGCGGCCGCCTCGGCCCGCGCCCGCTCGGCTGAGGCGACCTCCGCCAAGGCTTCCGCCTCACGCCTCGAATCGATCGCCCGGATCTCGGAGTCCCGGGCCCGGTCTCGTTCGCGCAGTGCCCACGCCGCCGCCATACTGGTCCCAACCAGCCCCAGCACCAACGCAACCGCCAGCACAGATCCTGCCGCAACCGGACGCCGATGCCGGCGCACGAACTTGCGCAGGCGGTACGCCGCGGTGGGCGGGCCGGCCTCCAGCGGCTCCTGCATGAGATAGCGGTTCAGGTCCCGCGCGAGATCGTCCGCGGACGCGTACCGCCTGGCTCGGTCCTTCTCCAGGCAACGCATCACGACCCAGTCCAGCTCGCCACGCACCAGCAGACCCAGACGCTTCGGATCGATCTGGCGCCTCGCGGCGACGTCGGCGATGGTCGCCTCGGTGCTCAGGCGTGTGCTCGGACGCGGCGGGTCGTCCTCGCGGATCATCCGCTGCAGCTCACCGAACGCCGCCGAGCGGAGCCGCGTCGCATCGAACGGCGTCACGCCCGTGAGCAACTCGTACAGCAGCGCCCCAAGCGCGTACACATCGCTGCGCGTGTCGATGTCCAGCCCACCGGCGGCGCCCATGCCCGCCTGCTCGGGGCTCATGTAGGCCGGCGTGCCGATCATCTGCCGGAACTCGGTGAACAGCGTCCGCTCCGTCAGCCGGGCCTCCGTCGCCTTCGCGATGCCGAAGTCGATGACCTTCGGCACCGGCGTGTCGCCGTCGCCAACGGTGACGAGCACATTCGAAGGCTTCAGGTCGCGGTGGATGATGCCCTTCTGGTGCGCGTGCTGCACGGCGAGACAGACCTTCGCGAACAGCTCCAGCCGCTGCGGGATGGTCAGCTTGTTGTTGTCGCAGAATGTCGTGATCGGTTCGCCGCGCACCAGCTCCATCACGAAGTAGGGGCGGCCGGCGGGCGTCGCCCCCGCGTCGAGCACCTTGGCGATGTGCGGGTGATCCATCATCGCCAGGGCTTGACGCTCCTGCTCGAAGCGGGCGATCACCTGGCCGGTCTCG
Source organism: Phycisphaerales bacterium (assembly GCA_007694925.1). Classification (GTDB taxonomy): domain Bacteria; phylum Planctomycetota; class Phycisphaerae; order Phycisphaerales; family UBA1924; genus SLFH01. Next base: position 7,397 of record REET01000118.1, on the reverse strand, counting down.
AGCCCGAGCTTGATGATCTTCAACGCCACCCGACGCCGGATCGGCTGCTCCTGCTGCGCCATGTAGACCAGCCCGAACCCGCCCTCGCCGATCTGTTCCAGCAGCTTGTACGCCCCGATAAGCGAGCCGACCCCCTCCCCGCGATGCCCCGTGTCCCGGATCAACTCCGCCGCGAGCACGCCGGCGCCGCCCGTGGCCGCGTCCAGCAGCCCCGCGCCCGCGGCATCCAGATCGTTGAGCAGGCCCATCACGCGCTCGGCAAGCGCTCGGGCATCCGGCCCGTCACCGCACACCTCGCGGACAAACGCCCCTCGCCTGGAAACCGGGAGCTTCCGGGCGGTGTCGAAGATGGCTTTCACGCTTTCCAGGTCGTCGCGATGCACCGAACCACCCTTCGCCCGTTGGGCCGCCGCTCCTTCGCCGCATCCGATCAGGAGTCCTGCATCAGTCGATGCAGGCGGGCGCGCGCGTAGGCCCATTCGCGGTCGACAGTGCTCGCCGAGAGACCCATCGCCGCCGCGGTCTGATCCACGCTCAGACCCGCGAAGTACCGCAAGCGGACAACGTTGGCCGCCTTTGGGTCCTCGCTCTCCAGGCGACGCAGGGCCTCATCGAGCATCAGGATTCTTGAAGAATCCTGCTGATCGCCGAGGTCGAGCTCCTCAAGAGGGATCCTTTGCGGCGGACGCTGCCCGTCGCCTCCCCGCTTGACGCGAGCACGCGACCTTGCGTGTTCGATCAGGATGCGGCGCATCGCCTCTGCGCAGGCAAAGTAAAAGTGAGCTCGGTTCGCCCATTCCAGTTCCTGGCTGCCAACGAGCCGCATGTAAGCCTCGTGGACGAGCGCAGTGGCTTGCAAGGTATGGCTCGCCCGCTCCCCGCCCATGCGGACCTGGGCCGCACGCCGGAGCTGGTCGTACACCAGCGGCAGCAGTTCCTCGGAGGCTTGCGTGTTGCCGGCCTGGCAATCTCGAAGCAGACGCGTCACATCCGGCTCGTATGCATCGCCCAGAGTTTGCGGGGTCATGGGGTCGGACATGACCCCAGACTACCACGAGCCGTCGATACCGAGCCGGTCTAAATCAAACGGATCTGCGGCGCCCAACCCCGCCCATCGACGGCAACGCGACCAACGACGGCCCATGGAGCTGGGCAAAGACGATACCTCTATCCATATACCCGGTGTTCCCGCTGTCCATGCGCGAGCGCCGCGACGGTCGTCGCCACCAACCCAACGAGGCGGCAATGACGCCACGACCGGGCCGCATGAGCAGAGCGACCTACTCAAAACGGTCGCGGAGGCGTTGGATCTCGGCCTCGGTCCAGCCCGCCGGCTCGGTCAGGGCGAGCCAGGCGTCGATGTAGTCGGTGGCGGCGTAGGTGTGCCCGAAGCCGGGCGGCGCGTTGCCGACGATCATGTCGGCGGCGAGATGGAACATGGTGACCACCGGGTACCAACGCAGCCTTGGCGAAACATCCGGGCCGCGAGGCTGACGCATCCAGTCTGGCTCACGCCAGGCGATGTCGCTGCTGAAAAAGGTGATCGGATCACTCGCGTACTGCAGAATGAGGATCCGGAAGTCGCCCCAACCGCTGCCGGGGATGTTCGGTCCCTCGGTCTGGTTCATGAAACGCACCACCGCCCCGTTGCGGAATCTCGGGAGCCAATGGGGTGAGCCCTCGTCGCGCTCCCTCGTGACGCTGGCCCAGGTCTGGTTCCGGAACGGCGGCCCGCTCCAGAGGACGCCGTCGAACGGGTCGTCGATGATGTCGAACAGGTCGAAAGAGAGATCGGAGTTCATCGAACCGAGGCTGAGCCCGAAGAGGTAGAGACGCGGGCGACTGTCCGCGGGCAGGGTGCGCCAGTGGCCGTAGATCTCGGCAAAGAGAGCCCGGGCGGTCTGCACGCCGTACTCCGCCTGGGTGAGCAGCACGAGCGGGCTGTTGAGATAGGAGTACTGGACGGCGACCGTGGCGGTGTCGCCTCGGTGGAGATACTCGAAGGTGTTCTGGGCGGCTGGGTCGACCCAGCCGGTCCCGGTGGGCGTCACGAGCAGGAGAACTGACCGCTCGAACCCACCGGCTCGGACCAGTTCTTCCAGCGCGAGTCGGGCACGCGCCTCGGGCGTCTCGGCGGCGTTGATGCCGACATACACACGGACCGGGGCGGGCGTGTCATGACCGAAGAATGCGCCGAGTTCCTCGGCGTCCGGCCCGCCGGCGACAAACGCCCGGCCAGTGCGGCCGAGGTCCTCCCAGCGAACCAGCGACGCCTCGCTGCCGGTCCGGACGGGATCGGTCGGCACCGGCAGGTCCGGGTCGATCAGCGCGTCGAGCTGCTGGAACGACCGATCCGCGAAGCGGAGCAGGGTGGAGATCAGCACGCCATCGATAACGGACCAGAAGATCCAAACGGTCAAGGCCACGCCGATGATGTGCGAGACCCGGGCGGGGATGAACCGGCGCAGCAAGAGGGAGAGTCGGCGGAACACCCACCAGAAGAGCCGGGTCAGACCGAGGACCAGCACGAAGACCACGATCGAAATCAGGCCGAGCACGATCGGCAGACCTCGATCGACGGGCTCCATGCCCATGATCGCGCGGACCGCGTTCTGCCAGTTGACAGACTGCCAGAGGTAGATCGCGGCCACGAGCACGCACAACGCAAAGGCGACACGCTGGATGATCCGGGTGATGCGCGGGGGTGTGGTGGGGAGATGGAGGTTGATCCAGAGCCAGTGGCCCGCGATCCCTATGGCGTATCCCGCCGTGAAGGAGAGGCCAGAGAGCAAGCCTTGAACGGCCGAAGGCCGCGGCACGAGCGACGGGGTGAGCGAGAGCGCAAAGAAGACGGTCCCGAGCAGGACCCCGGGGACGCCCAGCCGAAGAGTCAGCCGCGAGAACAAACGCGGACGGCTGGAAGGCTCGACGGGAGGCGGCGCTGCCGTGCACGGTGTTTGGTGTGTTGACGGTGGCGCCATCGCAGGGCTTCCCTCCTTCTGTGCAAACGATCGGGACCATCGATTGAGCGGGCCGCACAAGCGAAGTCTATTGGTGTCGAGGGCGGCCGCGTGGATTGAATAAAAGAAGGGCTCCGAACGGCCACACCGCGACCACCTCCTCGGGGAGGTCCCAAGACAGCCTGTCGATCCGAAGTGGATGATCGATGCGGTTCTGAACGAGCCGGAGCGTCGCCGCCTTCATAGCGAGAAACACGATTTCAGGGTGGTGATCTGGGCCCCGATGGCTTTGCTCACACCACGGGAGCGGCGGGTCACGGATCTTGTGGCTTCCGGACGCCGAACAGGCAGGTCGCGCGCGAACTTAGGACCACAGAGATGCCCGACAAGGCGCATCGGGCAGGGGTGATCGAAAACTCCGTGCCGGGTCGCTGACCGATCCGGTGGGACCCGTCGCCCGGGCCGGGGACCATCGTGCAAAGTAATATTCGAATGACCGAGTTCCAGTAGGCGGGAGGCTCGCGTTCGCTTATACTCTTTGATAGTGGCCACCGCATCCGCATTGATTGCCATCATCGACGAGCGGCAAGCCGTTCGGCGCCCACCGGCCAGGTCGCTGAACTCTCCAAGATACCCGGCGGACCTATTTTCAGGCGGCGGGTCGGTCCCAGCCTCGCGGAGGAAGCCTGTGGCAAACCGCTTTGTGCCGGATCCGGAAATCCCCGCGACCGTTCCATCGGTGTTGTGACGCCGAGGAGACCGCTCCCGACCGTCCCGGAACGATGCGATGATTAACACGTTCAAAGAGATCCGAACTTAGGCTGGAAAGCCGCACTGAGATCTCCTGTGTCCCCTCCCCATCCCCCCATGTCAGAAGCGAGTCCTCATGATTGAACGAATGGGTGCGGTCTCCGGTCGTGCGCGGTTGAACGGGGGGCCTTGCCTCCTCGCGGTCGCTCTGATGTCGAGCGTGTCCCTCGCCCAGAGCCATCTCGATGACTCCGCCGGCATCCTGGACATCGGGGTGAGCGATGAGTACTCGTTCTACCCGATCGCCGAGCCCGGGCAGGACGACTCGGGGCGGATTCGTTTCATTCTCCGCTCCAGCGGCGAGTATCAGTTCGGGACCAGCATCGACAGGGCCGGCGATTTCAGCGTCGTGCGTGCGGGCACCGGATTAGGGTTCTCAGTCCCGGTCGCGGATCGACTCGGAATCGCCATCGGCACATCGTTCGGGTACGCCCGTTACGACTTCGATCGAGCCGAGGTGTTCGACGGCGAAAAGCCATGGGAGCACATCTTCACCGGCCAAGCCTCCGTCATCGCCAACTACGCGCTGGACGACACATGGAGGCTGTTCGGTGGGGGCATCCTCGGGTTCGCGGGCGAGGACGGGGCCGGCTTCAGCGACTCGGTCACCGGCGGCGGGTTGTTCGGAGCCGGCTACCGGCACTCCGATGACCTCACTGTCCAACTCGGCGTGTCGGTCATCAGCCAGATCGAGGATGATGTCGCCGTGATGCCGGTGCTCCTCGTCGATTGGAAGATCGACGACCAGTGGAGGCTGCGACTGGGTTCGCTGGACACCGCTTCGGGGGATCTTGTCGGCGCCGGGCTGAACTACACCATCTCCGAGCGGTGGTCCGTCGGCGGGCGTCTGAGCTGGATGCGCAGCCGATTCCGGCTGGACGACTCCGGGTTCGCCCCGGGTGGTGTCGGCCAGGACGATCGCTTCAAGGGAACCGTTGTGGTCAACTGGCGCGCCGGAGACAACATCGATGTTGGTGTGCTCGGCGGCATGGTGTTCGGCGGCGAGCTGCGGATCGAAGACGAGAACGGCGATCGATTGTTCAAGGAGGACTATGACCCAACCGCCCTCGCCGGAGTACGGCTCACATTGCGGTTCTGACGCATCCGAACGAACGAAGTCAGGCAAAGCGTCGAGCTTCTGAACGGAAGGCATCGGACGCATCAACAAGCCCTATTTCCTGCATTCACGTGTGATGCGCGACCATCCTTGGCTCGGCTCATGTTGCTCCCGCGCAGGGCGCAGGCGTGGTCTCTTGCGGGCTGCCCTGGCAATCCTGATCCGGGCAGAGTGAAATCCCTTTGATTCTGCAACGCACCCGCGGAGTGCTCGACGGTGCCGAAGCGTCATGGGACCGACGAGCCGCTCCGGATGCGTCGTGAGGCGACGCTGATACAGGCCCGTTTCCCGACCCGTTCCGGAGGCTGAACTCCGCCGGTTCGAGGGTGTCAGTAAAGAAACGGGCGACGCCCGCCGCGCAAGCGGTGGACGCCGCCAGATGAACCACAAACCGAACCCGGCGGAAGCTCGGGACAAGCGACGCGGGCTCGTCCGGATCAGCTGTCCAGCCAGGTGATCTCGCCCGTCGTCAGATCGTAAACCCCTCCGACGACGATCAGCTTGCCGTCCTCGACCAAGCCCGCGAGCACGGCGCTGCGCGCGGTGACCTCGTTGACCGTGTGCCGGACATTCTCGATGGTCACGCGTTCAACCAGCGCGAGGTTGCGGGAAGTTCGCTCCCCCATGCCGCCGGCGGCTGCGACCGCGGGCTCGATGTTCGTCAGCGTCGAGGTCAGATTCCCGAGCTCGGCCCGGTCGATCGCCCCCTTGACCGCGCCGCACGAGGTGTGGCCCAGCACGACGATGACCTTCGCGCCCGCGACCGCAGTGCCGAACTCAAAGCTGCCCAGCAGATCGGTGTTCACGAAGTTGCCCGCGACGCGTCCCACGAAGATGTCCCCGATGCCCTGGTCGAACACGATCTCCGGCGGCACCCGCGAGTCGAGGCAGCTCAGCACGATCGCCTTTGGGAACTGGCCGCCCGCGGTCGCCTCGGCCTGCGTCAGCCACGCCTGCCTGGTGCTGTTGCCCGAGACAAACCGCTCGTTGCCGGCCTTCAGATCGGCCAGCACCTCTTGCGGCGTCATCGTCGCGCGCGTTTCGGATGTCAGCGTCTCGCTGCGTGCCGCCCCCCCGGACTGGCACCCCGCCAGTCCGACCAGGAGAAGGCCGCCCACAGAGGCCAGGCCAATCACACCGGGAATCCAAAACTTGTGCATTGCTTTCTCCGCTTTCTCGAAAAGGGGCGTGCATCACGCCCGAGCCTTCGGGGCCATCGGTTCTGTAGACACCGGAAACCCGGACAGGAAGCGTCCGATGGCCTCGATCGGCCTCAGGAACGATGTGCTCCGAGCCTTTGTTCCCCAGGAGAAACATCGATCGTCGGATCCCCCGCAGCGAGGGAGCGGAAGACCCCAGATCAGGCGGACTGGGGAGCTATTGCGTGCCCCCGTCGCGCGTCCGCGGGGCGTCGCTCGCAACCGCGGGGGCGCGCCTTGCCGCGAGCAGGCGGATCAGAGCACGCTGCTCTGGGCGGTGGGGGTGTTGGGCGTGTAGTTCGGTGATCCCGCCCAGCAGCGTGTTGGGCCCCGCCGGCTCGGCGATCAGCAGGCGGGCTTGGAGGGCCACATGCTCGCCGACCCGCACCTCGATCGGGACGCCGTAGACGATCAACTCGTCTTCCCCGAAGCGACGCCGTTCCGGGCCGAAGCCCCCCGGGGTGATGACGATCCGAACCGTCCGGTCGCCGAGGAGGAGGCTCAGCAGCGGCGGCCGGCTGATCACGGGCATCAGCGTCCGGCGCATCGTCGTCAGGTCGCCGATCACCTGAGCAAACTGCTCGACCGCGATGATGCCCAGCGCCGCGTCGTCGGGCAGTTGCAGCAGCGGGATCTCGTCGTGCTCGTTAGCTTCGGCGGCCCTGGTCGCGATCTCCGGCCCCAACGCCGTAACCCACGCCGCCAGGCGGAAGAGCGGATCCCCCAGCAACAGGTCCGGGGGCGACTGCTCGCTCCGTTCGATCCGCCGGCCTTGCTCGTCGTACACATCGATCAACAGCGGCACGCGCTCGCCGATGTATGACGCCGGAAGGCTCGGCCCCCCGAGCGTCCGACGCCAAGTCTGTGCGCCGCCCGGTGCGCTATCGACTTCGTGTCTGGCGACGAGCATGTAGTGCACGCTGCGACGACCGTCGATCTCAGCGAGCACGCCGACCAGAGCGCTGTCCCCGGGCATCAAAGATGCGTGCGCACGATCGATGTCGAACCCGCTGAGCAGGCCCGACGAGCCGGTGAACTCATTCGTTGAAACCGTGATCGGTCGGATCATCGCCGCAGGCATCACCGGCTGAAGGCTGCGGCAGCCAGAACCCACGGCCAGCGTGCCGCTCAGCGCGATCAAAGCACCAAGCGCCGCCGATCGTCGCCGGTTCCCGCTGCATCGAACTCGCCCTCGTTCCGTCGGCATGGGCACTCTCGGGCGACTCTCGTTACTCGATCGTCGCAATGACCTTCAACTCAACCGCGATCGGCGTCGGCAGGGCGCCGACCTCGACCGTCGTCCGTGTCGGG
>REET01000089.1 GCA_007694925.1 Phycisphaerales bacterium | reverse complement strand
GACCGAGGCCGATAATCCCGTCTTCCGCCGCGGAACCCCCGTTCACCCGGGGGTTCCGTCTTTGCTTGCCGAGTATCATCCGCCCGAGAACGCACACAAGACCGTCGGCGGATTGCCGCAGAAGATACGCAACACACGGTGCACGACATGAATCTCATCACTCGCAGATCCAAAGCCACGCAGATCTCACGACGCATCACCGTCTCGCTCGTGATCGCGATCTTCGCCCCGCTCGCCGGCGCGCAGTGGAGCCCCGGTCAGGGCGACTGGACAAAGAGCCACCAGACCGATGTGCGCGTCATGACCTACAACATCTACGAGGGCATCTCCTCGATGGAGACAAAGACCGACGGCCCCACACAGTGGAACGCCCTCGCCATGATCGTCGCCGCGATCCAGCCCGACATCCTCATCATCCAGGAGGGCGGCGACAACAGCAACATCGTTCCCGGCGCCTCAGTCGACTCGCCCCAGGTCCTCACCAATGTGATGGATATGTTCATCAACGGCGGCGTCGACATCTACAACAACAACCAGCCCGTCACCGCCTATGTCCGGCGCTACGCCCCCGACTTCGAGATGCCCTACATCTTTGTCAGCACCATCACCGACAACTTCAACCGCAATGTCATCCTCAGCCGCTACCCCTTCAAAGACCTCAACGCCACCGGCTCGGCCCTCCGCAGCGACATGCACCCCCACCTCCCCGCCGGATGGGCCCCGGGAGGCAACGGCGGCATCAGGGGCATGCAGTTCGCTGAGATCGATCTGCCGGACCACATCTACGCCGGCGACATCATCGTCGGAAACGCCCACCTCAAGGCCTTCGGCGACGCCGCCTCCAGAGCCCAACGCCTTGAAGCGGCCCAGAACCTCAGCTCATATGTCCAGCAGTTCTTCTACGGCGACGCCTCGAATGTGCCAAACCCCAACGGATGGGTCCTCACATCAAACCCGCCCGCCATCGTCCCCTGCCGCTACACACCCGTGATCTACGGCGGCGACCTCAACGAGGACGAAGCCACCAACAACCGCCGCGGCCCCGCCGAGTGGATGCGGGCCGGCGCCGTCACCGGCGGGAACGACGGCATCGACCGCGACGGCTCCGACGGCGCGTTCGACAACGCCGTCGATGTCTTCTCCGGCAACCGCGCCACCTTCGGCTCCAGCACCAAGCTCGACTATCTCATCTACCCCGACAGCATTGTCGGCCGGCGAAGGGCGTTTATCTTCAACTCCGCCACCGCCTCGGCCAACAACGCGTTGCCCCCGTTCTTCAGCCAGTTCGGAGGCCCGCCGCAGAACATCTCGGTCATCGCCTCCGACCACAGACCGGTCGTGCTCGACGCGATCCTCACCCTCGCCCACGAGGGCGACTGCCGTCCGGGGAGCTTCCAGCTCACCGGCCCCGTTTCCGGCACGCTCGTCACCGAGCCCGAGCCTGTGTTCGATTGGGAAGCCGCCGAGGAAGCCGTCTCCTACTCGCTCATCATCGCCACGGACGCTTCGTTCAACGACATCGTCTTCGAGCAGCACAACATCCGAAGCACTTCGTTCACCCTGCCCGCGGGCGTGCTCGACAGCTGCGGCACATTCGTCTGGACCGTCGACGCGGAGAACCCCAGTGGAACCACCGGGGCTCAGCAAGGCTCAGAGAGCTTTGTCATCCCCTCGCCCGCCGACCTGACGGGCGACGGCATTGTGGACGCCGATGACTTTTTCTTGTTCCTCCAGCTCTTCGCCGCCGGCGACCCCCGCGCCGATTTCAACAACGACGGCGTGATCGACGCGGACGATTTCTTCGCATTCCTGACCGCGTTCGCCGCCGGCTGCCCCTGAACAACACGGTGCAAACCCCAAACAACCCGCCGAGACCCGTCCGCAAAGGCGGGTCTTTGCATGCGGGCATGATGCCGAGAACTTCGCAAACGGATCCTCACATCAAAGCACAAACTGACTTAATACCTCCCGGCGTCACCAACTCTCGCACAAACACCGCCAAGACACACACTACCGCCGAAGCATGGCGCATCCCGATCCGTCGCGGTCGGGTCTTCCGCTCTGCCCCGGATTCACTTAAACTTCACTGATCCACGCTCCCGAGCCCTCTAGTCTTCGTCGACCGAGCGCTCATCGGAGGCGGATCGGCTGCGCACCGGCAAGGTCAGCGCCCATTCCCGGGCGGGTGCCGCAGACGGCATTGGAAAAGAGGCAACCCGGAGGGCCTCAGAGGATGTTTGTACCCGATCCGACCGGGAAACCCGTTGCGAATGAACGCTCCGCCGCGATAGACCGCTCGGAACCCAATTACGGACCCACGAATCCGCCGCGGCCGACGCCGCGGCAATGTGTTTGCTCACACAGGCTGTGAGCCGAAACTCGGAGGAAGAAGAATATGCGAAACAGCAGAATCAGGAACACCGTCATCGGCGCAGGGATCCTTGCCGCGGCGAGCGGCCAGGCCCTTTCGACCACCATCAATGTACCCGCAGATTTCCCGACCATCCAGGAAGCCATCAACGCCGCGCCGAACGGCGCGCTCATCGAGGTGGCGCCCGGCACCTACAACGAAGCGATCGACTTCATCGGCAAGTCGCTCACCGTCGTCGGCGCCGGCGCCGGCCAGACCACCATCGACGCGTCGACCTTCAACGCCCCGGCCGTCACGATGTTCGGCATCGTCGACGGCGCTCGGATCGGCGGCGTGACCATCATCGCCGGCGCAGGCGTCGAAGAGCTCGCCGACCCCGCCGACCCCAGCCTCGGCACCATCACCTTCGGAGGCGGGCTCTACATCGTCGATTCTTCCGCCGCCATCAGAGACTCGGTCATCCGCGACGGAGCCGTCACCGGCTCCGGCGGCGGCGGCTGGGTCGTCAACTCCGTCGTCCAGATCTCGGGCACAGAGTTCCGCAACAACTCCGCGGACGACACCAACACCAACTCCACACTCAACACCGGACGCGGCGGCGGCCTCGGCGTCGCCTCCGGCTCGCTGCTCACCGTCACAAACTCGCTCTTCACCGAGAACCAGAGCTCCGGCACCGGATCGAGCATCAGCGTCGTTCTCTCAGACGCCAGCATCGAGAACTCCGTCTTCGACAACAACACATCGACCGGACGCGGCGCGGGCGTCGGCATGATCGCCGCAACCGTCGACATCACCGGATGCACATTCACCAACAACACTTCCAATTCCTCCGGCGGAGCCGTCAGCGTCGACAACTCGACCGCCAATGTCTCCGACACAACCTTCACCGGGAACACCTCCGTTGACTCGAGGGGCGGAGCGGCCTCCGTCCTCAGCGGCGTCGCCTTCTTCACCGACTGCACATTCACCGGGAACATCTCAGACAACAACTCCAGCAACGGCGGCGCGCTGAATGTCTCAGGCGCCGACACCGAGGCCTTCATCTCCGGCTGCCTCTTCGAGGACAACAGCGGCTTCAACCGCGGCGGCGCCATCTTCGTCCTCTCAGCCCATGTCGACATCGAAGACTCGATCTTCCGCGGCAACAGCAGCGTCCGAGGCGGCGCCATCCACTTCAACTCCAACAGCACCGCCCACATCCGCGACTCGGTCTTCGACAACAACGTCACCCCCGCCGGCGAGCGGAGCCAGGGCACAGCCATCTACGCCCTCGGAACCAACGCAGTCGACCCCGAGGCAGAGATCCTCTTCGAGAACTGCCAGTTCATCAACCATGTCGCCACCGGAAGCGGCCGCGGCATCATCTACTCGACACTCAGCTCCTCCGTCGGCGGCGGCAACATCCGCATCGCCGACAGCCTCTTCGAGGACAACACCTCCACGGACCGCGGCGCCGTCGGCTATGTCACCGGCGACAGCGGCGAGTTCCCGAGGGCCAGGCTCACCGTCGAGCGTACGACGATGATCAACAACACCGCCGACGGCCGGGGCGGCGCCTTCTATGTCGGAAGCGGCGCACTGCTCACCCTCGAAAGCTCCACGATCGTCGGCAGCACCTCGGGCGCCCGCGGCGGCGCGGTCTACCTCTTCAGAGGCGACCTCACCGCGATCAACTCACGCTTCGCAAACTGCGAGTCGGCCGAAGGCGCAGTCATCTCAGCACGCGCGTCGGGCTCGGGCGGATGCATTATCGAGATCGACGGCGGCGCCCTCATCGACAACACCTCCGACTTCGGCGGCGCAATCTTCAGCCAGGGCTCCACCAACAACCCCAACACCCTCACCGCGAACCGCGTGCTCATCACCGGCAACGAAGCCCGTTTCGACGAGGCCGGCGGCATCACCTTCATCGGCGGCTCCCTCGCAGTCTCCAACTCCCTCATCGCCGACAACCAGGGCTCACTCACCGGCGCCCTCTACGCCGACAACGCCGATGTCCTCATCGTCAACTCCACCATCGCCAACAACCCCGCCGACCCCTTCTTCGGCTTTGTCGAGAGCATCTTCATGGACTCAGGCACAAACCTGACCGTCCAGAACTCCATCCTCTGGAACGACCAGCTCTCCTCGACGCTCCCCATGATCTCACTCGGATCCGACTCGAACATGACCGCCGAGTGGTCCAACATCCAAGGCGGCGAGGCCGCCGTCGAAGTCGCCTTCGGCAGCACAACCAACTGGGTCGCCGGCAACATCGACGACAACCCCCTCTTCGTCAACTCCGCCGGATCCAACTACCGCCTCGGCGAGGACTCCCCCTCCGTCGACGCGGGCGACAGCTCGCTCGTTGTCGGTGACTTCGACCTCGACGGCAACGACCGCATCATCAACGCCGTCAACTACCCCGCCACAGGCCCCATCTCCCCCGCCGTCGACCACGGCGCCTACGAGGCCCCCGCAGACCTCCCCGGCGGCACCGGCCCGACCTGCCCGCCCGACCTCAACGGCGACGGCGTGGTTGACGCCGACGACTTCTTCCTCTTCCTCAGCCTCTTCGCTTCAGGCGATCCCCGCGCCGACTTCAACAACGACGGCGTGATCGACGCCGATGACTTCTTCGCCTTCCTCGGCGCCTTCGCCGCCGGCTGCTGATCGCTCGACCCGAGCACTTCTGAGTCACATCCGCCCCCGCCGGGCTTTCCGGCGGGGGCGTTTTCTTGCGCATCCGACATCGGGATCTTGGGATCCTCTTGACATATTCTGATTTAGGCATATATTGATCGAGTGCCCCGAGCCCTCTCCACCGCCGACGCCTTCAACGCCATCGCCGAGCCCCGCCGGCGCGAGATCCTTCTGGCTCTGGCCGAGACGGGCGCGATGCCGGTCGGGGAGCTGGCCGAGGCCCTCAGCCTGCCGCAGCCGTCGGTCTCCAAGCATCTGGGCGTGCTGCGGGAGGTCGGGATCGTCTCTGTGCAGCGGCAAGGACGCCGTCGGGTCTACGAGCTCCGGGCCGAGGCCCTCAAGCCGGTCCACGACTGGATCAGAGAGTTCGAGCGGTTCTGGAGCCACAAGCTCGACCGCGTGAAGGCCCGGGCCGAGCGGATGGCGCAGGAAAACCCGCAGCGGTCCGAAGACCCGCTTGCAAACAGGACTCCCGAATCGTAATATCCGAACACTTTGGGGACAGAAGATGCCAACAGAAGCCGCCCATCGCGAGATCCAGACCCTCGATGTCCGCCAGGAGATCCGGATCGCCGCCCCGGTCGAGGTCTCGTTCCAAGCCCTGCTGGAGGAGCTTGGGCCGGGGAGCGAGCTGCCCGACGGCACGCCCTTCCCGATGAAGATCGAGCCCCGCCCGGGCGGGCGCTGGTACCGCGACCTGGGCGATGACGCCGGGCACCTGTGGGGCCATGTGCAGGTGATCAAGCCGCCGTCGCTCCTGGAGCTGACGGGCCCGATGTTCATGTCCTACCCGGCGGTCTCGCATGTGCAGTACCGGCTGACGCCCGAGGGCGAAGGCACGCTGCTGAAGCTCGTGCACCGGGCGTTCGGGCAGATCCCGCCCGATGACCTTGAAGGTGTCGACGAGGGCTGGTCGCACGGGCTCGGCCGCGTCCGCCAGATCGCCGAGCGAAAGGCCGCCTCGGCACACCCATAAACCCCGTTGCAGCCCTGGCCTCTCACGAGGCGGCCCGGGTCGCTGAACCCCCGTTTCCCCCACGAGAGAGGAGCCCCCGATGGCAACAGAAACGCAGAAGCCGCAGCAGAGCACCGATGACTGCCAAATGATGGCCAAGCCCCAGCAGGAGCACCACTGGCTGCAGCAGCTCGTCGGCGAGTGGTCGTACGAAGGAAGCTGCGAGGGCGGACCGAACCAGCCCCCGATGCAGTTCAATGGCGTCGAGACCGTTCGCTCGATCGGCGGGCTCTGGATCCAGGCCGAGGGCAGGGGCACATCGCCCGACGGCAGCGAGATGACCTCGATCCTCAATGTCGGCTACGACACGCGCAAGAAGCACTATGTCGGCAGCTGGCTCTGCTCGGTGATGGACCACATGTTCGTCTACACGGGCGAGATCGATGGCGACGGGAAGACCCTGCCCTTGGAGACCGAGGGCCCGAGCTTCTTGGAGCCCGGCAAGACCGCCCGCTACCGCGACATCCTCGAGTTCGTCTCACCGGACCACAGGGTGATGCGCTCGGAGATCCAGGGCGACGACGGCAAGTGGATCAAGATGTTCAAGGCGGATTACAAGCGCGTGAAGTAAGCCGACGCCACGAAGACCGAACCACGGAGCGTTACCCCCCTGCGCCCTCGCCGCCGCCGCGCGGCGGGGGCGCTTTTCGTCGCAACCGCGGACGCCCGTCCCGGGAAAACTCCCGTGCACCACCCCTCCCCCACAACCGTCGTCCGCCCGCTGACGCCGTCCGACGCCGCGGCGTATGTCGCGCTTCGCCGTGCGATGCTGCTCGACACACCCCGAGCCTTCGCCGCCGACCCCGAGACCGACCGGGGCAGCGACGAAGCCGGTGTGCGCACAAGCCTCGCCGATCCGGGCTACGCGATCATCGGCGCATTCGAGGACGAAGCACTGATCGGCGCGGCGGGCGTCATCCGCCAAGGCGGGCGCAAGCTGAGGCACCGCGCGTACATCTGGGGCGTCTGGGTCAGACCCGACCGCCGGGGGCGGGGAATCGGTGAGGCTCTCGTCCGCGGCACGATCGAGGCGGCCCGAGAGTGGCCCGATCTCCGAGTGCTCTGCCTGAGCGCCAACGCGGAGCAACCCGCCGCGATCCGCCTCTACGAGCGGGTCGGCTTCAAAGCGTGGGGCGTCGAGCCGTCGATGCTCATCGTCGACGGCGTGGAGTATGACGAGGTGCACATGCAGCTGCGCGTGCGATAACAAGCGGTTATGCGCGAACCTTGCGACACCGCCGGCCCGTACATACAATGTGTATACAGGAGCCCGCCCATGACGACTCACCTCACCAAGAAGCTGATCAAGCACGGCAACAGCCTGGCGCTCGTGCTCGACAAGCCGATTCTGGAGATGCTCGGCATCGACTCTGACACGCCGCTGGAGATCACAACCAACGGCGACGCGATCCTCATTTCACCAGTACGCGACGAGTCGCGCCGGGCGAAGCTCCGCGCCGCGCTGGAGACGATCAACGAACGCTTCGGCGATGACCTCAAGAGGTTGGCGGAGTAGCACATGAGCATCGACTTTCTCACGGTCGATGATGTGCTGTTGCTGCACGAAGACCAGATCATCCGCTACGGCGGCAACCCGGGCGTGCGAGACCTGGGGCTGCTCCAATCCGCTGTCACCCAGCCGGCCGCGGCTTTCGGAGGGTCGCTCTTGCACGAAGACCGCTTCGAAATGGCCGCTGCGTACCTGTACCACATCGTCCAGAACCATCCCTTCATCGACGGAAACAAAAGAGCCGGAGCGGTCGCGGCGCTGCTGTTCTTGCAGATCAACGGCACGCCGATCGAGGCCGCACCGGGCGAGCTCTACGCAGTGACGATCAGCGTCGCGAAAGGCGAAACGGCGAAGGCGGAAGTTGCCGAGTTCTTCCGGATACGGGCAGACCGAGACAAATCCGTGTAGTCTTTCATCTGGCACAGGAGACGAGTGATGAGCGAGGCAATCGGTCGCGTCTACTTCCCAGGAAACCCGTGGCCGGACGGGCACCCGCTCGAAGCGTTCGAGTGGACCGCCCGCTTTGTTCCCGGCTCGGGGATCTGGTTCGACTTCCATCTTGAGACGATCGAGTTCCGAAACGTCGATCCGCCCGAAGGCTACGAGGAGCCGCAAGAGGAAGACTACGAAAACGAACGGTACGACTGGGAGTGCACGGATCTCTGGCAAAACTATTCGCGAAGCATTATCTCGTCTTCGTTCTACGCAATAGACATCAAGGACGCCAACGGCAAGCCCGGCTTCCTCGCCGCGACGCCCGCAAACCCGCTCGATCTCTCCGGGCCGCTCGATCTGACTGCCGACCCCGCTCCCGAAGACCCGAACGACTGGCCCCGCGCGTTCGGCGCGTACATCCTCGGCCACGACGCCGTCGCCGACCACCGCTTCGAACTCATCCCGCTCAAGGGCCCGGGCGACAAAGACCATTGGTCGATCAAGTGGTCGGGCAAGATTGCGCTGGTCTACGGCGGGTCAACGCTCGGCTTCGCCTTCGAGTTCCGGGCCGAGGTCCCACGGGCGCTGTTCGGCGGCATCCGTCTTCCTGATGCCGAACCCGAGACCCTCGAAGCCTGCCGCACCTGCCTCGCGGACCCGGAGGGTTTTGAGACGGTCGAGGTCGATGGCGAAGTCTGGATGAAGCCGAAGCAGAGCTGATTGGCGCGTCACCCCCGCACCCTCCCGCGCAGCTCCTCCACCGCCGCCAGCCACGCCTCGGACCCCGCGTCGTCCCAGAGCTCGCGCAGCTCCGACTCGGGCCCGATGATCCGGTCGATCGCGCGGTCGGCACGCTCGACCAGTTCCGGCGGCACGCGCAGCGGGTGGGCCTCGACCCACGCGTCGACGGTTTCGGTGGAGGAGTCGCGCTTGCCGAACCGGCCCTGGAGGCGGGCGATCACCTCGCAGGCCGCGAGGGCGACGCTGGCGTCTGGGGCGTCGAGGTAGCCCTCGGCCTCCAGCACAGTGTCGATCGCCTCTTCCACGAGCGAGAGGTCGTCGGACTCCTCAAGGTCGTACGCCCAGTCCCCCGCGTCGTCGTTGTCGAACGCGCCGTAGCCCCAATCGCCCATGTTTCCGCTCCTCGTCGCTGGCCCGGTGTTGGCGGGCCTGGTCCTTTTCTGCCGCCCCGCCCCGGGGCGAACGCCGGAACAATAACCGAATTCCGCCCCGCCCGCACGCCCGGAAGCGATGCTCATCGTCGCGGGTCGCGACCCCTTGCACCCATGGTATCACTTTGGTATCATTCGGAATGGCGCGATCACGCCCCAAGCCCGCGAGCTCCAAGAAGAAGCCGAACCCCTTGAAAGGCGAGGGCCGCAAGCAGCCCGCGCCCGTTGCGAAGTCGGCCGGCGAGGGCGGGGCCAAGAGCCTGCTCCTCCGCGACATCCCCGCCGATGTGCTCTCGGTGCTGAAGACGAGGGCGGAGCGGTCCGGGCGTTCGCTCCAGCAGGAGTTGCACGCCGCACTGAGGCGCGACGCCAAGCGCAACTTCGACGAGGCGCGCGCGATCAGCGCCGACTGGCACGAGCGCCTCGCCGACCGCGGCCTGCCCGACTCGACCGAGCTCATCCGCGAGGACCGCGAGCGATGAAGACGCTCGTCGTCGACGCGAGCGTGGCGGTGAAGTGGTTCCTGCCCGAGGAAGGCCGCGAGGCGGCGGGAGCGCTCCTCTCGCCCGAGCACCGCCTGATCGCCCCCGACCTGCTCTGGATCGAGGTCGCGTCGGTCTTCTGGAAGCTGGCTCGACGCGGCTCGCTCACGCCGGACGAAGCGCAAGAACTCTTCCGCGACACCTCGGCCTTCCCCGTCGAGATCTGTCCCTCCGCCGAACTGCTGCCCGAGGCCCTCCGCATCGCCAACGAAACCGACCGCACGGTGTACGACAGCCTCTACATCGCGCTCGCGGCGAAAGAGAAGGCACAAGCCGTCACCGCAGACGAACGGCTGGTCAACGCCCTCTCCAAGTCGGCGTGGAAGCGGTCCGTCCGCAATCTTGTGTAAAGGCGCCGAACACCTGAACGGCGGCATCCGCTGCGCGATGCTGAAAGCCTGCACTCAACCCTCGTCAACTTGCATCACGATTCCGCCACACCCGGTACGCAACCAGCAGCACGATGACCGAGATCCGCTCATCCCGTTCGTCTGGGAGCTCGGCGTACTCCTCCGGCAGTTTCCGCTTCCACGCCGGCTCCTTGGGGCGCGGGATCTTCTCCGCCCAGCGCTCCACCGCCTGACGGATCGCCGGCGAGACCGCGGCGACATAGCCGTCACGGTCTTTCGGGGCGTCGGGCGGCACGCGAATCTCCTTCAGCGCCTCGTAAAACGCCCGGCCCGCGGCCTCGTACTCCTCCGCTGGCGCGTCGGACGCGACCTTGCCGGCCGCGATCGCAATCGCCGGGTACCCCTCGTGATCCGTCACCGAAGGATCTGCCCCGGCCCGCAGCAGGCTCTCGGTCTTCTTGACCGCCCTCGTGCACGAACCCTTGACCGCGTGGATCAGCAGCGGCTTGTCGATCCGACTCCACTTGCCGCCCGACCAGTGGCGCATCGGGCACACCGCGTTCGGATCCGCCCCGAGCTCGCAGAGCACCGTGACTTCGGGCGCGAACCCTTCCTCGACCGCGTGGGCCAGCGGCGTCTGCCCGTTCTTGTTGCGGTGCTCGATGTCGACACCGAGCTCCTTCAGATACGACATGATCGGTCGGACATTCTCCTCGTCATCGCCGACGAAGCTGACATCGATCGGTGCGTGGAAGGCGTTGTAGCCGTAGTCGCTGACCGCGTGCGGGTCGGCGCCGTGCTCGACGAGCAAGCGCAGCAGCTCGACGCTTCTGCATTCCGAACGAACAGCCGTCATAAAGAGCGTGAAGCCGTGATCGCTCGTCGCGTTCGGATCGGCCCCGGACTCCAGCAGCGCTTGAACGCGACGAAGCGGATTTTCCAGACTGCCCAACGCCGACATCAGGGGCGTGTGGTCCCAGCAGTCTCGATCCTCGAGCGACAGGCCGGCTTCGATCAGCAGCCTCGCAACCTCGGTCGAAGTGGCGTGGAACAACGCCGACTGTCTCTCGTCGTCGCGTTGTTCGGGATCGGCGCCCGCGTCGAGCAACAGCTTCACGCACTCGGCGCTGCCGGACTCTGCCGCACGGAACAACGGGATGTCCGACGAACTCGGGGCACTCCGCCGCCGCGCGATGTCCTCCTCTTCCATCCGATCCATCTCGGCCTTCGCTTCGGCGATCCACGGCTCGGACTCTTCACCAACCTCCCGAGCCGTCTGCTCCCTGATCTCTTGGATTCGGCGGCTGAATTCCAGATACTCCGCCTCCTCCTTGTCCGGATCGAAGTAGGGCTCGGGCGACAGCCCGCGTTCGAGCAGCATCGCCAGCCGCTCCGGGTCGCCGGTCGCAGCCGTTTTGCAGAGCAGGCGGTTGGCGTCTTCCGGATCCTGCGGCAGCGGGCACCCTGCCTCCAGCAGCACGCCGAGCCTCGCCGCGTCACCACCCCGCCTCCGCTCCGTCTCCTCGTCCCACCCCAGCCCGATGCACGCGGCAATCACCGTCGAGTCGCCCTCCACCAGCACGCCCGGATCCGCCCCGAGCTGCAGCAACAGACGCAGCGTCTCCGCGTTTGCCCCGCGATCCGACCCCGCCG
The DNA here is from genome assembly GCA_007694925.1 of Phycisphaerales bacterium. Lineage (GTDB taxonomy): Bacteria > Planctomycetota > Phycisphaerae > Phycisphaerales > UBA1924 > SLFH01. The sequence continues at coordinate 1,558 of REET01000089.1, read as the reverse complement.
CGAGCATCAGCGGCGTGAAATCCTCGAACTCATTGAGGTCGTCCAGATCAACCTCGATCGGCCGGCTCGGGTCCTGCCCCTTCGCAACCAATCCACGGATCGCCGCCGCGTCGCCGGTCAGCAACGCCAGCACAAACGGAGGAAGCTCCGACGCCCGGCCCGAGTTCTGCTCTGATCCTGCTCCCATGACGGGAGCATACAGCGAAAGACCCCGGTGCGCGAGGGGTTCAGGGACGCGCACCGGGGCTCGGGTAAAGGCTCAAACTGGGCTGTTCGGCACGCAGGGACAGGCCTCGGCCCGGCCCCGGCGGGGTCACACCTCCGCGCGTTCGCTCAGCAGCTTCTCCAGCCTGTCGTAGCTGATGGTGACGCCCTGCTCCATCGGCGAGCTGAGGACCATGTCGCGTGCTTCCTTGCTCTCGTAGCGGATGGTGGTCGTCACGGTGGTCTTGCCGTTGCGCTCGGACAGTTCCGTCGTGACATGGGCGACGCCGGCGTACCAGGCCTGGTCAAACTGCTCGGTGGCGACGAAGCGTTCGGGCTCGACGACTTCGAGGTACTCGCCGCCCCACCCCATTTCCATGCCGTCGGGCCCCGAAGCGACGAACCGGTACTTGCCGCCGACGCGGAGGTCGATCTCGCAGGAGACCAACGGCCACTCGGGCGGGCCCATCCACTTCTTCAGCAACTCTGGCGTGGTCATCGCCTCGAACACCATCCGCCGCGGGGCGTTGAACTCGCGCGTCATGACAATCTCTGTATCGCTCGGTGTGCTCACCTTCAGCTTCTTCGTCGTGCTCATGGAATCCTCCGTCTTCGTGGTTTTTCAGCCCTCACGGCTCTGTGTCATCGATCGCCAGCGTTCGAGCAGCGATCGCTCTTTCTCGCGGGAGAGCGTCGCGGACGGATCGACGCCGCTGGCCAGCGCAGCGCCGGCCTGCCGCTCCTGCGCGAGCCAGGCCCGCGTGTCTCGGACCGTTTCTTCGAGCGGGCGGCAGCAAAGCCCCGCATCAAGCGCACGACCGATCCCGACATCCAGCATCCCGCACCGCTCGGCGTGGATCCACAGCGGCAGCTCCGTCCAGGGCGAAACGCCCTGTTCGAGCAGGAACGACTCGGGCGTCCACGCCAGACGAACTCCCGAGCCCGCGACACGGACGATGGAGTCAAGCGCCCCGCGCATCGTCAGCGGGTTCTCCGGCCCCGTGACATTGAACACGCCGCCACGCCCGGCCGCGGCCATCTGCAACACCCACTCAGCCATGTCTCGCGCGTCGATCAGTTGCACAGGCCCGTCCGGATCGCCGGGCGCGAGCACCTCGCCCCCCTCGTCGATGCGTCGTAGCCAATACGCCAGCCGCCCCGTCGGGTCGTGCGGCCCAGCCAGCAGCCCCGAACGCACGATCAGCGAGCGCCCCGGAAACGCCGCCTCGACCTCCCGCTCGCACCGGAGCTTCAGGCCGCCGTAGTGCTCCGGCTTAAATTCGCGCGTCAGCGCATCGTCGATCTCCTGCACGGGCGCGTCTTCGCCCGACCCCGGCGCGATCGGATGGGCGTA
>REET01000152.1 GCA_007694925.1 Phycisphaerales bacterium | reverse complement strand
GCTTCCGCCTCGTCGACGCCGTTGTGCAGCCCCGAAAGCATGAGCTCGACCTGAGAATATTCGAGCCAGGCGATCATCGCCCACTCGGCGTGCCGCCGCACCGCCTCGGGGTGGGCGTGGTGCTCGACGCCCACGATCGTGACCGAGAATCGCCCGTCGGCGTGCCGGCGTGACAGATGCTCGGGATAGTCCGCGGGAAGCACGAAGCGTTCGTGAGGCTCGGGCAGATCGGCCGCATCGAGCACGCCCACGTGCGCCCGCAACACCGCCATCGCCGCCACAGGATCGACGCGGGAGTCGAGCAATAGCGTGCTCGCGCCCTCGCTCAGCCTAGCGAACCACGGCGCGTCGCGCAGCGTCCGCTCATCGATCCAGAGCGGCCCGGGGTTCGCCGCGTCCATGCGTGTGTTCCAGCCCACCGCGTTCACATACAGCAACTTGTGCGGCGACACCTCCGCAAGACGCGCCGGGGCGTACACCAAGAGTCGCGTCGCTTCGGCGTAGTCCTCGCGCAGGTCGTAGCTCGAATAGATGTTCACGAACCGCGCATCGGGCGCTGGGGCGTAGATCGAATCGCCCCGGTCCGCCCCGATCAGCAGGCGGATCAGCGCGATCGGGCGCTCGACCATCATGCGGCCGTAGGCGTAGCCCTTCGCCGGCTCGCCGGTGCTCGTCAGGGTCCAGCCCGAGAGCGTCGCCCACGAGCCGTAGCGTTCGCTGAGGTTCCGCCCCGCGGCTCCGCCGGAGTGGACCGCGTGGGCGAGCTCGTGGAGCAGAAGCTCTTCGAGCGTGGCGCTCCCGCCCAGCGCGTGCCAGACGCCGTTCTCGACGAACCGCTGCAGAGCGGTCGGCTTGCCGGGCGTCGGCAGGCCCTTTGGGACCTCGCCGCCGGAGTTCCACGACTCGATCGGCATGTAGAACGCGAGCCAGCGAGGGTTCCGGTCATTGCTGTGCCTGCCTTCGGGCACGAGGTCTGCGAAGTTCGAAAGAAACTCGTCGAGGCTCTCGTCGCTCGGGAGGCCGCCGTTCCAGCGCGCCGCGCCCCGGACGCCCGCGTCGTACACCGTGATCTCGTGACGGACGCCGTTGTGGCTCGCCATCGCCGCCGCTGCGACGAGCCGGTACTCCAGGGGCGACCGCTCGGGCAGAACAAACTCCGCCCCGCGCCGAAGCGCGATCCCGTCGAGCAGGCGTCGGTGCTCTGGCGTCAGCCGGTTCCACGCGTTGTTGAACGCCTCGACGACCTCCGTCTCGACCTCGCCGACGACGGTGTAGGTCGGCAGCCCCTGGGCGAGTGACGCAGCGCAGCAAATCAGCAGAGCAAACCAGTGCATCGAACGCATCGCGATTCGGCCCTCGGAGGGTGACGGTCACAAGCATGCGTCGCCGATCGCCCCCGAGGGCGACCGCCGGGCGAAGCACGGGCGACAACCCGGGTTATCGGCGATCGGGCGGGGGCGGGTGCAGACCCTCGAACAGGGTTCAGGCCTTGAGGATCAGCCTCGCCGCTTCTTCCGCCGCGGCTTCGGCCTCGCTGGCGGTGATCGCCCCGGCGTGGCGGAGCTTCCGCTCGTCGTGGGCCTCGAAGACGCGGACGATCAGGCGTCCCGGGGGCAGGTGCTTGAGCACGCGCAGGTTCACACTGGGGCGGGGGATGGTCGAGACGACGATCTTCGCCGCCGGAGCGCCCGCCGCGGCAAGAACACGAGGGTCGGCCGCCTCGCCCCGGATCACCGTGATCCCCCGCTCGCGCAGCCGGGCGGCGACCGCCGGGTCCTCGTCGATCACCACGAGTTCGAGCCCCGAGAGCAGCAGCAGGTCCAGCAGCACGCGGCTGTTGGTGCCGCAGCCGAGCATCACCGCGTGGTCTTTGCGGTCTGTCGGCGCGGGCAGCTTGACGGGGATCAGATCGAGGATCCTCCACGCGATCGCCTCGGTCGCGATCAGGGGCGTGAGCATCATCGTGCCGACGGTGACGAAGGCCATCGCGGCGAGCAGGTCGTCGCCGATGTGCCCCCGCTGGTAGCCGAAGATCGCCACGACCAACGCCAGCTCGCCGGCCTGCGCCAGCATCAGCCCCGACTCGATCGCAGCCCGACGCGAAATGTCTAGCCCCAGCGACGCGGCGACGACCACGAACGGCGTCAGCAGCAGCACCACGGCGCCGAGCAAGATCGCCAGCAGCACGCTCTGCCCGCTGGGCGCAGGCAGCAGCGAGCCCAGCGCCACGAAGAACACGGCCGTGAAGAAGGTCGCCACCGACCCGATCGGCTTGCGGATGTTCGCCCCAACCGGGAACGCCGAGAGCGACACCCCCGCGAGAAACGCCCCGATCGTCAGGGGCAGGCCAGCGGCATGAGCGATGCCGCAGAACGCGAACAGCACCGCCATCGCCACCAACAGCAGCGTCTCCTGATCAAGCGTGAAAACGCTGATGATCCTCGGCATGATGAGGCGGACACCGAGGATCGACGCGACGCACATCGCAAGCGTGACGCCGCCCGCCCG